>DASWEU010000098.1:0-25821 GCA_036394595.1 Burkholderiales bacterium | reverse complement strand
TTGAAGGCTATAGCGCTGTCCGCGCCGCTCGCGTCGATGTTCTCGAACGGCACCGTGTTGATGCTGTTGTTGCCGAGGTCGTAGTTGAAGGGGGCGAATGGGGTGTTGCCCGAGCCTCCCACCAGCACCAGGGTGTCGCTGCCGCCCGTGTCCGAAACTTCGGACGTGTCCAGGGAAATGTCGCCGGAAGAGGTGGGGAAGCCTTCAAACAGATGGACCGTGTTGGTCAGCGCCAGCACATACGAGTCGTCGCCCGCACCGCCGACCAGCGCGTCGACACCCGGGCCGCCCTCAAGCCAGTCGTTGCCGTCGCCGCCGACCAGCGAGTCGTTGCCACCGCCGCCATACAGGCTGTCGTTGCCGATGCCACCGCTAAGGGTGTCGTTGCCGCCGCCGCCCGTCAGCGCGTTGTTAAGGCCGTTGCCGGTGATGTTGAACGCAATGCTGAAGCTCGCTTCGCCGGCGTTGATGTTCTCGATATTCCCGAACCCGGGCTGGGTCATATTCAGGGCGAGGGTGCCGATGCTGTTGTCTCCGGTGCCCTGCAGGAAGACCGTGTCGATACCGGTTCCGCCGTCCATCGAGTCGCTGATGAGAGAGACGACGCCCCCGCTGTTAAGCAGGTAGCGCTCGAAGCCGTCGTCGCCCGCGCCGCCGACCAGCGTGTTGCCGGCCACGCTACCGCCGTCGAGCCAGTCGTTACCCGCGCCGCCGTTCAGATTGTTGATGCCCTCGCCGCCGTAGAGGTTGTCATTGCCGTCGCCGCCGGTCAGGTTGTCGTTGCCGGCGTCGCCCTGGAGGTAGTCGTCGCCGGTGCCGCCCACCAGGCTGTCGTTGCCGGCGTCGCCGATGATAAAGTCGTTGCCCGCGCCGCCGTCGGCCGAGTCGTTGCCGAGTCCGGCATAGATGATGTCGTCGCCGGCGCCGCCCGACTCGCTGTTGTTGCCGTCGCCGCCGGACAGGCTGTCGCCGCCCGCGCCGCCGATGAGGGTGTCGTCGCCGAAATTGCCGTTGAGGATGTTGTTGGCGGTAGTGGCACCGGTGATCACGTTGTTATGGCTGCTGCCATTGCCGGTGAGCGTGCCGCCTTCCAGGGCGACCAGCGTGAGATTTTCGACGCCTTCGCCGAGGTTCCAGGTCTCGCCGCCATTCAGCGAGGCGTTCACCAGGTCGGCAGTGCCGAACGCGGTGTCGCTCGATTCCACTACGAAGTCGCTGCTGAAGACGTTGTAGGTATCGTTCCCCGCGTTGCCGAAGAAGGTCTCCGCGGTGCCTTCGCCGCCGTTGGTGAGGACGTTGCCGAGCCCGTTGCCGGAGCCCGTCACCGAGTCGCCGAAGGTCGTGAGGTTTTCGATGCCTTCGCCGAGCTGGATGGACTCGGACGTATTGCCGTTGAAGATGACGAGGTCGGTACCGCCGTGCTGCGAGTTGTTCGTCTCCTGGACGAAGTCGCCGGATCGAACGTTGTAGGTGTCGTTCCCCAGCAGGCCGTCGAGGGTGTTGTAGCCGAAGTCGCTGGTGAGCGTATTCGCGAGCGCATTGCCGATCCCCGTTGTCCCTTCACCGTTCGTCAGGCGGAGGTTTTCGGTCGTGCCCTCGAGGGTGATCGTTCCGCCGTTGCCGGTGTATTCGACCTGGTCGATGCCCGCGCCGCCGACGATGGAATCGGTGAGAGTGTCGGTCTGGATGGTGTCGTTGCCCAAGCCGCCGAGCAGCGTGCTGTTGGTGTTGCCGCCGTCGCTGATTTGGTCGTTGCCGTCGCCGCCGTCCACCTTGGCGCCGCTGAAGGCTCCGCCGATAGTGTCGTCGCCGGCGCCGCCGACGATGGTGCTCGCGCCGCTGGCCAGCAGCACGTCGCTGCCCGTGCCGCCGTCGATCGAGTCGCCGCCGCCCGGGCCGCCGCTGATGAAGTCGTCGCCCGCGCCGCCCGTCAGGACGTCGGCGCCTTCGCCGCCGTCGATGTTGTCGTTGCCGTCGCCGCCGTCGATCTTGTCGTTGCCGAACCCGGTGACGACGACGTCGTCACCCGCGCCCGCGGCGATGCTGTTCGCGCCGTTGCCGGCGTTGATCACGTCATTGCCCGCGCCGCTGGAGATGCTGTCGTTGCCGCCGCCGCTGGTGATGGCGTCGTTGCCCGAGCCCGCGACGATGTTGTTGATGCCTTCGCCGGCCACGATGGAGTTGTCGCCGTCGCCGGCGTTGATCGTGTCGTTGCCGCCGCCGGCGATGATGCTGTCGTTGCCGAGGCCGCCGTTGAGGACGTCGTTGCCGCCGCCACCATCGATGTCGTCGTTGCCGTCCAGGCCGCTCAGGACGTTGTTGCCGCTGTTGCCGTCGAGGTCGTTGTCGATTGCGTTGCCGGTGCCGTTGAGGTTGGCTGTTCCGTCGAGCTCCAGCTCGTCGTAATTCGCGCCGAGAATCCAGTTGACCGTGGCATAGACGGTGTCGTGGCCGCCACTTACCGCTTCGGCGCCGAGCTTGTCGCCCACGTTGTCCACGATGTAATAGTCGTTGCCGAGTCCGCCCGTCATGGTGTCGGCGCCCGCGCGACCGTCCAGCCAGGCGTTGCCGACATCGCCGCCGGTGAGGACGTTGTTGGACGCGTTGCCGTAAAGGTTGCCGTAGGTCTCGCTGACCTCGATCGCGTTCTCGAAGCCGCCGCCGCTGAAAGTGGCAAGGTCGATATCGCCGGCCATGCGGACTGTGTCAATGCCGCCGCCGGGAGAGCTGTCTTCGGTGATGCTCTGGCCAACGAAGTTGCCGGCGTCGATGAAATCATTGCCCGTGCCGCCGACCAGCGTGGTACCGTCGCCGCCCGAAACCAGGGTGTCGTTGCCGGAGCCGCCGTCGATGCTGTCGTTGCTGCCGCCGCCGAGGATGGAATCATGACCGGCGCCGCCAAAAATCGTCTGCCCGTCAGCAAGGGCGCCGGTAATCGAGTCGTTGCCGCTGATGAGCAGGTTGAACTGCTGCGCCGTGGTGACGCCGTTCGCGAAGAACGCCGTCGCCGCGACGTTCAGGCCGGTGGCGGTGATGGTTTCGTGGTCCGCGCCCACGGTGAGCGTGGCCGAGTTGAGGAAACCGCCAGTCGGCGTGCCGTTGGCGCTAAAGGTGATGCCGGCGGTCGAGCCAATCTTGATGCTGATGTCGTTCGCGTCCGTGCTGCTGTTGAAGTCGTACAGCAGGGTTTTGACGGTGAGGGCGCCCGTAACGCTGGCGGTGCCGTGGAATTGAATGTGGGTGAAATCGCCGATGAGGTTATTGGCGAAGTGATAGTCGAAATCGAGGACGCTGCCGGTGACCGTCCCGGCGGTCGGGCCGGATTTGACGATGCTGATGCCGCCATTGGTGCCGGGCGCGCCGGTGGTCGCCACCAGGTGCTCGGTCGTAAATAGTTGATCGTTTTCGTAGTCGACGCGCAGCACCGTGGCCGTGGTGGTGGCGGCGGTGAGGTTGTTGCCGATCAGGTCGAATATCGCCCCGCTGCCGTTGATCGTCCCGCTGATGTGGATGTTCGTCTTCGACGGAATGTTGTCTATAACGGCGCCGGCGGTGAGGCCGTCGGTGAAGTCGCCGAATGCGTTGAATGCCTGCTGTGGGGAGAGCGCATCGAACGCCGTGCCGATGGCGTTTTCGGTTGCGAGATCGTCAAGGAACTGCGTGCTGATGACAGCCATTTAATGTCTCCCCGGAATTTGCCTGCGCGTAACTTTTAAGCGACAGCTTGTAGTTGAATGATTCTAGCAGCGGGTATTTCAATTCGTGGTGTAAAAATTGAAGCGTCGCGGGCGGAACAAACGCAGGTTTCGTTTTGAATTTTTGGAGATCGGTTCTTACAGTCTCTGACGTTCACGTGAACAGCGTATTAACGACGCGCGCTTGCTCCACAATCTCGGCGTGCGCGCCTAAGCATTGGTATCTAAGGGACTTCTTGTAGAATTCCCCGCCTGCATTGGACCGAGGGGAGCGCCATGACCGAAGAACTCTATTCCGACGGCTACGCCAATATCGTAGTTACCGGATCCATCGTGCGGATCGACTTGATGGCGCTTGCCGGCCAGGACGCCGAGGGCAAGCCGCGCTTCGAGGTGCGCAAGCGCCTGATCATGCCGCTGGACGGCTTCCTGCGCTCCTATGCCATGTCGGATGACATCGTGAACAAGCTGCAGAAGGCCGGCATCGTCAACCGGCGCACGCCGCCGCCCGAGCCGACCATCCAGGCCACGGCGGGCGACACCACGCCTTCGGGCGCAGCGAAGAAGAAGTAGGCCGGCGGCCCCGACGCTCGACCTGCTGGTCATCGGCGGCGGCATCAACGGCGCCGGGATCGCGCGCGACGCCGCCGGGCGCGGGCTTTCGGTGCTGCTTGCGGAGAAGGACGACCTCGCCTCGGCGACCTCGTCGTCATCCTCCAAGCTGATCCACGGCGGCCTGCGCTACCTCGAGCATTACGAATTCCGCCTGGTGGCCGAGGCGCTCGCCGAGCGCGAGGTGCTGCTGCGAGTGGCCGCTCACCTCGTCTGGCCGGCGCGCTTCGTCATGCCGCACGTGCCGGAGCTGCGGCCGCGCTGGATGATCCGCGCCGGGCTGTTTCTATATGACCACCTGTCGCGCCGCGCGAGCCTGCCGGGCTCGCACGCGGTGCGCCTGGATGCGCCGCCCTACGACTCGGGTCTCAAGCCCGAGCTCAAGCACGGCTTCATCTATTCCGACTGCCGCGTGGACGACGCTCGCCTGGTGGTGGCGAACGCCATGGACGCCGCCAAGCGGGGTACGCGGGTGTTGACCGGGACTGAATGTCTTTCAGCTTTTAGAGAAAAGGGCTTTTGGACGGTAAAACTTTCGAACGGCGAAACCCTGACTGCAAAGGCAATCGTCAATGCAGCGGGTCCCTGGGTGAAGCAGGTGCTGAACGACCGCCTGCGGCAGCCTTCGAAGGACGCGGTGCGCCTGGTGCGCGGCAGCCACATCGTGCTGCCCAAGCTCTACCAGGGCGACCACGCCTTCATCCTCCAGAACGACGATAAGCGCGTGATCTTCATGATCCCTTATGGAGATATTCATACCCTGGTGGGAACGACTGATATCACCCAGGAAAAAATCTCCTCGGGAGAAGCCACCGCAGACGAAATTCAATATTTGTGTAAAGCGATAAACCGCTATCTCGCCAAACCGGTGGCACCGCAGGACGTGGTGTGGAAGTACGCCGGGGTGCGCCCGCTCTACGACGACGGTTCACCCGACGCCTCATCGGTGACGCGCGACTACACTTTGCGCGTAGACGACGACGCGGGAGCGTCGCCGGTTCTCTCGGTGTTCGGCGGCAAGATCACCACCTACCGGCGCCTTGCCGAGCACGCCATGGAGCGCCTCGCGCCTTATTTCCCCGGCATGCGGGGCGCGTGGACCGCTAACGTGCCGTTGGCGGGGAGCGAGTTCGGCGGCCGTACGCGGATGCAGGCGCGCGACGAGTTCTTCGCCCGCTTCCCGCGCATCCCCGAGCCCGTCAAGCGCCCGATCTTTCGCCGCCACGGCATCCTGTCCCACGAGCTCGTGGGCGATGGCGACCTGGGGGAGGATTTCGGCGCCGGCCTGACAGAACGGGAGGCGAAGTGGTGCGTGGAGCGCGAATGGGCACGCTCGGCCGAGGACGTGCTTTGGCGGCGCACCAAGGCGGGCCTGCTGATGAGCGAGGCGCAGCGTGCGCGCGTGGCGCAGGCGCTCGGCCGATGAAGCCGCGAGCGGCGCTTTTGCCGTTGTCCGAACTTCGGGCGTCCGACATCCGCGCGCTGCTCTTCGATGTCGACGACACCCTCACCACCGACGGCCGGCTCACGGCCGACGCCTACAGCGCGCTCGAGCGCCTCAAGCGCGCCGACCGGATCGTCGTGCCGGTGACCGGCCGCCCGGCCGGCTGGTGCGACCACATCGCGCGCATGTGGCCGGTGGACGCGGTGGTGGGCGAGAACGGCGCTTTTTATTTCTGGTATGGAGAAGGCAAGCTGCACCGGCGTTATCAGGACAATGAAGAAACCCGAAGGGAAAACCTTCAACGCATGAAAAGCATTTCAAAAAAAATTCTTTCTTCCGTACCGGGAAGTGCGATTGCCGCCGACCAGGCCTACCGCGAGACCGATCTCGCCATCGACTACCGCGAGGACGTGCCGGCCCTGCCGCTTGAAGCCGCCGAGCGCATCGCCGCGCTGATGCGCGAGGCGGGCCTCACGGCAAAAGTGAGCTCGATCCACGTCAACGGCTGGTTTGGCGCCTACGACAAGCTCGCCATGGCGAAGCGCCTGTTCGCGGAGCGTTTCTCCATGGACCTGGACGCCGCCAACCGCACCGTGGCCTTTGTCGGCGACTCGCCCAACGACGAGCCGATGTTCGGCTTTTTCGAAAACTCGGTGGGGGTTGCCAATGTGCGGTCGTTTCGCCTTGCAAGCCCGCCCAGGTTCGTTACCCGCGAAAAATCAGGGCAGGGCTTCGTCGAGCTCGCGGCGCACCTCCTGAAATGAGCGAGTGGTGGCTGGTCTACCTGGCGATCGGCGCCGTGGTGGGCTTCCTCGCCGGCCTCCTCGGCATCGGCGGCGGCGCCATCATGGTGCCGCTGCTGGCGTGGGCGTATCGCGCGCAGGGGATGCCGGATGCCGAGGTGCTGCACCTCGCGCTCGGCACCTCGATGGCCACCATCTTCTTCACTTCGGCTTCCAGCATGCGGGCGCACCACCGGCACGGCGCGGTCGACTGGAAGGTCGCGCTCGCCGTCTCGCCGGGGATCCTCGCCGGCTCGTTCGGCGCGGCGCTCGTCGCCGCCAGCCTGCCGACGCGGCCGCTGGCGATGATCTTCACCGTGCTGGCGTTTGCCGCGGCGACGCAGATCTTCTTCGACCTCAAGCCGCGCACCGTGCGTGAATTGCCCGGGCCGGCGGGCCTCCTCGGCGCCGGCGCCGTGATCGGCACTGCCTCGAGCCTGTTCGCCGCCGGCGGCGCCTTTCTCACCATCCCGTTCCTCCTGTGGTGCAGCGTGCCGGTGCGCCGCGCCATCGGCACCGCCGCCGCGGTGGGCTTCCCGATCGCCATCGCGGGAAGCGCGGGTTACCTCCTCAAGGGCTTTATCCACTGGCCGGCGCTGGCGCTGATCGTGGTCACCAGCATGGCGCTCGCGCCGCTCGGCGCGCGCACCGCCTACCGGCTGCCGGTGCGGCGCCTGCGCATGATCTTCGCGCTAATGATGTTCGCCATGGCGACGCGCATGCTCGTTACTCTCTGGTAGAAATGCGCATGGCCGGCCCGCTCTCGCACATAAGAGTCCTCGACCTGTCGCGCGTGCTCGCGGGGCCGTGGGCCGGGCAGAACCTCGCCGACCTCGGCGCCGAGGTGATCAAGGTCGAGCGGCCGGGAAGCGGCGACGATTCGCGCGCCTTCGGCCCGCCGTGGGTGAAGGACCGGGCGGGGAATGACACCAGGGACTCGGCCTACTTCACCTCGGCCAACCGCGGCAAGAAATCGATCACGCTGAACCTCTCCGCGCGCGCGGGACAGGACCTGGCGCGGCGCCTCGCGGGGAAATGCGACGTGCTGCTCGAGAACTACAAATTCGGCGACCTCGCGCGCTACGGCCTGGGCTACGACGACCTGAAGACCGTCAACCCGCGGCTGGTCTACTGCTCGGTGACGGGCTTCGGCCAGAGCGGGCCTTACAAGGAACGCCCGGGCTACGACTTCATGATCCAGGGCATGGGCGGGATGATGAGCGTCACCGGGGAATCCGACGGCGAGCCGCAGCGCGCCGGCGTGCCGATCGCCGACATCATCACCGGCATGTATGCCTCGATCGCCATCTGCGCCGCGCTGGCGCACCGGGCTGAGAGTGGAAAGGGGCAGCACCTCGACCTCGCGCTGCTCGACTCGCAGATCGCGCTGCTCGCCTACCAGAACACCAATTACTTCGCGACCGGCAGGCCGCCCGGGCGCATCGGCAACCTGCACCCCAACATCGTGCCCTACCAGCCGTTCCGCAGCGCCGACGGCGAGGTGATCGTGGCCTGCGGCAACGACAACCTGTTCCGCAAGTTTTGCGACGCGGCGGGCTGCCCGGAACTGGCCAGCGATCCGCGTTTTGCCACCAACGGGAAGAGGGTGGAGAACCGCAAAGAACTGACGGCTTTGATTCAAAAGATTTTCGTTAAAAAGAAAACGGCCGAGTGGCTGCCGTTACTCGAGGCCGCTGGCGTGCCCAACGGCCCGATCAACGACGTGGCGCAGGTGTTCGAGGAGCCGCAGGTCAGGGCGCGCGGCGTGAAGATCGAGCTCGAGCACGCCACGGCGGGAAAGATCCCGCTGGTCGCGAGCCCGATGCGCTTCTCGGGCACGCCGCTCGACTACCAGCTCGCGCCGCCGCTGCTCGGGCAGCATACGGACGAGATTCTTGGAAAATTACTTCAGTTAAAAATCGACGAGATCTCCCGTCTGCGCGCCGAGGGCGTGATCTGAGTTAGGATTGCCGAGCTTCCTGAGGAGGAGGGTTCCATGAAAACCATCAAGCTGTCCACGATCGCCCTCGCCGTATCCGCGGCGCTGAGCGCTGGCGCCTTCGCCGCTCCCGCCACCCTGCGCGCCTCGCACCAGTTCCCCGGCGGGCGCGGCGACGTGCGCGACGAAATGGTGCAGATCGTGGCGCGCGACGCCAAGGCGGCCAACGTCGAGCTCGAGGTGCAGGTCTACCCCGGCGCGTCGCTGTTCAAGCCGAACGAGCAGTGGAACGCGCTGGTGAACGGCCAGCTCGATATTTCGTCCTTCCCGCTCGACTACGCCAGCGGCAAGGTGCGCGCCTTCGGCGCCACCCTGATGCCGGGCCTGGTGCGCAGCCACGCCCGCGCGCAGCGCCTCAACGACTCCGAGTTCATGAAGGAGATCAAGGCGCAGATCGACAAGGCGGGCGTGATGGTGCTGGCGGACGCCTGGCTCGCCGGCGCGGTCGCCTCGAAGAAGGGCTGCATCCGCAAGCCCGACGACATCAAGGGCCTCAAGGTGCGCTCGGCCGGTCCGACCTTCGCCGCGATGTGGCAGGCGGCCGGCGCCTCGATCGTCTCGGTGCCCTCGAACGAGGTCTACAACGCGCTGCAAACGGGCGTGGCGGAAGCCACCGACACCAGCACGGGCAGCTTCGTCTCTTTTCGCATCTACGAGCAGGTGAAGTGCGTCACCGCGCCCGGCGACAACGCGCTGTGGTTCATGTACGAGCCGCTCCTCATGTCGAAGAAGAGCTTCGCGCGCCTGAACAAGGCGCAGCAGGACGTGCTGCTGCGCGCCGGCCGCATGTCGCAGCAATACTTCGCGCGCGAGGCGAAGGGGCTCGACGACGAGATGGTCAAGATCTTCAAGGACCACAAGGTCGAGGTGGTGACGCTGACCGCGGCGGAATACGACGCCTGGCTGAAGGTGGCGCGCGCGAGCTCCTACGCCGAGTTCGCCAAGGAAGTGCCGAACGGCCAGAAGCTGATCGACGACGCGCTGCGCGTCAAGTAGCGGTTTGGACGCTTTCATCGGCGGCATCCGCCGGGTGTCGCAGCTCTGCGGCGTGCTCGCCGCAGGGCTGATCGCCCTCAGCGTGCTGGTGGTGTGCGAGATGGTCTTCGTGCGCTACGTGCTCAACCAGAACACCATCTGGCAGACCGACTTCGTCACTTGGAGCCTGGTGGCGGCCACCTTCGTCGGCAGTCCCTACCTGCTGCTCACGCGCGGCCACGTCAACGTCGACGTGCTGCCGCTCGCCCTCGGCCCGCGCCCGCGCTGGTGGCTGGCGCTCGCCTCGATCGTGATGGCGCTCGGTTTCTGCGCCCTGATGACGGTCCTCACGGCGAATTTCTGGCTGCAGGCCTGGGAGAACCGCTGGGTCTCGGACACCATGTGGCGCGCGCGGCTGTGGATCCCCTACAGCGCGATGCCGATCGGCATGGCGATCCTCAGCCTGCAGTACATGGCCGACCTCTATTGCCTGGTGAGCGGGCGCGAGCTGCCCTTCGGCATCAAGCCGGAGGAAATGGATTGAGCCCCACCACGCAGGGCGCCATCGTGCTCATCGCCACGCTGATCGTGCTGCTCTCCGGCGCGCCGGTGGCGTTCGGCCTGGGCGCGCTGTCGCTCGTCTTCATCGTCATCTTCCAGGGCTTCGGCGCGCTGCAGGTAGTGGCCGAGACCTTCTACGCGGGGCTCAACGATTTCACGCTGGTGTCGATCCCGATGTTCGTCATGATGGGCGCGGCGATCGGCTCCTCGCCCGCGGGCAAGGACCTGTACGAGGCGCTCGACCGCTGGCTCTACCGGTTGCCCGGCGGCCTGGTGATCTCCAACCTAGGCGCCTGCGCCATCTTCGCCGCGCTCACCGGCTCCTCGCCCGCCTGCTGCGCGGCGATCGGCAAGATGGGCATCCCGGAGATGCGCAAGCGCGGCTATCCGGACGACATCGCCACCGGCTCGATCTGCGCCGGCGGCACGCTCGGCATCCTGATCCCGCCCTCGATCACCTTCATCCTCTACGGCATCGCCACCGAGACCTCGATCGGGCGCCTGTTCCTCGCTGGGGTGATTCCGGGGCTGATGCTGACGGGCCTGTTCATGCTGTGGACGCTGTTCGCCATCTGGCGCCGCGGCTTCCGCTCGCACGCCGCCGATTTCCGCTATACGTGGAAGGAGAAGTTCCATTCGATCCCGAAGATCGCGCCCTTCCTCGCCATCATCGTCGGCGTCATGTACGTGCTCTACGGCGGCGTGGCGACGCCCTCCGAGGCGGCCGGTGTCGGTGCCGCGATGTGCGTGGTGCTGGCGGTGGTGATCTACCGCATGTGGCAGCCGGCGCAGTGGTGGGCGATCCTGCGCGACACCACGCGCGAGTCGCTCATGATCCTGATGATCATCGGCGCGGCGGTGCTGTTCGGCTACATGCTGACCTCGCTGTACCTGACGCAGACGCTGGCGCAGGCGATCGCGGACATGCACGTCAACCGCTGGGTGCTGATGGGCATGATCAACCTGTTCCTGCTGGTGTGCGGCTTTTTCATCCCGCCGGCCGCCATCATCCTGATGACCAGCCCGATCCTGCTGCCGATCATCACCGCCGCCGGCTTCGATCCGGTGTGGTTCGGCGTCATCCTCACCATCAACATGGAGATCGGCCTGATCCACCCGCCGGTCGGCCTCAACATCTACATCGTCAGCTCGATCGCGCCCGACGTGCCGCTGATGAAGGTGATGTGGGGCACCATCCCCTACGTGCTGTGCATGTTCCTCGCCATCCTCATCCTGTGCGTGTTCCCGGAGATCGCCACCTGGCTGCCCGACACGCTGATGGGACCGGTGCGCGGCCGCTAGCCTATTCCGCGCGCACGTCGGCGTCCTTCACCAGCTTTCCCATTTTCGCGAACTCGGCGCGGATGAAAGCGGCGAATTCCTCGGGGGTGTTGCCGCCGGCCTCGCCGGCGAGCATGGCGACGCGCTCTTTGACGTCGGCCAGTGCAAGCACGCGCGCCACATCCTGCTGCCAGCGCTCGGCGAGCGAGCGAGGCATGCCGGCCGGGCCGAACAGGCCGTACCAGGTGATCATTTCCACGCCGGGGTAGCCCGCCTCGGCGGTGGTCGGGACATTCGGCAGCGCCGACGCGCGCCGCGGCGCGGCGACGGCGAGCGCCTTCAACTTGCCGCCGCGGATCAAGCCGATCGAGGAGGCAGTGGTGTCGAAGCTCATCGTCACCACGCCGGCCATCAGGTCCTGCATCGCCGCGGCGCTGCCCTTGTAGGGCACGTGCACCGCCTTGACCCCCGCCACCAGGTTGAACACCTCGCCGGCGAGATGCTGCGTGGCGCCGATGCCCGAGGACGAGAAATTCAGCTTGCCGGGATTGGCTTTCGCCTGCTCCACCAGCTCTTTCATGCTGTTGAGCGGCGAATTCGCGCTGACGACCAGCACGTGCGGCACCTGCATGGCGAGCGTGATCGGCGTGAAATCGCGCAGCGCGTCGTAGGGCAGCTTGATGAGGTGCGGCGCGATGGTGTGCGAATTCGGCACCGCCATCACCACGTTGTAGCCGTCGGGCGGGCTCTTCGCCACGAAATCCGCCGCGATCGAGGCGCTCGCGCCGGTGCGGTTCTCGACCACTACCGCCTGGCCCCAGGCCTCCTGCAGCTTGGCGGCGAGCAGGCGCGAGATGATGTCGGTGCCGCCGCCGGCGGCCGAGCCGACCAGGATGCGCACCGGCTTCGACGGAAATGTCTGCGCGCTGACTTGGGGAATGAACGCCAGCGCGAGGATGACGATCAAGCGCATGCTCATTTTCCCTTGAACGTCGGTTTTCTCTTGGCGAGAAATGCAGCGACCCCTTCGCGGAAGTCTTCCGTGTCGAAGCAGGCGTAGCTCTCGTCGAATTCCGCTTCAGTCAGCGGGCGCGGGTCGGCGAGGCGCCGGATGAATTTCTTGTGCCAGCGCGCCGCGAGCGGCGCGCCTTCGGCGATGCGCTGCGCGGTGGCGCGCGCCTCGTCGAATACGCCGCCGTCGCCGACGATGCGGTTCACCAGGCCCTTCTCGTAGGCTTCGCGCGCGTTCCAGATGCGGCCCTCGAGCAGCAGTTCGAGCGCCGCGGCGCGGCCGACCACTTTCATCATCGCCGCGAGCTCGTCGTAGGCCTCGACCAGGCCGAGGTTCTTCACCGGCACGCCGAAGCGCGAGCCTTCACCGCAGATGCGGATGTCGGCCTGGGAGGCGATCAGCAGCCCGCCGCCGACGCAGGCGCCGCGGATCGCCGCTACGACCGGGTGGCGGCACTCGGCGAGCGCGCGCATGCTGCCGACGAAGCGCCCGGCGTATTCCTTCGCCTGCCTCGAGTTGGCGCGCTCCTGGGCGAAGTTGGCGATGTCGGCACCCGCGGCGAAGGCTTTGTCGCCCGCGCCGCGCAGGATGACGCAACGAATGGAATCGTCTTTTTCCAATTCCTCGAATTTTTTTCCGAGGGAAAGCCACATCGCCGCCGACAGCGCATTCAATCGCTCCGGGTTGCTGAGCGTGACGGTGGCGACCGCCCCGTCGCGCTCGAGCAGGACGGCGCCGCTCATGCGGGGCGCCCGAAGACGGCCCGCAGCCGCCCGCTCACGGCGGAAATCACCGGCCAGAAGAGCAGGATCAGCGCCAGCGTGGCGATGGTGCCGACCAGGCTGTTGGACCAGAACACGCGCAGGTCGCCGGCCGCGCCGATCATCGAGAGGCGAAAGGAATCCTCGGCGCGATTGCCGAGCACCAGCGCCAGCGTGAACGGGGCGAGTGGAATGCCGATCTTCTTGAAAGCATAGCCGACGACGCCGAACAACAGCATCAGCCAGACGTCGAACATGGCGTTCTGGATGGCAAAGGCGCCGATCGCGCAGGACACCACGATCATCGGCGCGATGGCGGAGAACGGCACGCGCAGCACGGCGGCGAACAGCGGCACCGTGGTGAGCACCAGGATCAGGCCGACGACATTGCCGAGGTACATCGACGCGATCAGGCCCCAGACGAAGCCCTTGTGCTCGACGAACAGCAGCGGGCCGGGATTGAGCCCCCAGACCATCAGGCCGCCGAGCAGGATCGCCGCCGTGCCCGAGCCGGGAATGCCCAGGGCGAGCATCGGCAGCAGCGCCGAGGTGCCCGAGGCGTGGGCCGCGGTCTCCGGGGCGAATACGCCTTCGATGCGGCCTTTGCCGAAGGATTCCGGGTCCTTGGAGAAGCGCTTGGCGAGGTTGTAGCCCATGAAGGAGGCGGCGATCGCCCCGCCCGGCGTGATGCCGAGCCAGCAGCCGATGGCGGAAGAGCGCAGCAGCGTCACCCAGTAGCGCGGCATCTCCTTCCACACCTTCAGCACCACGCGCAGGCTGATGCCGGCGGCATGGCCGCGCAGCGCGAGGCGCTCCTCCATCGTCAGCAGGATCTCGCTGATGCCGAACAAGCCGATCACCGCGACCAGGAAGTTGATCCCCCGCAGCAGCTCGTCCGAGCCGAAGGTCATGCGCAGCTGGCCCGACACGGTGTCCATGCCGACGCCGGCGAGCAGCAAGCCGAGCGCCATCGAGATGATGGTCTTGTGCTTTTCCTCGCGCCCGAGGCCGACGAACGAGCAGAAGGTGAGAAAGTAGACGGCAAAGAATTCCGGCGGCCCGAAGCGCAGGGCGAACGAGGCGATGCCGGGCGCGAGGAAGGTGATCAGCAGCACCGCCACCAGCGAGCCGATGAACGACGAGGTGAAGGCTGCGGTCAGCGCCTCGGCCGCCTTGCCCTGCTGCGCCATCGGATAGCCGTCGAAAGTCGTCGCCACCGACCAGGCCTCGCCCGGGATGTTGAACAGGATCGAGGTGATGGCGCCGCCGAACAGGGCCCCCCAGTAGATGCACGACAGCATGACGATGGCGGAAGTCGGATCCATGGTGAAGGTGAGCGGCAGCAGGATGGCGACGCCGTTCGGGCCGCCGAGGCCGGGCAGCACGCCGACGAAGATGCCGAGCACCAGGCCGACCATCATCAGCGCCAGGATCTTCCAGGTCATCAGGATCTTGAAGCCGTAGAAGAGGAGGCCGAGCGCTTCCATCGTCGCCTAGCGGCCGATCAGGGCTTCGAGCGGCCCCTTGGGCATGATGACGTCGAAGGCGATGTCGAAAGTGCCGTACATGGCGAGGACGAAGAGAAGCGCGGTGAGCAGCGACTTCCAGGCCGCGATGCGCCCGACCCAGACCATGAAGCCGGCGACCAGCAGGAAGCTCGCCACGTACAGCCCGAGCCATTGCATCGCCAGGCAGAACAGCAGCGTCGGCACGAACACCTGCGCCACGCGCCCGAACTGCTCGCGCGTGACGAAGGTTTCCGCCACCTGCCGGCGCGCCAGGAATTCCTTGGCGATGCCGTAGAGGCAGGCGCCAGCGAGGATCGACGACAGGAAGAACGGGAAGTAGCCGGCCTGCGGTCCGGTCGAATCCCAGCCGATGCCCGTGCGCCAGTTGTCGAACCCCAGCAGCCCGGCGAGCGCCAGCAGCAGCAGCGAGACGACGACGTCGACCTTGCGGACGCTCGTCACCGCTTAATTGGCGACGAAGCCCGCTTCGGTCATCAGCCTCTTGTTGAGCGCGTCGTCCTGTTCCAGGAACTGCAGCATCCCTTTGCCGGTGAGGAAGATCGGCTTGAGCGCCTGCTTCTCCAGGTAGTCCTTGTATTCCGTCGTCTGCGTCACCTTCTTGAACAGGTCGACGTAGAACGCGGTCTGCTCGGCGCTCACCTTGCCCGGCAGGAACAGCGCGCGCAGCATCAGGTACTGCACGTCGACCCCCTGGTCCTTGCAGGTGGGGATGTCGTTCCACGACTGGGTGTCGGTGACCTTGGTCTTGTACTGGATGCGCTCCTTGTCGAACACGCACAGCGCCCGCACCTGGCCGGCGCGCCAGACCTCGAGGTTCTCCGACGGATTGTTGACGTTCGACTGCGTGTGGTTGCCGACCAGCTGGGTCGCCGCCTCGCCGCCGGACTTGTAGGGCAGGTAGGCGAACTTCGCGCCGGTCTTCTGCTCGAGGAACACGGTGAGGACGTGGTCCTCGCGCTTCGACCCGGTGCCGCCCATCTTGAAGGGCGGATCGGCCTTGCGCGCGGCTTCGGCGAATTCCTTCACCGTCTTGTAGGGCAGCTGGGTGTTGGTCCACAGCACGAACTGGTCGAGCGCGACGACCGACACCGGCGTCAGCTCGCGCCAGTTGAACGGGATCTTGGCCGACAGCGGCAGCATGTAGATGAGCGAGTAGGCGATCAGCACCTTGTTGGGGTCGCCGGCGCCCGACTTCATGTACATCAGCGCCTCCGCGCCCGAGGCGCCGCCCTTGAGCGAGACCACCATCGGCTGCTTCATCAGGTTGTTCTTCTGGATCGCGGCCTGCATCATCCGCGCCATCTGGTCGGAGGCTCCGCCGGCGCCGGCGGCAACGACGATTTCGACCGGCTTGCTCGGCTCCCACGCCAACGCGGAAGCGCTGGTCAGCGTCAGGCCGGCGAGTGCGCCGGCGATCATGGCTGTTTGCTTCTTCATTTCACTCCTCCTTTGGTTATTCGACTAGCGGTTCAGGCCGCTCGCCGGGCCGGGGTCCGGGCGCACTCCGCGAGATACGCCATGGCCGCCTGCACACCCTCCTTCTTAGCAGGCACGCCGGCGAGCGCCAAGCCCATTTCGACGCCGGCGAGCGTGCCGGCGAGCGTCAGGTCGTTGAAGTCGCCCAGGTGCCCGATGCGGAAGACCTTGCCGGCCAGCTTGCCCAGCCCGGTGCCGAGGGACATGTCGAAATGCTCGAGGATCAGCTTGCGCAGGCGGTCGGCGTCGTGGCCCGCGGGCATCATCACCGCGGTGAGGGAGCCGGAGTACTCGGCCGGGTTCTTCGCCAGCACTTCGAGGCCCCAGGCGCGCACTGCCCGGCGCGTCGCCTCGCCATGGCGCTGGTGGCGCGCGAACACGTTCTCCAGGCCTTCTTCCTCGAGCAGCATCTTGAGCGACTCGCGCAGGCCGTAGAGCAGGTTGGTGGCCGGCGTATAGGGAAAGTAGCCGTCCTTGTTGGCGGCGATCATTTCGCCCCAGTCCCAGAAGCTGCGCGGCAGCCGGGCGGACTTCGAAGTGGAAAGAGCCTTGGCGCTCACGGCGTTGAACGACAGCCCGGGCGGCAGCATCAGGCCCTTCTGCGAGCCGCCGACGGTGACGTCCACGCCCCAGTCGTCGTGCCGGTAGTCGATCGAGGCAAGCGAAGAGATGGTGTCGACCATGAAAAGAGCCGGATGCTTTGCGCCATCGATACTTTTTCTTATTTCCGGGATTCGAGAAACAACCCCGGTGGACGTTTCGTTGTGGACGACGCACACCGCCTTGATGCGGTGGTCCTTGTCTTCGCGCAAGCGAGCCTCGATCGCCTGCGGGTCGGCGCCGGTGCGCCAGTCGCCGGCGATGAACTCGGGCTCGAGGCCGAGCTTCTTCGCCATCTTGTGCCACAGGGCGGCGAAGTGGCCGGTCTCATACATCAGGACTTTGTCGCCCGGCGATAGCGTGTTGGCGAGCGCCGCTTCCCAGGCGCCGGTGCCGGAGGCCGGGTAGATCACCACGTGGCCGGCGGTGCGGAAGACGCGCTTCATCCCCTCGAGGACCGCTTTGCCGAGGACGCCGAAATCGGGGCCGCGGTGGTCCATGGTGGGGAAGTCGATCGCGCGCAGCACCCGGTCCGGGACGTTGGTCGGACCCGGGATCTGGAGGAAATGTCGTCCGGCGGCTCTACCCATCACGCCTCCTGAATTTGCATACAAACAGTAAAAAATGCTAAATCAGTTGCCAAAACAGCATCGTTTTTGTATTCTGCATACAAAGTGGCAGAAACACAAGACATCAGCCCCATCACCCGCCGGCCCCTCCATGAGGAAGCGACCGACCGGCTGAGGGACCTGATTGTGCAGGGGCGGCTCGCCGCCGGCACGCGCCTCAATGAACGGCTGCTGACCGCCCAGCTCGGCGTCTCGCGCACGCCGCTGCGCGAAGCCTTCAAGGTACTCGCCACCGAGGGGATGGTCGAGTTGCTGCCCAACCGGGGGGCGATCGTCGCGCCGATGGACCCGGTGCGCCTCGGCGAGACCCTCGCCGTGATGGGCGCGCTCGAGGCGCTCGCCGGCGCGCTCGCCTGCGCGCAGGCCACCGAGGCGCAATTGAATGAAATCCGCGCGCTGCACTACGAGATGCTCGCCTACCATGCGCGCGGCGACCTCGCCGGCTACTTCAAGTTCAACCAGGCCATCCACCTGAAGATCGTCAAGTACTCGGGCAACACGGTGCTCTTCAACACTTACCGGCAACTCAACGGCAACGTGCGCCGCGCGCGCTACATGGCCAATCTTTCCAAGGAGCGCTGGGACGCCGCGGTGCGCGAGCACGGCGAGATCCTCGCCGCGCTGGGTGCGAGGGACGTGGAGAAGATTCGCGTGCTGCTGTCGGATCATCTCGCCAACAAAGTGGCAAGCCTGCTTTCATGAGCGACAGCGTGCCGCGATGAGCATCACTCCGCTCGAAGCGCGGCTGAAGTCAGAGGTCGACGGCGAGCTGCTGTTCGATGCCGCCTCGCGCGGCCGCTACTCCACCGACGCCTCCATCTACCAGATCGAGCCGCTCGGCATCGTCGTGCCGCGCAGCGAAGAAGCCGCGCGCGCCGCCATCGGCGTCGCCGCGAGCCTCGGCGTGCCGATCCTGCCGCGCGGCGCCGGCAGCTCGCAGTGCGGCCAGGCGGTGGGCGCCGCATTGATCATCGACCAGACGAAATTTCTCAACAAGATTACTGAAGTTGATGAGGACGGACGCCGTGCCATCGTGCAGCCGGGTGTCGTCCTTGATTCATTAAATTCGTTCTTAAGAACAAAAAATCTCTGGTTCCCCGTCGACGTCTCCACCAGCGCCCAGGCCACGCTCGGCGGCATGGCGGGCAACAACTCCTGCGGCTCGCGCTCGATCGCCTACGGCAACATGGTGCACAACGTTCTCGCCATTGATGCGGTAACCGTAGCTGGCAAGCAGTGGCGGTTCGGCCCTATGAATGAGGGCTCGGGTGAATACGGCGAATTTCTTCGCAAGTTAAAGAGCCTTTATGAGAGGGAAAAGGGCGAGATAGACGCCCGTTTTCCGAAACTGCTGCGCAAGGTCGCCGGCTACAACCTCGATCATCTCGGCCCGCCGCACGCCAATGCCGCGCACCTGCTGGTCGGCTCGGAGGGCACGCTCGCCTGGTCGGAGCGCATCCACCTCAAGCTCTCGCCGCTGCCGCCGGCGCGCGCGCTCGGCGTGGTGCACTTCCCGCGCTTCTTCACCGCGATGGACCTGACGCAGCACATCGTCAAGCTCGGGCCGTCGGCGGTGGAGCTGGTCGACCGCACCATGATCGGCCTCGCGCGCGACATTGGTGCCTTTCGCAATACGGTGGACGCCTTTATCCGGGGCGATCCGGAGGCCATTCTGCTGGTCGAATTTTCCGGCGAACAGGATCAAAGCGGAAAACTGAAGCAGCTGGCCCAGCTGATGGGCGACCTCGGGCTGCCCGGCAGCGTGGTCGAGATCACCGACGCTAAATCGCAGCGCGACCTGTGGGAGGTGCGCAAGGCCGGCCTCAACATCATGATGTCGATGAAGGGCGACGGCAAGCCGGTGTCCTTCATCGAGGATTGCGCGGTGCCGCTCGAGCATCTCGCCGAGTACACCGACCGCCTCACCAAGGTGTTCGAGAAGCACGGCACGCGCGGCACCTGGTACGCGCACGCCTCGGTCGGCACGCTGCATGTGCGGCCGATCCTCGACATGCGCCGCAACGGCGCGCAGAAGATGCGCGCCATCGCGGAAGAAGCCTGCGCCCTGGTGAAGCAGTACAAGGGCGCCTACTCCGGCGAGCACGGCGACGGCCTGGTGCGCTCGGAGTGGATCGCGCCCTTCTTCGGCCCGCGCCTCACCGCGGCGCTCGGCGAGATCAAGTCCTGGCTCGACCCCAAGGGGCTGATGAACCCCGGCAAGATCGTCAACCCGTCGAAGATGGACGATCGCTCGCTGTTTAGATTTCCACCCTATTACAAAACCATCGAGCTCAAGCCGGCACTCAACTGGTCGGAGTGGGGCGGTTACGACAAGGCCGTCGAGATGTGCAACAACAACGGCCATTGCCGCAAGTTCGACGCCGGCACCATGTGCCCGTCCTACCGCGCGACGCAGGACGAAGTGCACCTGACGCGGGGGCGGGCGAATACGCTTCGCCTTGCTTTATCCAATCAAATTCCGTTAGACGACGCGAAAGACGCGCTCGATCTCTGCGTCTCCTGCAAGGGCTGCAAGCGCGAATGCCCCACCGGCGTCGACATGGCGCGCATGAAGATCGAATACCTCTCGCACTACAAGGCGCGCCACGGCTACACGCCGCGCGACCGCGCCATCGCGTATCTGCCGCGCTACGCGCCGCTCGCCGCGCAGCTGGGGCCGTTGTCGAATTTTTTTCAGGATTCAATCAAGGGCATTCTTGGCTTCTCGGCAAAGCGGAAGCTGCCGCGCTGGCGTCGCGACCGCATCGTCGAGCGCGCGTGGGCGAAGAGCGGCGGCGGCGAGGTGATGCTGTTCGTCGACACCTTCAACCGCTACTTCGAGCCGGAGAACACGCGCGCCGCGATCCGCGTGCTGCAGGCGGCCGGCTACCGCGTACACGTTGCGGAGCCGGTGCTCGCCGACCGGCCGCTGTGCTGCGGGCGCACCTTCCTTGCCGTCGGCATGGTGAAGGAGGCGAGGCGCGAGGCACGGCGCGTCTTCGACGCGCTCAATTCATGGGCGGCGCGCGGCATCCCGGTGATCGGGCTCGAGCCCTCCTGCCTGTTCACGCTGCGCGACGAATACCCGGTGCTGCTCCCCGGCACCGAGATGCTGGCGAAGAATTCCTTCCTGCTCGAGGAATTCCTCGCGCGCGAGCCGGGCGCGCTGAAGTTCAAGGAAGTAAAAGGCGAAGTGGTCCTGCACGGCCATTGCCACCAGAAAGCCTTCGACGCCATGCCCGCGGTGGAAAAGGTTCTGCAGATGATTCCCGGCCTGAAGATAAATACCGTGCAGACCAGCTGCTGCGGCATGGCCGGCAGCTTCGGCTACGAGACCGAGCACTACGACGTATCGATGAAGATGGGTGAGCTGTCCCTGTTCCCGGCGATTAGGGGTTCATCCAAGGAAGCGCTGCTCGTTGCCGACGGCACCAGCTGCCGCCACCAGATCGCCGACGGCACCGGGCGGCGCGCGATGCACGTTGCGCGCCTGCTGGAGCAGGCGCTCACTTAGTGCCTGGACCAGGCGAACAGGGCGACGCCGGCAGCGATCATCGGCACGCATAGCCACTGGCCCATGGTGAGGCCGGCGGCGAGAAAGCCGAGGAAAGCGTCGGGCTCGCGTGCGAATTCGACGACGAAGCGGAAGCTGCCGTAGCCGATGAGGAACAGCGCCGACACCTGGCCGCGCGGCCGCGGCTTGGCGGAGAACCACCATAGCAGCGCCAACAGCGCCAGCCCTTCCAGAGCGAATTCGTAGAGCTGCGACGGGTGGCGCGGCGCGGCGCCCGCGTGGCGCAACACCATGCCCCAGGGCAGGTCGGTCGCCCGCCCCCACAGCTCGCCGTTGATGAAATTGCCCAGGCGCCCGGCGGCGATGCCAAGCGGAACGAGCGGCGCGACAAAGTCCATCAGCCGCAGCCAGTCGATGCGGTGGCGCCAGGCGGCGAAGGCCATGGCGAGCATCACGCCGAGCAGCCCGCCGTGGAACGACATGCCGCCCTGCCAGATGGCGAAGATTTCCAGCGGATGCGCGGCGTAGTAGCCCGGCTTGTAGAACAGCACATAGCCCAGGCGCCCGCCGAGGATCACGCCGAGCACGATGAGGAACAACAGGTCGTCGAGCTGCGCGCGCGTCACCGGCGCAAGGCCCTGCGCGATGCGCCGAGCGCCGAGCCAGAAGCCGCCGGCAAATCCCACCAGGTACATCAGGCCGTACCAGCGCACCGCCAGCGGGCCGATGGAGAGGGCTACGGGGTCGAAGTCGGGGTGGACCAGCATGCGTGGGACCGCAGCTTAGCGCGCCATGCTGCGCGCGTGCTGGACGAAGTCGCGTGCGGCGACGCCGAGCGGCCCGCGCCGCCAGGCGAGCCACAGGTCGAGGTGCGGGTGCGCATCGGCGAGCTCGCGGTAGGCAACGCCGCGCCGGCCGAGGTTGGCGACCGAGCCGGGCACCAGCGCCACGCCCAGGCCGCTCGATACCAGGCTGACCACGGTCTGCATCTGGATCGCCTCCTGCGCGAGGCGCGGCGCGAACCCGGCGCGCGACGCGAGGCCGACGATGATGTCGTTCAGCCCCGGCGCGATATCGCGCGGCACCATGACGAAGGCCTCGCCGGCGAGCTCGCGCACCGCGAGCGGGCCGCGCAGCCGCGCGAGCGCGTGGCGCGCGGGCAAGGCAGCGACGAAGCGCTCGCGCTGCACCACCACGTGCTCGAAATCCGCTCCCGCGACTGGCGGCAGCAGCAGCCCGAAATCCAGTTCGCCCGCGGCGAGCGCCGCGGCCTGCTCGGGCGAGAGCATCTCGCGCAACTGCAACGCCACGCCGGGCCGGAGCGCCTTGAAGCGCTTGAGCAGGCCCGGCAATACGCCGTAATCGGCGAGCGAGACGAAGCCGAGTCGCAGGCGGCCGCTGTCGCCGCCGGCCATGCTTCCCACCTCGTGCACCGCGCGCTCGAGCTGCTCGAGGATCTTTTTCGCTTCCTCGAGAAAGCGCGTGCCCTCGGGGGTGAGCTCGACGCGCCGGCGGGTGCGCGCGAGCAGCGTCGCGCCGAGGCGCGCCTCCAGGCTGCGGATCGAGCGCGACAGCGGCGGCTGCGAGATGTGCAGCGCCGCCGCGGCGCGGCCGAAGTGCAGCCGCTCGGCGACGGCGACGAAGTGGCGCAGCTGGCGCAGGTCCGGGATGTTCATACCTAATAGGTATCAATAGGCCACCTTCATTGTATTGGAATGCAACAATGGCGTCCCCTAGACTGGCGCCGAGGAGGCAGCCCATGACCACCCCCGCCAACCGCCGCTCCCGCCTGATCACCCAGGGCCCGGCGCGCTCGCCCAACCGCGCCATGCTGCGCGCCGTCGGCTTCGGCGACGGCGACTTCGAGAAACCCATCGTCGGCGTGGCCAACGGCCACTCGACCATGAACCCCTGCAACGCCGGCATCCAGCCGCTGGTCGACGGCGCGATGCGCGCGCTGGAAGCCGCCGGCGCCAAGCCGCAGGTATTCGGCGTGCCCACCGTCACCGACGGGATCGGCATGGGCACCGAGGCGATGAAGTATTCGCTGGTGTCGCGCGAGGTGATCGCGGACGCCATCGAGACCTCGGTCAACGGCCAGGCGATGGACGGCGCGCTGGTGGTGGGCGGCTGCGACAAGAACATGCCCGGCGGCGTGATGGCGCTCGCGCGCATGAACGTGCCCGGCATCTACGTCTACGGCGGCACCATCAAGCCGGGCAAGTGGAAGGGCGTCGACCTCACCATCGTCTCGGCCTTCGAGGCGGTGGGCGCCTATAGCGCCGGCAAGATGAGCGAGGCCGACTTCATCGGCATCGAGAAGAACGCCTGTCCGTCGGTGGGCGCCTGCGGCGGCATGTACACCGCCAACACCATGAGCTCCTCGTTCGAGGCGCTCGGCATGAGCCTGCTCGGCTCCTCGCAGATGGCGGCGCCCGACGCCGAGAAGGCCGATTCCGCCGCCGAGTCGGCGCGCGTGCTGGTGGCGGCAATCCGCCGGAACCTGAAGCCGCGCGACATCATCACGCGCAAGTCGATCGAGAACGCCATCGCGCTGGTGATGGCGACCGGCGGCTCGACCAACGCGGTGCTGCACTATCTCGCCATCGCTTCGGCGGCCGGGGTGAAGTGGAACATCGACGACTTCGAGCGCGTGCGGCGCAAGGTGCCGGTGCTGTGCAACCTCAAGCCCTCGGGCAAATACGTGGCGGTGGATTTCCACCGCGCCGGCGGCGTGCCGCAGGTGCTGAAGATCCTGCTCGAGAACGGCGTGCTGCACGGCGAGTGCATGACCATCCACGGCAAGACCATGGCCGAAATGCTGGCGAGCATTCCTGCCGAGCCGCGCAAGGACCAGGACGTGATCCGGCCCTGGTCGAACCCGATGTACAAGCAGGGCCACCTCGCCATCCTGCGCGGCAACCTCGCGCCCGAGGGCTGCGTGGCGAAGATCACCGGGCTGAAGAACCCGGTGATCACCGGACCGGCGCGCGTGTTCGATTCCGAGAACCAGTGCATGGACGCGATCATGGCGAAGAGAATCAAGGCGGGCGACGTCATCGTCATTCGCTACGAAGGGCCGAAAGGCGGGCCCGGCATGCAGGAGATGCTCGCGCCGACCTCCGCGCTGATCGGCCAGGGCCTCGGCGAATCGGTGGGGCTGCTGACCGACGGCCGCTTTTCCGGCGGCACCTGGGGCATGGTGGTGGGGCACGTCGCGCCCGAGGCTTACGCCGGCGGCACCATCGCGCTGGTGAAGAACGGCGACTCGATCACCATCGACGCCAAGAAGCTCGTCATCCAGCTCAACGTGCCGGCCAAGGAGCTCGCCGCGCGCCGGAAAAAATGGCGCGCGCCGAAGCCGCGCTACACCACGGGCCTGATGGCGAAGTACATGCGCTTGGTGAGCAGTGCCTCGCTGGGCGCGATCACCGACTCAGAATCCTGATCCCGGGGTTTTGAGGAATTCGATTTCCTCCGGCGAGCTGGCGCGGCCGAGGAGCGCGTTGCGGTGGGGAAAGCGGCCGAAGCGCCGGATGATGCCGCGGTGGCGCTCGGCGTAGTCGCGCTGGCCGGCATCGAAGTCCTTCATCAGCTCGCAGGCGCGGTCCTGGTCGGCAAGATTTTCGCTGTGCTCGAAGGGCAGATAGACGAAGAGCTGTTCCACCGGGAGCATGCCGCGATCCCAGGCGCGCTCAACAGCCACGCTCGCTGCTTCAAGCGCGAGCGCGTCGCTGGCGAAGGCGCGCGCCGTGCCGCGAAACATATTGCGCGGAAACTGGTCCAACACAATGATTCTCGCCAGACAGGCGGGGGCGTCGTCGAGCCAGTCACGATTCGACGACAGCGTGTCGTGCAATCGCTCGAAGCGCGAGCGAATCTCGGCATCGAACGCGTCATTTTTCACGAACCAGCGCTGGTGACTTTTGCCATGCTCGGCACCCTCGCCGAACCAGAAATGTAATACGCCTGATGCTAAGCTTTGCATTGTCGTATTTCCCCGAAAAGGAGAATCGCATGATCGCTCTTTTCCGCCGCCTGATTGCCTGCCTGTTGATGGTCTCCGTCCCGGCGCAGGCCAGCCTGATCGGCACCGAAAGCGTCAACGTCGCCGGCAGCCGCGAGCGCGTCGTTGCCTTCCTCGAGCGCGCCGACGTGCAACTGCAGATGGAATCGCTGGGCGTGTCGCCCCAGGACGTCAAGGCCCGCGTGGCCTCGCTGTCGGATGCCGAGGTGGCGAGCCTCGCCGGCAAGATCGACAGCCTGCCCGCTGGTGGCGATGCCGTGGGCGCGGTGCTCTGGATCGCCCTGGTGGTTTTCCTGGTGCTGTTGATCACCGACATTCTCGGGCTCACCAAGGTTTTTCCGTTCACGAAACCGATGAAACGGTGACCGGTGCAGCGTAGCGCAGTCCGAAAAAGGAGAAACCCATGAAGACACTTTTCCGCCGCCTGATTGCGTGCCTGCTGATCGTTGCCGTGCCGGCGCAAGCGGGCCTGGTGAGCACCGTCAGCGTTTCTGCCGCGGGCAGCCGCGAGCGCGTCGCGCAGTTCCTCGAGCGCGCCGACGTGGCGCGCCAGATCGAAGCGCTGGGCGTCTCGCCCCAGGACGTCAAGTCGCGCGTCGACGCGCTGTCGGACGCCGAGGTGGCGAGCCTCGCCGGCAAGATCGACAACTTGCCCGCGGGTGGCGACGGCGTCGGCGCGGTGCTCGGACTGCTGCTGATCGTATTCATCGTCCTGCTGATCACGGACATTCTCGGTCTCACCAAGGTCTTCCCTTTCACGCGGCCCGTGCGCTGATAATGGCGGGTGACTAACCGCCTGGCGCAGGAGACTTCGCCCTACCTCCAGCAGCACGCAGCCAACCCGGTCGACTGGTATCCCTGGGGCGCCGAGGCGCTGGGGCGCGCGCGGCGCGAGGACAAGCCGATCCTGCTCTCGATCGGCTA
>DASWEU010000097.1:0-4035 GCA_036394595.1 Burkholderiales bacterium | reverse complement strand
TGAGCCTCAAGGGAAAGCGCGCTCTGGTCACCGCCGGCGCCGCGGGCATCGGGCGCGCCATCGCCGAAACGCTGGCCCAAAACGGTGCGCGCGTTCAAGTGTGCGACGTGGATGAAAAGGCCCTTTCGTCTCTTCCTAAAGAGATTTTTCGATTGAAGGCGGATGTAGCGAATGTTGCCGAAGTCGAACGCTTATTCGAGGACGCGAAGAAAAACCTTGGTGGACTGGACATATTGATCAATAACGCCGGCATTGCCGGCCCGACCGCCAAAGTCGAGGACATCCGGCCCGAGGACTGGGACCGCTGCATCGCCGTCGACCTCAATGGCATGTTCTATTGCACGCGCAAGGCGGTGCCGCTGCTGAAGCAGGCCGGCGGCGGCAGCATCGTCAATCTTTCGTCCATCGCCGGCCGTTTCGGCTTCGCGCTGCGCACGCCCTACTCGGCGGCCAAGTGGGCGGTGGTTGGCTTCACGCAGAGCGTGGCGGCGGAGGCGGGGCCCGACGGCGTGCGCTGCAACTGCATCCAGCCCGGCATCGTGGAAGGTGAGCGGGTCGAGCGCATCATGGAATCAAAAGCAAGGAGCCTTGGGGTCACCAAAGAGGAAATCCGCAATCGGATGGTGGAAGGCATCAGCCTGAAAACCACCGTGTCCGCGCAGGAGATCGCCGACACCGCCCTGTTCCTCGTTTCCGACGCCGGCCGGCACATCTCGGGCCAGGCCATCTCGGTCTGCGGCGGCGCGCGGTACCTGGTCTAGATTTTCGAGGAGGAGAAATGGCAGCAGCGCAAGGCAAGGTCATCATCACTTGCGCCGTCACCGGCGCGATCCACACGCCGACCATGTCGCCGTACCTGCCGATCTCGCCCGACGAGATCGCCGAGGCGGCGATCGGCGCGGCGCAGGCCGGCGCGGCGATCGTCCACCTGCACGCGCGCAACAGCAGGGACGGCAGCCCGACGCAGGACCCGGCGGTGTTCAAGCAGTTCCTGCCCAAGATCAAGGCGGCGAGCGACGTCGTGATCAACCTCACCACCGGCGGCGCGCCCACCATGACGGTGGACGAGCGCCTGCGACCGGCGGCCGAGCTCAAGCCGGAGGTGGCCTCGCTCAACATGGGCTCGATGAATTTCGGCCTCTACGAAATGCTCGGCCGCTACCCGGAGTTCAAGCACGCCTGGGAGCAGCCCTACCTGGCGGATTCGGATGAACGGATTTTCAAAAATACGTTCCGAGACATCAAAAATATTCTGGAAACATGCAGGGAAAATGACACGCGCTTCGAGGTGGAGTGCTACGACATCGGCCACCTGTACACCTGCGCGCACTTCCTTGAGCGGCGCCTGATCAAGCCGCCGCTCTTCATCCAGTCGGTGTTTGGCATCCGCGGCGGCATCGGCCCGCATCCCGAGGATGTGATGCATATGAAGCGAACGGCGGATCGCCTGTTTGGCGATGCCTACCATTGGTCGGTGCTGGGCGCCGGGCGCAACCAGATGTTCATCGCCGCGATGAGCGCGGTGATGGGCGGCAACGTGCGCGTCGGGCTGGAGGACAGCCTGTGGCTCGGGCGCGGCCAGCTCGCCAAATCCAACGCCGAGCAGGTGACGAAAGCGCGGCGCATCCTGGAAGAGCTCGGCCTGTCCATCGCGACGCCCAACGAAGCGCGGGAAATGCTGAAGCTCAAAGGAGGGCGGAATGTGGGCTTTTAGAATTTTTTTTTCAACCATCATTTATTTATTAACAGCCAATGCTTTTGCGCAGGACTGGCCCACCAAGGTCGTCAAGTTCGTCTCGCCCTATCCGCCGGGCGGCTCGGTCGATCCGCTGGCGCGGATTTTCGCGGCCAAGCTCTCCGAGTCGCTCAAGGTCCAGTTCATCGTCGAGAACCGCACCGGCGCCTCGGGCATCATCGGCACCGACTACGTGGCGAAGAGCGCGCCCGACGGCTACACCTTCGTCTTCATCTTCGACACGCACTCGGTGCACCAGGCGCTCAATCCCAGGCTGCCATTCGACCCGGTGAAGGATTTCGCGCCGGTCATGCTGGTCGGCTATGCGCCGATGGCGATTACCACCGGGATGATGAAGCCCTACAAGACCTTCGCCGACGTGCTGGCCGCGGCAAAGGCGAAGCCCGACACCGTGTCGATGGGCAACGTCGGCAACGGCTCGCTCGCCCACCTCACCACCATCGTGCTCAACCAGGCCGCGGGCATCCGCCTGGTGCCGATTCCCTACAAGGGCGGCGGACCGCTCTCGATCGACCTGATGGGCGGGCAGGTGGACCTCGCCATGGCCTCGACCGCGGCGCAGGCGCAGCACGTGCGCAACGGCAAGATGCGGGCGCTGGCGCTTACCGGCGACGTGCGCTCGCACACCATGCCGGAAGTGCCGACGCTGAAGGAACTCGGCGTCGATGTTTCGGCGCATGCGTGGTGGGGGATCCTCGCGCCGGCAGGGACGCCCAGGCCGATCATCGACAAGCTGGTGGCTGAGCTGAACAGGGCCATCAAGCTGCCCGACGTCAACAAGACGCTTACCGACACGCTCGGCATGGAAGTGGTCGCCCTGAGCCCCGAGGCGACGCAGAAGTGGATCGTCGACGCCATCGCGCGCTGGGGCAAGGTGGTGCGCGACAACGACATCAGGCTGGAGTGACGATGGAATACCGGCAGCTTGGCGCCTCGGGATTCCGCGTCCCGGTCCTCACCCTCGGCACCGGCACCTTCGGCGGCGGCAACGAGTTCTTCAAGGCCTGGGGCGCGAGCGACGTCGCCGAGGCGCGACGCCTGGTGGATGTCTGCCTCGAGGCCGGCGTGACCATGTTCGACTCGGCCGACGGCTACTCCAACGGCATGGCCGAGGAGATCCTCGGCCAGGCGATCAAGGGCAGGCGCGAGCAGGTGATCATTTCCACCAAGGGCACCTTCATGCGCGGGCCCGGCCCCAACGACGGCGGCTCCTCGCGTCACCACTTGCGTCGCGCGGTGGACGCCAGCCTGCGACGCCTCGGCACCGACTGGATCGATCTCTACCAGCTGCACGCTTTCGATGCGCTGACGCCGGTGGAGGAGGCGCTCGCCACGCTCGACGACCTGGTGCGTGCCGGCAAGATCCGCTACATCGGTTGCTCCAATTTCTCCGGCTGGCACCTGATGAAGTCGCTTGCCGAATCGGACCGACACGGGCGCGTGCGCTACGTCGCCCACCAGGCCTACTACTCGCTCGTCGGGCGCGACTACGAATGGGAGCTGATGCCGCTCGGCCTCGACCAGAAGGTGTCGGCGGTGGTGTGGAGCCCGCTCGGCTGGGGCCGGCTCACCGGCAAGATCCGCCGCGGGCACAAGCTGCCCGAGGTGAGCCGCCTGCAGAGCAAGCTCGCCGCCGACAAGGGCCCGCAGGTGCCGCAGGAACAGTTGTTCCGGGTGATCGACGCGCTCGACGAAGTGGCGAAGGAAGCCGGCAAGACCATTCCCCAGGTCGCGCTCAACTGGCTGCTCGGCCGGCCGACGGTGGCGAGTCTCATCGTTGGCGCGCGCAACGAGCAGCAACTGCGCGACAACCTCGGCGCGGTCGGCTGGAAGCTCGGCGCCGCCCAGGTGGCGAAGCTCGACGCCGCGAGCGCCGTGCCGCTGCCGTATCCGTACTGGCACCAGCGCGGCACCTTCGCCGAGCGCAATCCGCCGCCGGTGTGACCATGGACCAGAGAGAAAAAGCCGAACGCTTCCGCGCGCTGCACCAAGGTCCGCGCGCCTTTCTCATCGCCAATGCCTGGGACGCAGGCTCGGCGCGCCTGCTCGCGGCGCTCGGCTACCCGGCGCTCGCCACCTCGAGCGGCGCCTCCGCCGGCACCCTGGGGCGGCGCGACGGCCGCGTGACGCGCGAGGAGTGCCTGGCGCAGGCGCGCGCCATCTGTTTGGCGGTGGACCTGCCGGTGTCGGCCGACTTGGAAAAGGGTTTCGGCGACGCACCGAAGGCCTGCGCCGAGACGATCCGCCTCGCGGCGGCGGCGGGACTGGTGGGCGGCTCG
>DASWEU010000096.1:0-2230 GCA_036394595.1 Burkholderiales bacterium | reverse complement strand
ATGCGCGACGCGCTCGACAAGCACTACGCCGATGCCGGCCGCTATCCGGGCTCGCTCGACGAGCTGGTCGCCAAGCGCTACCTGCGCACCATACCGAAGGATCCGATGACGCAGAGCGCTTCGACCTGGGTGCCGGTGCCGCCGCAGGACACGCGCAAAGGCAACGTCTACGACGTGAAGAGCGGTGCGAAAGGCTATGAGCGGTACTGACCTGCGCGATCGCAGCCTGATCTCCAACCCCGGGTTCTTTGCCCGCGGTCAGGCACGCCCCTCCGACAGCCGCGTACGCCTCGTGCGCCGGCCCGGCAGCAAGATCCAGCATGTGCGGACAGCCAACCGGTCGGTGCCTGCTTATCTGCAGCGCGGCTTCACCTACATCGGCATGCTGCTCATCGTGGCGGTCATGGGTACTGGCCTCGCGGCCTTCGGCCAGCTCTACTCGCAGGCCGCCCAGCGCGAAAAGGAGCGCGAGCTGCTCTTCATCGGCAACCAATTCCGGGACGCCATTGCCGGCTATTACAACAAGAGCGCGGGGAACAAGGTCTATCCGAAGACGCTGAACGAGTTGCTCGAGGACAAGCGCCTGCCAGTGCCCCAGCACCACCTGCGCAAGCTGTTCCGCGACCCGATGACCGGCAGCACCGACTGGGGCCTGGTCGAAGTGCCGGGCGGCGGCGGTTTCATGGGGGTCTACAGCCGCTCGGAACAAACCCCCATCAAATCAGCCAACTTCAGCCCCAAGGACCAGGCCTTCGAGGGCGCCGAACATTACGCGAATTGGATGTTTGCCTATAGCCCTACCGGACTAGGCAGCACCATTGCCCCGGCGGCCAAGCGGTAGCAAACTTGCTACGTTGTGTAGCGCAGCTCCTACACACGGCAGACGCGGGGCCATCCCGCTGTTACAAGCCCCTCGGGGCCAAACAACGTGTCGTCTCCGTCTGATCGCTAAGTGGGGCAGCACCAGAGGGCACGGCTAGCGGCCGTGCCCTCTTTTATTTTCAGAACGCCACTTCGTAGATCGCCTTGATCACCCAGCGGTCCGCGGCCGGCATCGCGCCGCGCCCCACGCCGACGTTGATGTCCGATTTGCCGATCTTGCCGTCCCAGGCGAGGTAGAGCATGCGGCTCTGCTCGGCCACGTAGTACTCCAGTCCGAAATCGTTGCGGCCATATGCGCGGTAGGCGAGCTTCGCGGCAGGCGTGGCGCTCGCGCGGTGCTCTTGGCCGGAGAGCGCCCGCGCAAATCCTGGATTCGCCACGAAATGCCAGCGCTCGACGCGCAGCCCGAGGATCGGAATGAATTCCACGTTCCAGAAGTGCGGCTCGCCCACGCGGTAGTCGCGCGCCAGCTCCACGTTCAGGCCCCAGTAGAAGCCCCATTCCTCGTCGTGCGGGGCGACATACTGCAGCTCGGCCCGATAGCCTTCGCTGTTGGTGGCGTGAGAGCCGAAGGCCACCGGCAGCTGCAGGCTGAATTCCCAATCGTGCCAGATGCCGTAGGAGTACTCGGGCATCACGCGTAGCGGACCGCTGTGCGCCTTGTTGACATGCGTTTCGAGCGTGTACGCGTGGTAAGCCGCCAGCTCGTCGGTGAACACCTTGATCTCGTTCGGCGCCGCCCCGGCAAGACCGCTGCAAAGGCTCAGGAAGAGAGCGAGTGCGCGCGCCATAACGTCCATAGCGAGTACGCGACCGCGATCCAGATCGCGACGACCGCGACTGCCGCAGCGTAATTTCTGGGCCGATCTTTATGCGCAGCGATCCACGCATCAGCCTGACTGCGCGCCTCGACGACGACTTCGGATGGGATCAGGCGCAGGGTGAGGTAAATGCCCAGCGGCACGATGATCAGGTCGTCGAGGTAGCCCAGCACCGGGATGAAGTCCGGGATGAGGTCGATCGGACTGAACGCGTAGGCCACGACCAGCGCCGCGAGCGCCTTCGCGTGCCACGGCGTGGCCGGATGGGAGCGGCAGAACCACAGGGTCAGGAGCTGAGCCTTGAGCTCCTTTGCCCAAGCTTGAAGTCGGGCGAGCACGCCCGCCGCATGTTACTGCCGGCGCGAGCCACCGGCGGCGGCCTGGCCTTCCTGCGGGTTCATGCGGCCCCACTTGTCGTGCCAGTTGCCGTCGAAGCAGTGCATCAGCTCGTGGCCGAGCGTGATGAAGGTCTGCGTGTCGCTTTCGCTGCGCGGCGTCGGCACGTAGATGGAGCAGACGCGCCCGCC
>DASWEU010000095.1:0-33491 GCA_036394595.1 Burkholderiales bacterium | reverse complement strand
CGCCCTTGTCGCCTCCCTTGTCGCCGCCCTTGGCGCCCTTTTCCCCCTTTTCGCCCTCGGCGGGTGCCTCGCCCTCCTTCAGCGGTGCGGCCTGCTCGGTGGTCGGAATCTCCGACGGTGCCACCGCGGCAGCGGCAGCTGCGGCCTCTTCCTCCTCGCTGATCAGCGCCGGCACGACCACAGTCGCCACCACCGGGTTCTCGTCCTTGTGCAGAGCGAACTCCACGCCCTTGGGCAGGCCCATCTGGCGCGCGTGCACCGAGTTGCCGACCGCGAGAGTGGAAAGGTCGACCTCGATGTACTCCGGCAGGTCATCCGGCAGGCAAATGATGTGCAGCTCGTTCAGCACGTGATTGACCACGCCGCCCTGCTCCTTGACGCCGGGCGACTCCTCCGCCTTGACGAAGTGTAGCGGCACTTTCATGTGGATCTTCTTGTTCTTCTGCACGCGCTGGAAGTCGATGTGCTGCACCTGCGGCTTGAACGGATGCATGTTCACCGCGCGCAGCAGCACCTGCTCCTTCGCGCCGCCGAGGTCGAGCGTCAGGATCGAGGCGTGGAATTTCTCGCTGCGCAGATTGAGCATCAACGCCTGGTGGTCGAGCTCGATGTTGACCGGGCCCTGCTCGCCGCCGTAGAGGATGCCGGGCACGCGGCCCATGCGGCGCAGGCGGCGGCTCGCACCCGTACCTTGCGCGGCGCGCTTGTGCGCGCTGATTTCGATTGCCATTGCGTGACTCCTTCGTCAAAACCTCCGGTCCCGCGACCAGAAACCGGAGGGGTTAGAAAATCGGGGAGATGCTCATTCGGAAAACAGGAAGCTCACCGATTCCTCGGTGTAGATCCGCAAAATCGTTTCCGCGATCAATCCGGCCACCGTCAACTGCCGGATTTTCTTGCAGGCGCGCGCATCTTCGCGCAGCGGGATGGTATCGGTCACCACCAGCTCGTCCATGTCCGAGGCGGCGATGCGCTTGACCGCCTCGCCGGAGAGCACCGCGTGCGTGCAGTATGCCACCACCTTGTTCGCGCCCTCTTCCTTCAGCACCTGGGCCGCCTTCACCAGCGTGCCCGCCGTGTCGACCATGTCGTCCATGATGACGCAGGTGCGGCCCTTCACTTCGCCGATGACGTTCATCACCTCCGAGACATTGGCCTTCGGCCGGCGCTTGTCGATGATCGCCAGGTCGGACTCCATGCGCTTAGCGAGCGCTCGCGCGCGCACCACGCCGCCGACGTCGGGCGAGACCACGATCAGGTCCTCGTAGCGCTGCTTCCACACGTCGCCCAGCAGCACCGGCGCGGCGTAGATGTTGTCCACCGGCAGGTCGAAGAAGCCCTGGATCTGGTCGGCGTGCAGGTCCATGGTCAGCACGCGCGCCACGCCCACCGAGGTGAGCATGTTGGCCACCACCTTGGCGCTGATGGCGACGCGCGCGGAGCGCGGCCGCCGATCCTGGCGCGCGTAGCCGAAGTACGGGATCGCCGCCGTGACGCGCGCCGCCGAGGAGCGCTTGAGCGCGTCCACCATCACCAGCAGCTCCATCAAATTGTCGTTGGTCGGCGCGCAGGTCGATTGCAGCACGAATACGTCCTTGCCGCGTACGTTCTCGAGCAGTTCGACCATCACCTCGCCGTCGGAGAACTTGCCGACGATGGCGCGGCCGAGCGACAGGTTCAAGTGCTTCGCCACCTCCTGTGCGAGGCGCGGGGTGGCGTTGCCCGTGAACACCATCAGCCGGTCGAGCGGCGCGTTCGTCATGCGTTCACCGTATCGTTGGCTGGGGAGGAAGGATTCGAACCCTCGAATGCCGGAATCAAAATCCGGTGCCTTAACCAGCTTGGCGACTCCCCAGTAAAGCTTTAATTCGCCCAGTCGTGGAGCGGGTGCTGCTCGAGGCCCTTCGCCACGAACCCGCGCATCGTCTCCGGTAACTGCACCTCAAGAGCCCGCGCTTCGCTTTCCGTCTGCACTTCGGCGAAGACGCCGGCCCCGGAACCTGTCATGCGCGCCTGCGGACAACGGCCTTTCAGCCACGCCAGGTACGCCGCCACCTCGGGGTACCGGCCCGTTACGACCGGCTCGAGATCGTTTTTTCCAAGCCCCGGAAAAAAGGGCGGTATTTTGAGTCGTTTCCCCTCGGAAGTCAACGCATGCGCGAAAGTTTCCCTCGTGGAAACCGATACTTGCGGCGTGAGGACGAAGTACCAGGCCGGCGGCAACACGAGCGCCTGCAGTCTCTCGCCGACGCCCTCGCCCAAGGCGTTGCGGCCGAAGAGAAAAAAAGGCACGTCAGCGCCCAGCTCGAGGCCGATCTCCTGCAATTCCTGGCGTCTGAGGTCGAGTCCCCACAGGCGATTGAGCGCCAGCAGCACGGTGGCCGCGTCGGAGGAGCCGCCGCCCAGGCCGCCGCCGATCGGCAGGTTTTTCTCGAGCGCAATCTCGCAGCCTTTTCTGGTGCTCGTTTTTTTCTGCAACAGCTTTGCCGCCCTGACGCACAAATTATCATCGGCAAAAAGACCCGAAAACCGGATCTCACCGTCGTCGCGAACGGCGACACCGACGCGGTCGGCCCGGTCGATGAGGCGGAACACGGTCTGCAACTCGTGGTAACCGTCGGCACGCCGCCCCAGCACGTGCAGGAAGAGATTGAGCTTGGCCGGCGCCAGGTAGAACGTTATTTCCATTCGGACACCGCAAGCCGCAGCTCGATCCCCGGATAGGTCAGCCGCATGCGGATCGGCCGGCGCTCGGCGTCGTACTCCTGGTATTCGATTTTCCAGCCGCGCGCTTCCAGCGCCGGCGCGGGCCGCCCGCGCACCCAGTCGGCGAGGCCTTCGAGCGGCAGGCGGAAGCCGAGGACCCGCTCGGTGAGTGCTTCGGCGTCGGTGGCGCGATAGACGCGCCCTTCGGCGGTGGCGAGCTCGACCGCGTCACCCTGGCGCGCCAGGCGCGCCACGCCCTGGCCGAGCGGCGTGCGAATCACCAGCTCGTCGCCGGCGCGCGCGTGCCGCCAATTCAGGTTGCCGGTGAAGGCGTCGTCGCGCGAGTTGGCGGCGAGACGGCCGTTTAACTCGAATTCGAGCTGGCTGAGGTCGGGCTGCAGCTCGAACGAAGCGCAAGCGGCGGCCAGCAGCGCGAGGCACGCGCAGGCGGCGCGGGTCACGGCTGGAAGCGCTTGATCGTCTTCTGCAGCGTCTCGTTATCGGGCCCGGCCTGCAGCGCTTCCTGCCAGACGCGCTTCGCCTCGTCGCGCTCGCCGAGCGCCCACAGCACCTCGCCGAGGTGCGCACCGATCTCGGCGTCGGGCCGCCCGCCGTAGGCGCGGCGCAAGGTCGCCGCGGCATCCTTGAGCTTGCCCTCGCGGTACTGCACCCAGCCGAGGCTGTCGATGATGAAAAAGTCATCCGGCGTGATCTCGAGCGCCTTCTCGATCAGCTTGCGCGCTTCCGCCAGTCGTATGTTGCGGTCGGCGAAGGAATAGCCGAGGGCGTTGTACGCGTGTGCGTGGTCCGGGCGCACCACGATCAGCTTGCGCAGGTTCTGCTCGAGCAGGTCGAAGCGCTCGAGCTTTTCGGCCGTGAGGGCGTAGTCGTAGAGCAGCTCGGGCTGCTCGGGCTCGCGGCGCAGCGCCTCGTCCAGCATGTCGAAAGCGTCGCGGTTCAGGTTGGCGTCGCGCAGCAGCTGCGCTTCGGCCACCGTGATCTGCGCCAGCTGGTCGGGATTTTCCTTCGCCACCTCGCGCAGGAGCGCACGCGCCTCGTCGAGGCGGCCCTGCTTGGCGATGGCGTTGGCGGTGCGCAGCCGCGCCGGCATGGCCTGGTCGCCGTCCTTGATCTGCTCGTACCAGCGCACCGCGTCCGGCCAGCGCTTCTGCTCTTCGGCCACCTGGCCGAGGATGTAGCGCACGCCGTCCGGATCGCGGAAATTCGTGCTGAGCAGCCGCTTCATGTAGTCCTCGGCCGCGGTGTAGTCCTTGAGCTGGAAAGCGACCAGCCCGACCGAGTAGACGACGTCGGTGTTGCCGGGATTGGCCGCCAGCAGCGCTTCGAACTGGGCGCGCGCTTCCGCGTAGCGCTTGTCGAGCGTCAGCAGCCGCGCGTAGGCAAGTCGCGCATCGCGCGCCGCCGGATTCCTGCCGACGAACTCGCCCAGCCGCGCGGCGGCCTCGGGCATCGAACGCTTCTGCAGCAACTGCACTTCGATCAGGACGGCCGCATCCCAGTCGGGGCGCAAGGCCTGCGCCTGGCGCGCCGCCGCGATCGCCGCGGCGTCGTCGCCGGCGATCGCCGCGGCCTGCGCCACGGCGAAGTGCGCCTGCGCGAGCTTCGGGTAGCGTTGCGCCAGCCGGCGCACCATGTGCAGGTTGGCTTTCTTGTCGGGATTGGCGCCGAGCAGCCGGTTGATCTGCAGGAAGCCGTTTTCGGGCGACGCCGCGGGCAGCGCGAACAGCTTCTCGAAATAGGGTTCGGCGTCGTCCACGCGCTGCGCGGTGACCAGCATGCGCGCCACCATCTCCAGCGCCTGCGGCGAATCGGGCTCGCTCTTCAGCCAGAGTTGCGCCGCTTCCAGTGCGATCTCGGGCTGGTTGCCCTTGAGCGCCACCTCCACCGCGCGCCGCGCGATGCGCGCGTCATTCAGCCGGCGCGCGAGATTGAGGTAGGTCTTGGCTGCCAGCGCGTAGTCGCCGCGCTGCATGGCGATTTCGCCCAGCAGCAGCTCGTAGAGCGTCGGCTCGTTGAGCTCCTTCGGTTCGGCCTGTGCGACTGCGTGGCCCGCGGCGCCGGCGAGCGCGAATGCGAATAGGAACGAGAGAGTTTTTGTCATCTGGATTCGACCGATCTTAGGTATATTTGGTGCCCCGCACAAGGCACCATTCCATGCCCGAACTCCCCGAAGTCGAGGTGACGCGGCGCGGCCTCGCGCCACGCATTACCGGGCGCGTAATTTCCGGCGTGACCGTGCGCGAGCCGCGCCTGCGCTGGCCGGTGCCGCGCGCGGTGCGGGGTCTCGCCGGGCACACGGTCAAATCCGTCAGGCGCCGCGGCAAATACCTGCTGGTCGATTGCGGCGCTGGCCACCTGATCCTGCACCTCGGCATGTCCGGCAGCCTGCGCGTGCTGCCGGCGGGCACGCCGGCGAAGAAGCACGACCACTTCGATCTCCTTCTCGGCGACCGGCTGCTGCGCCTGCACGATCCGCGGCGCTTCGGCGCCGTACTCTGGACGGCGGCCGCGCCCGAGGCGCACCCGCTGCTCGCGCACCTCGGCATCGAGCCGCTGTCGCGCGCGCTCGATCCGGCGCGCCTGCACTCGATGACGCGCGCGCACCGCGCTGCGATCAAGCAGTTCCTGATGGACGCGCAGCGCATCGTCGGCGTGGGCAACATCTACGCCAGCGAAAGCCTGTTCCGGGCCGGAATCGATCCGCGCAAGGCGGCGAAAAAACTATCTTTGATGGACTGCAAGAAACTCGTGGGCGCGATCAAACGTACGCTGAGCCTCGCTATCCGTGCCGGCGGCTCGAGCCTGCGCGATTTCTCCGTCAATGGACGCTCGGGCTACTTCCAGAACCGTTACTGGGTCTACGCTCGCGAAGGCAAAGCCTGCCGACGCTGCCGCACGCCGGTGCGGCGCCTGGTGCAGGGACAACGCTCTACTTTTTACTGCCCCCGCTGCCAGCAATAGCGCCGACCTTCTGCTTGAGGCGCGCCGCCACGCGCGGGTCGACGAACTTGGAGACATCGCCGCCGAGCGATGCGATCTCGCGCACCAGCGTCGCCGAGATGAACATGTGCTGCTCGGAGGGCGTGAGGAACATGGTCTCGAAGTCGGGATAGAGGCTGCGATTCATGCCGGCAAGCTGGAACTCGTACTCGAAGTCCGACACCGCGCGCAGGCCGCGCAGCACCACGCGCGCGCCGTGCTGGCGGATGAAATCGATCAGCAGGCCGCTGAAGCCGACCACTTGCACGTTCTTCAGCCCGCCGAGCGCTTCGCGCGCCATCTCGACGCGCTCGTCGAGCGTGAAGAAGGTGCGCTTGGCGCGGCTGTCCGCCACGGCGAGAATCAGCGTATCGAACAGCGCAGCGGCGCGGCGCACCAGGTCCTCATGGCCGCGCGTCAGCGGATCAAACGTTCCCGGGTAGACGGCCCTGATCATCGGCTCTCCATTCGAGCAGCTGGTAGCTTACTTGTCCGGCGCGCGCGCGCCGCAACTCGCGCCACGGCCCCGGCGCATCGAGCGGCGCGCCGGCTTCCAGGTAGACCCGCGCGCCTTCGGCAAGCCGCGCCGGCAGGTGCGCGAGCAGCGCCGCAGGCGCATTCTGCCTGAAGGGCGGATCGAGGAAAACCACGTCGAAGCGCTCGCCGGCGCGGCCGACGTAGGCCAGGGCTTCGCCCGCGACCAGTTCGATGTTTTTGGGGCCCAGCATTTGCAGGGTCTGGCGCAATTGCGCAAAGGCCTGCCGGTCCTGTTCCACCATCACCACGCGGGCGGCGCCGCGCGAGGCGGCCTCGAAGCCGAGCGCGCCGCTGCCGGCGAACAGATCGAGGCAGGTGAGCCCGTCCAGGCGCTGGCCGAGCCAATTGAACAGCGTCTCGCGCACACGGTCGGGCGTCGGCCGCAGGTCGGGACGGGCGCTGACGGCGATGCGCCGGCCGCGCCATTCGCCGCCGATGATGCGGATTTTGCCTGGATGGCCTTTGTTAGAATGCACCGATCCATGGTAACGCTCTCGTGGGCCGCGCGCCTCAAGGCAGGCCTCGCGCGCACGCGGGAGGTGCTGCACTCGCCCCTCAACGATCTGCTCGCGCGCCGCGCGGTCGACGCGGCGCTGTTCGGCGAGCTCGAGCGCCTGCTGCTCGAGGCCGACTGCGGTGTCAGCGCGACCGCGGCGCTGCTTGCGCCGCTGCGCGCGCAGCGCTTCGCCGACGGCGCGGCGCTCAAGGTGGCGCTGCGCGATTCGATCGCGACGCTGCTTTTTCCGCTGGAAGGAAAACTTCACGTCAAGCAACACCAGCCCCTCGTCATCATGGTCGCGGGGGTCAATGGCTCCGGCAAGACCACCTCGATCGGCAAGCTCGCCAAGTGGCTGCAGGCGCAGGGCGCGAGCGTGCTGCTCGCGGCCGGCGACACGTTCCGCGCCGCGGCGCGCGAGCAGCTCGTCGTCTGGGGCGAGCGCAATAACATCCCGGTGATCGCGCAGGCCTCGGGCGATGCGGGGGCGGTGGTATTCGACGCGCTGGGCGCGGCGCGCGCGCGCGGTATCGACGTGGTGATCGCCGACACCGCCGGGCGCCTGCCGACCCAGCTCCACCTGATGGAGGAGATCCGCAAGGTGAAGCGCGTCGCCGCCCGCGCCCAGGCCGGCGCGCCGCACGAGGTGCTGCTGGTGCTCGATGCCAATACCGGTCAGAACGCGCTCGCGCAGGTCAAGGCGTTCGACGACGCGCTGAGGCTGACCGGCCTGGTGATCACGAAGCTGGATGGCACGGCGAAAGGCGGCGTGATTTGCGCCATCGCCAAGGAAAGGCCGGTTCCAGTCCTGTTCGTCGGCATCGGCGAAGGCATCGATGACCTGCGGCCGTTCGTCGCGCGCGAATTCGCGGAGGCGATGATTGATTAGCTTCTCCGCGGTCGCCAAGCGCTATCCCGGCGGGCAGGAAGCGCTGCGGGACGTGAGCTTCACGGTCGGGGCGGGCGAGCTCGTGTTCCTCACCGGGCGCTCGGGCGCCGGCAAGTCCACGGTGCTGAAACTGATCCCGGCGATCGAGCGGCCGAGCGCCGGCTCGGTGGTGGTGAATGGTCAGAACGTCGCCGCGCTCAAGCGCGGTGCGATTCCCTACCTGCGGCGCAATATCGGCCTCGTATTCCAGGACCAGAAGCTGCTCTACGACCGCAGCGTCTACGACAACGTCATGCTGCCGCTCGCCTTTTCCGGGCACGCGCCGCGGGAAGCGGCGCGCCGGGCGCGCGCGGCGCTCGACAAGGTCGGCCTGCTCACGCGCGAGCGCGCCAACCCGGTGCAGCTCTCCGGCGGCGAGCAGCAGCGCCTAGCCATCGCGCGCGCGGTGGTCAACCGGCCGGCGCTGCTGGTGGCCGACGAGCCGACGGCGAACCTGGACGCCGATTCCGCCGCGCGCATCCTGGACATCTTCGTCGAATTCCACCGCGTCGGCGTGACGGCGCTGATCGCGACGCACGACCACGCGCTCGTGGCGCGCTACGGCGGGCGTACCGTCCAGCTCGAAGACGGGAGGGCGAAGTGAGAACCTGGCTGCGCCAGCATCGCCAGGCGTTCGCGCAGGCGGTGGCGCGCTTCGCGCGCTCGGGCGGCCTGCTGAGCGCGCTGGTGATCGGCGTCGCCTTGTCGCTGCCGGCGGGGAGCTATGCGTTGCTCGAGAGCCTGCGGTCCGTCGCAGCGCGGTTGTCGTTCGAGCCGCAGATCTCGGTGTTCCTCGCGCCGGCGGCGAAGCGCGCCGAAGCCGATGCGCTCGGCGCGCGGCTGAAGGGCGAAGCGCGCATCGCCAAGTTGCGCTTCGTGCCGCGCGAGGAGGCGCTCAAGGAGCTCGCCGCGGTGCAGGGCCTGCCCGACCTGGTTGCCTCGCTCGGCCGCAATCCACTGCCCGATGCATTCGTCGTGACGCCGCGCGACCCCGGCGCCATCGAAGCCCTCGCCGCGGACCTGCGCAAGGTCCCGGGGGCGGCCTATGTCCAGGCGGACGCGGCCTGGGCACGCCGCCTCGCCGCGCTCGCCGGACTCGCCCGCATGGGGTTGTGGCTGCTCGCCGCCCTGCTCGGCGCCGGGCTGGTCGCCGTGACCTTCAACACGGTGCGGCTGCAGATCCTGACCCAGCGCGACGAGATCGAAGTGTCGAAGCTGATCGGCGCCACCGACAGCTTCATCCGCCGGCCGTTCCAGTATCTCGGGCTGCTGCAGGGCATCGCGGGCGGCCTGATCGCGCTTGCCATCGTCGCGCTCGGGCTCGCGCTGCTGAATTTCGAGGTACGCCCGCTCGCCGAGTCCTACGGGTCGACCTTCCGCTTTGCGTTCCTCGCGTCCCGCGACGCCATCGCCATCATCCTGTTCGCGGGGCTCCTCGGCTTCGCAGGCGCGCAGCTTTCGGTGAGCCGGCACCTGCGGGCCATAGAGCCCAAGTAGGACGTTGTGCTAGTACACACTTACATTAAAACCATAATTCTGCATGTGAACTTTGCAGCGGTTTAGCACTCTAATACCACGAGTGCTAAAATCGCCAAGAGGGAGCTAGAGATGAGCCTGCAAGCCTCGATGCCACTGACCGGATCGTTTCCCGTGCCGACTTCGGCCGGGAGCCTGGATTCGTACATCCAGTCGGTCAGCCGTTTCCCGATCCTGAGCGCCGAGCAGGAGTTGTCGCTCGCGCGGCGCTTCCGCAATCAGAACGACCTCGACGCCGCGCGCGAACTGGTGCTGTCGCACCTGCGCCTGGTGGTGGCGGTGGCGCGCAGCTATCTCGGCTACGGCCTGCCGCACGCCGACCTGATCCAGGAAGGCAATATCGGCCTGATGAAGGCGGTCAAGCGCTTCGACCCGGAGCGCGGCGTGCGCCTGGTGTCGTTCGCCATCCACTGGATCCGGGCCGAGATGCACGAGTACATCCTGCGCAACTGGCGGCTGGTCAAGATGGCCACCACCAAGGCGCAGCGCAAGCTCTTTTTCAACCTGCGCTCGATGAAGAGCGGCATTGCGCCCCTCACTCGCGACGAAGTGGCGCGCGTGGCGCGCGAGCTCAAGGTCAAGCCCGAGGACGTGGTCGAGATGGAAAGGCGCTTCTCGGGGCAGGAAATCGCCTTCGACGCCGACCAGGACGAGGAAGAGGCCTACGCGCCGGCGCAGTACCTCGCCGATCCGGATGCCGAGCCCTCGCGCGTGCTGGAAGCGGAGCAGGACGAGACATCCAAGACCGCGAACGTGCAGACCGCGCTCGCGGCGCTCGATGAGCGCAGCCGCCGCATCATCGAGGCGCGCTGGCTGAAGGAGAAGGACGCCGCGACGCTGCACGACCTTGCCGCCGAGTTCAAGATCTCGGCCGAGCGCGTACGGCAGATCGAAGTCAAGGCGATGGAGAAGATGCGCAAGGCGATCGGCGGCCACGCCGCCGCGCCGCGCGCGCTTCCCGCACCCGCTTCCGCTTAAGCCCTAGACTTTCGTTTTTTGCAGCAGCGCCGTCATGGCGTCCAGCGGCAGCGGCTTGCTGAAGAGGTAGCCCTGCATCTGGTCGCAGCGCAGCAGGCGCAGGATCCTCGCCTGGTCTTCGGTCTCGACGCCTTCGGCCACCACCATCAGCTTGAGCCCATGCGCGAGCGAAATCATCATCTGCACCAGCGTCGCAGTATCCGGATCATCCAGCATGGTAATGACGAACGCCCGGTCGATCTTGAGCGTTGCCAGCGGCAGTTTCGCCAGGTAGGCAAGCGAGGAGTAGCCGGTGCCAAAATCGTCGATCGCAATGCTGAGCCCGAGTTTCCGAATTTCCTTCAGCTTCTGGATACTGGCATCGACATCCTCCATCAGCAGGCTCTCGGTGATTTCCAGGTCGATGCCGGGCGGCGTGGCGCCGCCCTTGAGGGCGCGTTCGACGCTGGCGACGAAATCACGCCGGCGCAACTGAATGGCGGACACGTTCACCGCAATGCGCGGCGCCGACAACCCTTGGGCCAGCCAGTGCGAGTGATCGGCGACTGCCTGGGAAAGCGCCCAGGCGCCCACTTCGAGAATCAACCCGGTCTCTTCCATCAGCGGAATGAATTTCAGCGGCGGCACCAGGCCGAGCTCGGGATTCTGCCAGCGGATCAGCGCCTCCACCCCGACGATCTGCCGCGTCTGCAACTCCACCTTGGGCTGATAGTGCAGCACGAACTCGCCCTTCTCCAGCGCCTGGCGCAGCCGGGTTTCCAGCTCGAGCTGGCCCGCCGCCCCGGCCGTCAGTTCCTGCGTATGGAACAGGTAGCGCTCGCCCGTCTGCTGCGCTTTCTTCAGCGCCGCCTCGGCACTGGCGAACAGCGCCTCCACGTCGGCGCCATCGCTCGGAAAATGCGCGATTCCCGCCTTCGCCGCAACTCGAAGCTCGGTGCCGTTAATGCGGAATGACTGTGCAAAGCAGTCCTGCAGAATTCCTTCGACGGTGCGCGCCATTTCCGACCGTCCCCTGGCACCCGGCAGCACGATCGCAAAATGGTCGCCGCCGAGCCGCGCGATATTGGCCGGCTGAGCAGCGCGCCCCAGCCGTTCGGCGAGTTGCTTGAGCAGGTCATCGCCCGCCTGGCGGCCCAGTGAGTCGTTGATCGTCTTGAAGCGTTCAACGTCCGCGAGTACCAGTCCAACCTTCCCCTTGACCTGCTGCGCTGCATGCAGGTATTGGCTCACTCTTTCCTGGAACAGGCTGCGGTTGGCAAGTCCCGTCAGCGAATCGTAGTACGCGAGGTAGTCGAGTTTCTCCGCCTTTTCGATGTGGTCCAGCGCAAACGAGATGTCGCCCGCCAGCTCGGTCAGGAGCTTTAGTTCGTCCTCGCTGAAGAAGTTCCGCTCGCGGGCGAACAAGGTCAGCGTCGCGCGCACCTCGTCGTCCACCATGATCGGCATGGCGATGATGGAGTGGAAGCCCTTGCGCAGTGCCTCGGCGCGCCGCGGCCCGCCAGCGCCGGGATCGGCGTTGATGTCGTTGGTGATCACGGGCACCTTGCCGCGGATCGCGCGGCCGACCATGCCCTGCCCTGCCGGGATATCGTCGCGCGCGGTCGCTTTCATGGAAACCGCGCTCTCGTCCATCCCGTACCAGGCCACGGGCGTGACGTCGAGCGTGGCCCGATCGAGCTCGCCGATCCAGGCCATGCCGAACCCCCCGTGCTCGACCGCAATGCGACAGGACTCGCGATACAGCTCATTGCGGTCTTGGGCACGCACGATGAGCGCGTTGATGCCGCTCAGCACGGCGTAGACGCGGTTGAGGCGCTTGATTCCTTCCTCCGCCAGCTTGCGCGCGGAGATGTCGTACACGATGGAAACGAAGTGCCCGGACTGGCCGGGCTCTGACTTGACCAGCGACGTGATGATGTTCGCCCAGTACTCCGTTCCGTCCTTGCGGATCAGCCTGGCTTCCCGCTCGTAGGGCAGCCCGGTCCCGGCGAGCAGCCCGGCGCGTCCCTCCAAGCAGGTTTCCACGTCGTCAGGATGAATCACGTCGCGGATGTCGATGCTCACCGCCTCCTCGCGCGGATAGCCGCTCATCGCGCAAAACTTGGGGTTGACGTTGAGAATACGGCCCTGGACGGCGCTGTGTACGACGCCGACCGCCGCCTGCTCGAAAATCACCCGGTAGCGTTCCTCGCTCGCCAGCAGGTCATGCACCATCCGTTGTTGTTCGGTCACGTCCTGCATCGTGCCGATCCAGCGTCGCGCGCCGGTCGCGCCGGGTGTGCTGTCGAGCGGCTCGCTGACCTGCCGGATGCGGATCCAGGAACTGTCGCCCCGCTGCAGCCGGTACTCGACCTCGAGCCGTTTACTGGACCTTCCCGCCGCAATCGCCGTAGCACGAAGCTTTTCGCGATCTTCGGGGTGAACGGTCTCCAGCCACTCGCGAGTGTTCCGCGGCATCTCCGCGGGCTGGCGGCCGATCATTCTTGGCAGTGTTTCCGGCCAGCTCTCGAACTCGCCGTCCGGGCCGGTGATTACGTGACTGAGCTTCGCCAGCGCCTGGGCGCGATGCAGTCCGACCTCTTGTTCGCCCAAGGCTCTGCGCAGCGGATCGTAAAATCGCCGTACCGCCAGCCAGACCAGCGGAGCAATAAGAAGGCCGAGAAACAGCGTGGCAATGATGATGTGCTGTTGCGCAGACCGGATGGGCGCATACGCTTCGTCGACCGGCAGCACAGAAACCAGTACCCAAGGCGCTGCCTGCAACTGGCTGTAGCTGAAGATCGCGTTCAATCCTCGGCTGTTGACCGCTTCTTCTGAACCATCCTGCCCGGACACCGCACGATCGAAGTACGGCGACTCGCCCGCTGCCGGTCCCTGCGTCATGATGCGCGATCGATCGCGCGATACGATGAGCAAGCGTTCGCGCGTGAACAGTCCGAAAAATCCCTTCTCACCGACTTTTGACTCGGCGAGATTGCCGAGGAAGTTCGGCTGCAACAGATCGAGCGATCCGGTTACAACGGCGACCACGGCGCCGCGCTGGTCGAACACCGGACCCGAAAATGAGACCTGCGGAATCTTGTTGGCCCTGCCGATGTAGGGCTTGGAAATGTATGGCCGGCGTGTCTCGACTGTGGTCCTGAAATACTCCCGATCGGAGACGTCGATTCCCCGGCGGTCCCGCGCCGGCACGTCCACCAGCACAACGCCTTTCGCCGAAATGACGAAGATGTCGCTGAATAGCGAGCGCAGCCCGTTTCGCTCCTGCGCCCATTTCTGCAGCTCGGCGGTATTTTCGACCAGCGCCGGGGACAGGACTTTTGAATTTGCTTCAATGAGCTTGAGGTGCGCCTGCAGCTTCTGATCAATTTCGTCGGCGACCCGGGCGACGAGCGCGTGCTGCTGCTCGGCAAGCACCGTCCTCATCTCCGACTTGACGTAGTACAGCTGAATGGATGAGACGAGGAGCAGCGCGATCAGAAAAAGCAATGTCGCCATCAGCGTAACTTTGGTCTTTACGCTGAGGCGGCCGATCTGCAACGCGCTGACGCGGGGCATCATGGATGCCACCTTTGTGCTGTCGCGGTACGCGCCGGATATTCGGATAAGTCGGATTTGCGACCGCACGCACAGGGTACTCCGGCGGTACCGCCTGACCATCGTGAACTTTCGACAACAATCGTAGGGCTTTCCCTACGCCGGCCTCGGCGAGAGGCGGGAGACTAGCTTTTCGCCTTCAGCAGCAGAGCAGTCATGGCGTCCAGCGGCAGCGGCTTGCTGAACAGGTAGCCCTGCATCTGGTCGCATTTCAGCAGGCGCAGGATCTTGGCCTGCTCTTCGGTCTCCACGCCTTCGGCGACCACCTTGAGATTGAGAGTATGCGCCAGGGAAATCATCGTCTGCACCAGGGTCGCGCTGTCCGGATCGTCAAGAAGATGGATGATGAACGCGCGGTCGATCTTCAGCGTCGCCAGCGGCAACTTCGCCAGGTAGGCGAGCGAGGAGTAGCCGGTGCCGAAATCGTCGATGCCGATGCTGAGCCCGATTTTCCGGATCTCCTTCAGCTTCTGGATCGAGGCTTCGACATCCTCCATCAGCAGGCTCTCGGTGATCTCGAGATCGATGCCGGGCGGCATGGCGCCACCCTTCAACGCCTGCTCCACCACCGCGACAAAATCCTTCCTGCGCAGCTGGATCGCCGAAACGTTGACCGCGATGCGCGGCGCCGCTAGCCCCTGGCCCGTCCACTGGGCGTGATCCGCGACCGCGCGTGTCAGCGCCCAGGCGCCGACGTCCAGGATCAGCCCGGTTTCCTCCATCAGCGGAATGAATTTCAGCGGCGGCACCAGACCAAGCTCGGGGTTTTGCCAGCGGATCAGCGCCTCCACGCCGACAATGCGCCGCGAATCCAAGTCGACTTTGGGTTGATAGTGCAGAATGAATTCGTCCTTCTCCATCGCCTGCCGCAGCCGGTTCTCGAGCGCGAGTTGGCCCGAGGTCCCCGCGGTCAACTCATGCGAATGAAACTGATAGCGCTCTCCGGTCTGCTGTGCTTTCGCCAGCGCCGCTTCTGCGCTGGTGAACAGTGCCTCTGCATCCCCGCCATCGCTTGGAAAATGCGCGATCCCCGCTTTTGCCGCAATCCGGAGCTCGGTGCCGTTGACGCGAAAGGGCTGCGCGAAGCAGTCTTTCAGAATTCCTTCAACGATGCGCGCAATTTCCGATCTTCCCCTGACACCCGGTAGTACGATCGCAAAGTGGTCGCCGCCGATGCGCCCGACGTTGGCCGGCCGGATAACCTGCCCCATCCGCTCGGCCACTTGCTTGAGCAGCGCGTCGCCAGATTGGCGGCCCAATGAGTCGTTGATCGTCTTGAAGCGCTCGACGTCTGCAAGCACCAGCGCAATCTTGCCCTTGTCCTGCTGCGCGATATTCAGGTACTGGGTCAGCCTTTCATTGAACAGGGTGCGGTTGGCGAGGCCAGTAAGCGAGTCGTAATAGGCGAGATAGTCGAGTTTTTCCGCCTTTTCGATGTGGTCCAGCGCAAACGAGATGTCGCCGGCCAGCTCGGTCAGGAGCTTCATTTCATCGTCGCTGAAGAAGTTTCGCTCGCGGGCAAAAAGGGTCAGCGTCGCCCTCACTTCGTCGTCCACCATGAGCGGCATGGCGATGATGGATTGGAAGCCCTTGCGCAGCGCCTCGGCGCGCCTCGGCCCGCCGGCGGCGGGGTCGGCATTAATGTCGTTGGTGGTCACGGGGGCCTTCCCGCGAATCGCCTGGCCGACCATGCCCAGCCCCGCCGGGATATCGTCGCGCGCACTGGCTTTCATTGACGCCGCGCCCTCGTCCATCCCGTGCCAAGCCACTGGCGTGACGTCGAGCGTTGCCCGGTCGAGCACTCCGATCCAGGCCATGCCGAACCCCCCTTGCTCGACCGCGATGCGGCAGGATTCGCGAAACAGCTCCTCGCGGTCACGGGCACGCACGTTGAGCGCGTTGATACCGCTCAGCACCGCGTAGACGCGGTTCAATCGCACGATCCGGAGCGCCGCCTCCTTGCGCCCCGTGATTTCGGTGGCGACACCGTGATATCCGGTAAAGCGACCCGCGGCATCGAAAATCGGCACGCCACTCGCCTCGACATATTGAAGCCTGCCGTCGGCAAGAACGCGCTGATATTCGAAATTCCGGAACGGTTTGTGCGCATCGAGCAGACCCTTGTGTTCCTCCCAGCTGCAACTAATCGGGATTACGCCGCCAAGGTCCCAACGATGCAGTCCGATCGCTTTGCTTTGGTCCGGACCCCAGCCTTTGACCTCGCCGCCGCCGGAGAAACTGACGAATCGATGGTCCTCGTCCTGCTCCCAGAACCAGTCCGACGAGAGCGTGCTCAGGCTGCGGAAGCGCGCTTCGCTTTCCGCCAGCGCCGCCGTGGCCTGCTTCTGGTCGGTCACGTCCTGGAGCGTGCCGAACCAGCGCCGCTGATCCGCAGCGTCGCCCGCGCTGTCGAGCGGCTCGCTCACCTGCCGGATATGAATCCAGGAATTCTCGCCTCTCTTCAGCCGGTATTCGCACTCGAATCGCGCGCCGGTCTTGCCCGTTTCGATCGACTTGGCGCGAAAATTCTCCCGGTCCTCGGGATGGACGAACTCCAGCCATTCGCGCGTGTCGCGCGGCATCGCATCGGCCCTCAGCCCAAGCATCTGCGGCAGCGTTTCAGACCAGCTCTCGAACGAACCGTCCGCCGTGGTGACGACGTGCGCCAGCTTTGCTATCAGCTGGGCACGGTGCAGGGCCGCGTCGCGTTCATGCAGGTCCTTCTGCGCCCGGCGGCGCTCGCTGACCTCGATCTGCAACTCGGCCGAGTTGCGCTGCACGGCGTCGTAGAGCATGGCGTTTTCGTAAAGCAGCGCGAGCTTTCGCGACATGGCGTTGAGGAGCCGCATGTCTTCCTCGGTGAAACCCCCCTTGCCGCGTTTGTCGGCGAAATACATCCAGCCGTAGACGCGATCCGTGGAAGCCACGGGGACACCGAGCAGATTGCGCGTTTTGGGATGGCCCGCCGGCAGGCCTTGCGCGCCGGATGCGCCGGGGGCGACGCGCGCCCGTATCGTGCGCTGCCCTGACAGGAGCGAACCAAGCAGGCCCGCGCGGCCACCGTCACCCCGCACGATTGCCGCATCGAATCCCTTGGCGAAGACGATGTCGATCGCACGCTCGCTTGCATCGAGCATGCCGACCGCGGCGTACGTCGAATCGATGAGATCGCAGGTGGCGGCGAAGAACAGCTCGACCAGGCGGCGCGGGTCGCGCTCGCTCATCAATTCCATGCCGACTTCCAGCAGCGCCGACAGCCGCGTCGTCACGCGCTGCATGCTGGCGACATTCTCGGCAAATTTCCGCGACAGTTCGCTGACGACATCGCGCCGTGTCTGCAGCTTCGGGCTCTGCGCCGCCATGTCCTCGAAGCGCCGCTTCACGTCGTCGAGGTCCTTGAGGAACAGGCTCAGCGTGTCGTCCGGCTGGCGTGCCGCCGCCCCGGGCTGGATTCCGTTTGCGGCCGGCAGCGCAGCGCCGCCTTGATCACTGACCCCGAGCTCCCGGTTGACCGCGGCGAGCATCACCTGCGGTTCGCAAGGCTTGGACAGCACCGTGCGCACGCCGCAACTCCTGGCCAGCGCCTCGGCCTGCGGCGTGCTGTAGGTCGCGGTGTAGAAGATGACCGGCGTCGCCGCAAACTCCGGCTCGGCCCTCATGCGCTGGACGAATTCGTAACCGTCCATCTTCGGCATCAGGATGTCGGTGATGACCAGCGCCGGGCGCTCCGCGCGCACGGCATCCAGCGCCCGTTCGCCGTCCTCGGCCTCGAGCATCCGGTGGCCGCCGTAGCCCAGCAGCGTCGTCAGGTACTGGCGGTTGCTCGGGCGGTCGTCGACGACAAGGATCGTCGCCACGCTAATCTCTTTTCGCCGCGAGCAGCTGTTGCACCTTTTCCAGGATCCGCTGGGGATCGACCGGCCGCATCAGCAGGAGATCGGCCCCCAGGCTGGCCGCGCGCCGGCCGGCATCGTCGTTCCACGAGGTGGCCGACGCCAGCATGACCGGAATCTCGCGCAGCACCGGATCGGCCTTCGCCTGGAGCAGCAGGTCGAAGCCGTTCTGACCCGGCATGTGGACGTCCGAAATGATCAGGTCGGGGACCTGGGCGCGAGCAGCGGCGAGGGCCTCGGCGACATTCGTTACCGTACGGACCTCATACCCCAGGGGCCGCAGCAGGCTCAGGAGCAGCTCCAGATTGGCGGGCGTATTGTCGACGGCGAGGATTTTCGCGCCCGCGGCGACAGCAGGCTTGCGCGGCGGCGGTTCCGGCACCTCTTGATTCGGCATCGGCCGTGCGCCACTTTTCCTGGCGAGAAATTGCTCGATTTGCGGCACGAAGGTCTCCGGGACGATCGGCTTGCCGATGTAGCCGTCGAATCCCGCGGCGAGGACACGCTCCTTGTCGCCCACCATCGCAAACGCGGTAACCGCCACTACCGGTATTGCCCTGGTTGCCGGATCCGACTTGAGCGCCCGCACCACCTCAAATCCGTCCATGCGCGGCATCTGGATGTCACAGATGATGGCCTGCGGATGTTCGAGCCGCGCGAGCCTCAATCCCGCTTCCCCATCCGTTGCGGCAAGCGTCTCGTAGCGGTAGGCGCGCAATAGGTAAGTCATCAACTCGAGGTTCGCGGCGTTATCCTCGATCACGAGTATGCGGACGGGCATGCGCTATCCCGGTTCTCTGGGCAACAACAGGGTGAATCGGCTGCCTTTGCCGAATTCGCTTTCGAATTCAAGGCGCGCGCCAATCAGTTCGGCGAGTTTCCGCGATAAGTGCAGGCCGAGCCCGCTGCCCTCGTGGCGCCGGCCGGACTCCATCTGCTCGAAGGCCTGGAACAATTTCGCCTGGTCCTCGAGGCGAATGCCGACGCCCGTGTCCTGCACGCTGAGCTCAACCACCGATTCCCGATCCAGTTCGCGCTGCCGGAGGCGGAGTGTCACACCGCCGCGTTCCGTGAACTTGATCGCGTTGTTGAGAAGATTGAGCAGGATCTGGCTGAGCGCCCGGCGGTCGGTACGCAGGATCAGCTCCTGCGCGGGCACCTCCACCTGCAGCCTGAGGCCCTTGCTCTCGGCCAGCGGGCGAAGCGTGGTCGCGACTTCGCTGATTACGCCTTGGCATGCCGTGGGCTCGAGATTCAACTCCACCTTTCCGGCTTCGATCTTGGCGAGATCGAGCAGGTCGTTGATCAGTGCGAGCAGGTGCTTGCCGCTCGTTTGTACGGTCGTGAGCTGCTTTTCCTGGTCGGCGTTCAGCGGTCCGGGCAGCTTCATCAGCAGCGTGCCGGTGAAACCGATGATCGCGTTGAGCGGCGTGCGCAGCTCGTGGCTCATGGTGGCGAGGAAGCGGTCTTTCGCCTGATTGGCGCGCTCCAGTTCGATGTTTTTTTCCTGCAGAGTGCGCTCGAAGCGCTTGCGCTCGCTGATGTCCCGGATCGCGCTGGATACCAGAGTTCCCTCCTCGGTCTCCAGCGGGCTCAGGCTGATCTCGATCGGAAACTCGTGGCCGTCCTTGCGGCGCCCGTAGAGCTCCAGCCCGACCCCCATGGGACGTACCTTGGTATCGGCGAAGAATCCATTACGGTGATCGGGGTGTTTCTCCCGGTAGCGCTCGGGAAGCAGGATCTCGATGCGCTGGTCGAGCAGCTCGGCGCGCGAGTAGCTGAAGAGCTTTTCCGCCTGGGAATTGACCAGCACGATCCTGCCGTCGCGATTGACGATGACGATCGCGTCGGGCGCCGATTCGAGCAAACCCTTGAATTTCGATTCCGCTTTCTTGCGCACGCCGATGTCGCGTATCGCGCTCATCACCAGCGTTCCCGTGTCCGTCTGCAGGGGACTCAGGCTGATCTCCACCGGGAACTCGGTGCCGTCCTTGCGCAGACCGTAGAGCTCCAGGCTCGCGCCCATGGACCGGGCCTTGGGGTCGGCGAAAAAGGATTGGCGATGACCGGGATGCCTGTCCCTGAAGCGCGGCGGCACGAGAATTTCGACTTGCTGCCCGATCAGCTCGGTCCGCGCGTAACCGAACAACCTTTCCGTCTGTGAATTGACGAGGACGACTGTGCCGCCGTGGTCGACGATCACCATGGCATCGGGCGCGAATTCCAGCAGTTCCTTGACCCGCCGCTCCTGCTCGCGCGCCTGCCGCCCGCTTTCCACCAGCCGCGTCGCGAGGGGCCGGACCTGGGAGCGCAGCAGAAGCGCGCCTCCCGCGACTAGGAGGAGGAGCAGGCCGAATGCCAACTCCAGTTGCTCGCGGATCGGCCGGAACACTTCTGCCGTGTCGACTTTCAGCACCATGCCCAGATCAAGACCGCCCACCGGACCGTAGGCCGCCAGCACGCCTTGCGCCCGATAGTCGCGCGTGATGGTCGTTCCGGTTTCTCCGCCGAGTGCCCGTGCCATCGGCAGGGGCTCGCCAGTCACGTTGAGCAACGGGGCGGAAAAAACTCGGGCGTTCAGCCGCTGCGGAAAGCAGAGCAGTTCCTGGTCGCGCCGGATGCAGACTCCCATGTCCCAGGTCTCGCCTCTTCCGGGCGCCTGCTGCGACAGACGCGTCAGCACCGGGAGCGGCTGTTCCGCGAACACGTCGCCGGCCTTGCCTTTGGCATCTCGCATCTCCAGCCGGTGACGCAGCACGAAGCCGTTGTCCCACAGCAGTTCGGCTTTACCTGGCGTGGAAAGCGTCGCCGCCATCTCCGGTGACGCGACGAACCGGCCGCCCTGGACTATCAGCTTGCCGCCCGTGTCGTAGTAGCCGACGGCGCTGAATCCCTGCGCAAGGAAGCTCTCGACCACTGCCTTTATGTTTGCAATGTTGGACCCATCGTCGCGGCCGGCGTGAATGTTGCGCAGATTGCGCATCACCGCGGGGCGGGTGGCGGCTATGCGAGCGTTGACTTCGCGCAATTCGATCATGTCCTGGAACACGTCGATGCGCCTCGCCAGCGCCACTTGCAGGTCGTCACGCACCAACGTCTGAATGCGTTCCTGCAGCATTGCGAACGTCGCGAATCCGGCAACAAGCGTCGTTACGACCAGCACTGTCGCGCCGACCACGGTGATTCGATCGCCCTCCCGCTCGAAGAGCGGCTTACGCGTGCGGTCGAACCGCCGCCACCCCGAGTGCAGGCCGACCGCCAGCAGAAGCAGGCCGACCGCCGTGTGGACGGCGATGCCGGCGAACCAGTAGTCGGGGAACAGCAGCGGAGCGCTCACGAAGTAGCCCGCGAGCCCCAGAACTCCGATGGCGCCGACCCCGAACGCCAAGAGCCGAATCGCCGTGCCGGTCCATGGCCGGACGGTCCGGGCGGCGAGGACCAAGGCAACGCCGCTCATCAGAAATGCGCTCGAGGTCGGCGGCGAGATCCTGCCCGCCTTCGAATTGCTTTCGCGCAACCAGCCGTGCAGCGATGCCCAATCGACGCCAAGATCGACGCGGAAAACATGTTCGGCGAGCACCGACGTAGTCAGCGCCATGAGCATTCCGCCGAGGATCAGCCGGGCGCGGACAAATTGGTTGGATCCCAATGACAGAGTCAACAATGCGCTGCCACTTAGGAAAAAACAAAGCGCCGTGTTGAACACCATCGGCGTGAATTGCGGCCATACCCGCACCACCGGCGCCGCATGCATCCCCCACCCAATCATCACCACGCCGCCGAGGAGCACCAGCAGCGCGCCCATGACTGAAGACAGCGACGGGCGCATATAGGTCAAATTTGCATCTCAAGTTGAGTATAGTCTTCGCTTTCCTCCTGGCATGGAAATCGTAGAATTCCGATTGTCATAATTGGACAACAAGAAAAAATGCGTTCGGTGTTTCGCGCGTTGAAGGCGGCGGGGGATTTCCGGAGGCGCCATATGCCTTTCGTGGCGACTTTGGAAGATCAGGACCTCATCCGCGAAATCGGACTCGCCCAGGCGATGGGACGGTCGCTGACGCTGAAGCAGCTCTTTACCCACGGGATTGCTTCTGTCGCGACGGTCCAGCGCCGGCTCGCGCGACTCAAGGGCTTAGGGGTTGTGCTGCAATCACGGGCGACCCATGACAAGAGAGTCCGGCGGCTGACTCTCAGCCCCGCGACCACCCGGCTATTCGCCCGCTGGGGCCGGGAATTGCGGAAGGCCTAGGAGCGCAGCAATGTACGCAGGTCGTCGACCAGGTCCTGTCCGATGCGATCGTGCCGCACCAGCAGGCGCAACCGTCCCTGGGGATCGATGACGTAGCTCTGCGCGCTGTGGTCGATGGTGTAGCTCGAGCCGGTCTTACGCTTCTCGAAGTAGATCTTGAACTCCTTCGCTACGCGCTGTGTCGCGGGAAGGTCGCCGCGCAGGGCAAGGAAGCGCGGGTCGAAAGCGGTCACGTACTCGGCGAGTAGCTTGGGCGTGTCGCGCTCCGGGTCCACCGTCACCAGCAGCACCTGCACGCGATCGGCGTCGGCACCGAGCTTTTTCACGGCGCCCGCGATCTCGGCGAGGGTCGTGGGGCAGACATCCGGGCACTGGGTGAAGCCGAAGAACAGCACCACCGCCTTGCCGCGGAAATCCTCGAGGTGGCGCAGCTTGCCGGTGTGGTCCGTGAGCTCGAGCGTATTGCCGTAGTCGACACCGGTGATGTCGGTGCTCCTGAACTGCGGCCGGCTGTCGCAACCGGCCAGCAGCGCGAGGCTACAGGTAATGATCGACCAGAAGCGCAGCAAAGAGGGCGGCGAGGTAGACGATGGAGTAGCGGAAGGCCTTCTGCGCGAGCACATCGCTGTAGGACAGGTAGATGCGCGCCGCGTAGCCGAGGTAGATCCCGCCCAGCGCGAGGGCGGCGAGCAGATAGGCAAGGCCGCTCATGCGCACGGCGTAGGGCAGCAGGCTGACGCCGAACAGGATCAGCGTATAGAGCAGCACCTGCAGGCGCGTGTACTGCTTGCCGTGCGTCACGGGCAGCATCGGCACGCCGGCGCGCGCGTAGTCCTCGGTGCGGTAAAGCGCGAGCGACCAGAAGTGCGGCGGCGTCCAGGTGAAAATGATGAGGAAGAGCAGCATGGCCTCGGTGGTCACCTCGCCGGTGACCGCGGCCCAGCCGAGGACCGGCGGCATCGCGCCGGAGGCGCCGCCGATGACGATGTTCTGCGGCGTGGCGGGCTTGAGGACCAGCGTATAGATGATGGCGTAGCCGACGAAAGTGGCGACGGTGAGCCACATTGTCAGCTCATTGACGTAGTGGCCGAGCAGCCACAGCCCCGCCGCCCCGAGCACCGCGGCGAAGGCGAGCGTCTGCGTCACGCTGAGCTCGCCCTGCGGCAGCGGCCGCCAGCTGGTGCGCTGCATGACGGCGTCGATCTTCTGCTCGACCAGGCAGTTCACCGCCGCCGCCGCGCCGGCAACCAGCCAGATTCCTGCCGTCCCTGCCAGGAGAATTTTCAACGGCACAAACCCGGGAGTGGCGAGCAGCATGCCGATCACCGCGGTGAACACGATCAGCGACACCACGCGCGGCTTGGTCAGCGCGAGGAAGGCACGCAGCTGCTGGAGAAAATCCCGACGGAGAACCTGAGAACTCAAGCGAAAAATTTTATCACGCGGGTCCGCCGATCCCTCATCCAATCCGCGATGCCTTCAGCAGGCGCTGCAAATCCCTGATCATGCGCGTCGGGTCCGGGTCGCGCGGAAAGCGCAGCATCAGGTTGCCGAGCGGATCGACGACATAAATATGCTCCGGACTGAACGTCGCATCCCTGAGCGTCGCCAGCCGCGTGCCCTCGATGGCCGCGAGCAATTCCGGCCGCGGCGCGCCGCCGTCGACGACCAGCCAGAGGCGCTCGACGCGCTCCATCTCCTTGCCCTGGGCGCGCCGCACCTGGCGCAGGAAGAAGAGCTTGTTCTCGCAGGCGGCGTGGCAGGCGGCGGCGTCCGCCGTCACCAGCAGCCATTTGCCGCGCAGCGCCTCGAACGGCGGCCCCGCGAGCGGGCGCGGCGCGATCAGCTCGCCGTAGTTGGAGGTGGCGCCCGAGGCCCAGCCGAACACATAGGCCATCCAGGCGAGGACGAACGGCGCCGCGCAGACGAGAAAGATCGCCGCGAGCTTAAGGCGCGGCACGGCGGAACGACAGCACCAGCGTCAGCACCGCGGCGAGCAGCGCGAGGCTGTACCAGGTAAGGGAATAGCCCTCGCTCTTCTCGGCGCTGGCCTCCGCGCGTGGCCACTCGCGCAGTAGGCCGTCGTCAGCGGCCGAATGCTGCTCAATGACGCGCGGCTGCAGCTTCAAGCCGGTCTCGACGGCAAATTCGGCGATATCGATGCTTTGTCGCACTTTTCCTGAAGAAATTTTTTCAATAATAAGAACCCGCGGAAAGCGTTCGAGCTGTACACCCTCGACGCGCACTTCGCCGGCCGGGGTGCGGACCTGCGGCAGAACATCGCGCGACGGACCCGCCGCGATCCAGCCGCGGTTGACGAGCGCCGGCCCTGCAGAAGTCTGCAACGGCGTGATCACTTCGTAGCCGGCGCGCTGATGGCGCACCTTGTTGTCGAGGAACACCGTGTGCTCGGGAAGGAAAACGCCGCGTGCCTCGACACGCGGCAGGTTCGCGCCGAGCGCGCGCTTCTCCTCCGCGCGGCGCGCTTGCCAGGCGCCGAGCGCGATGCCGGCGACGCAAGCCGCCGCGCCGAGGGCGAGCCCCCAGGCGCGCGGACGGAAAGAGTATCCTGCCGGCATGCGCTACGTGGTAATCGGAATGCTGGTGCTGATCGTCGCGAGCCTCGCGTCGGCGGGGTGGTACATGGTCGGCGACCGCAGTGGCTCCAAGCGCATGGTGAAGGCGCTTGCGCTGCGCGTCGGCTTGTCGCTCGTGCTGTTCCTGTTCCTGATGGGCGGCTACTACTTCGGACTGATTCCTGGACGACTCTAGAGCCAGTAGACGAAGATAAAGAGTCCCAGCCACACCACGTCGACGAAGTGCCAGTACCAGGCCACGCCCTCGAAGGCGAAGTGGTGATCCGGCTTGAAATGTCCGCTCAGGCAGCGGAACCAGATCACCGTCAGCATGATCGCGCCGCAGGTGACGTGAAAGCCGTGGAAGCCAGTCAGCATGAAGAAGGTCGTGCCGTAGGCGCCCGTGGAGAGCTTCAGGTTCAGCGCGGAGTAAGCGTGGCCGTACTCGATCGCCTGGCAGACCAGGAACCCGAGGCCGAGGAGAATCGTCGCTCCCAGCCACAGCAGAAGCTTGCCCCGGTTGTTGGCGATCAGATTCCAGTGCGCCAGCGTGACCGTGACCCCCGAGCTCAGCAGCAGCAGGGTATTGAGCGCCGGCAGGCCCCAGGCGGCCATCGGCGTGAACGGCTCGGCGAAGCCCGGCCCGGCGGAGGGCCAGTGCCCGCCGAATCCCGGCCACAGCAGCGCGTTGTGCTCAATGCTCGACAGGTCGGGCACCGAAATCACCCGCGCCCAGAACAGCGCGCCAAAGAAGCCGGCGAAGAACATCACCTCGGAGAAGATGAACCAGCTCATGCCCCAGCGGAACGACAGGTCTTCCCAGCGGCCGTACTTGCCGCCCTCGGATTCGCCGATCACTTCGCCGAACCAGCGCACCATCATGTAGAGCAGCAGCATGAAGCCGGCGGCGATCGACACCCAGCCGCCGTCGCTGCCGTTGAACAAGAACACCGCGCCCAGCGCCATGCAGAAAAGCGAGATCGAGCCCATGATCGGCCAGGGCATCGGCTGCGGCACCGCGTAGTGCGACTGGCGGCCTTCGGTGGTGGATGCGCTGTGCGCCATTGCGAGGTTCTCCCCTAAACGATTTTCATCACGACTTGCCGTCCCTGCCCGCCACCTCGAAGAAGGTGTAGGACAGCGCGATGCTGTTGACGCTGCGCGGCAGCTTCGGGTCGATGACGAACACCACCGGCAGCCGGCGCGTCTCGCCCGCCTCGAGCGTCTGGTGCGTGAAGCAGAAGCACTCGATTTTCTTGAAGTATTCGCCGGCGAACTGCGGCCCGTAGCTCGCCACCGCCTGGCCGGTGATGCGCTCGCTGCGCGTATTGACGATCTCGTATTCCACCGTCGTCATCTCCCCCGGGTGCACCTTGACATGGCGCAGCAGCGGGCGGAATTGCCACGGCAGGCCGGTGGCGGTGTTCGAGTCGAGCTCGATGGTCACGGTGCGCGTGGCGTCCACCTGGCTGTTCGCCGGCCGGTCGCTTTTCTCCACCAGCGAATTCAAGCCGACCGCGGCGCAAATCTGGTCGTAGAAAGGCACTAGCGCGAAGCCGAAGGCGAACATGCCGAGCGCCACGATCGCCAAGCGCAGGGACAACCGCCGATTTTCCTTTTTGACGTTCATTTGAAAAACCAATTCTTCGCAATCACGCCGAAGAAAAAGGCAAGGGCGATCGACGCAAGAATCAAGGCGGTCTGCGCGTTCTTGCTCACTTCAGCACAGGCGGGGTTTCCCACGTGTGGTAGGGCACCGGCGTTGGCAGGTGCGTCCACTCCAGAGAGTCGGCGCCCTCCCAGGGCTTGGCCGGCGCCGGCGGGCCGCTGCGGATGCATTTCAACACCACGTACAGGAACAGCAGCTGGGTCAGCCCCATGCCGAAGGCGCCAATCGAGGAGATCTTGTTCCAGGTCTCGAATATCAGCGGGTAGTCGGGGATGCGCCGCGGCATGCCGGCGAGGCCGAGGAAGTGCTGCACGAAGAAGATCATGTTGAAGAAGATCAGCGTCAGCCAGAAGTGGATCTTGCCGAGCGTCTCGTCGTACATCTTGCCGGTCCACTTCGGGATCCAGAAGTAGATGCCGGCGAAAGCCGCGAACAGCGCGCCGGCCACCATCACATAGTGGAAGTGCGCCACCACGTAGTAGGTGTCCTGCAGCTGGATGTCCACCGGCACCAGCGCCAGCACCAGGCCGGTCATGCCGCCGAGCGTGAACATGAAGAGGAAGCCGCAGGCGAACAGCATTGGCGTCTCGAAGGTGAGCGATCCGCGCCACATCGTCGCCACCCAGTTGAACACCTTCACGCCGGTGGGCACCGCGATCAGGATGGTGGCGTACATGAAGAAGAGCTGCCCGGTGACCGGCATGCCCACGGTATACATGTGGTGCGCCCAGACGATGAACGACAGGATGGCGATCGCCGAGGTGGCGTAGACCATCGAGGCGTAGCCGAACAAGGGCTTGCGCGAAAACGCCGGGATCACCTGCGAGATCACGCCGAAGCCGGGCAGCGCGATGATGTAGACCTCGGGGTGGCCGAAGAACCAGAAGATGTGCTGGTAGAGCACCGGGTCGCCGCCGCCGGACGCATTGAAGAACGAGGTGCCGAAGTGCCGGTCGGTGAGCGTCATGGTGACCGCGCCGGCGAGCACCGGCATCACCGCCACCAGCAGGTAGGCGGTGATCAGCCAGGTCCAGACGAACAGCGGCATGCGCATCAGCGTCATCCCCGGCGCGCGCATGTTGAGGATGGTGGTGATGATGTTGATCGAGCCGAGGATCGAGCTCATGCCGAGCAGGTGCACGGCGAAGATGGTCAGGTCCATGCCGATGCCCATCTGCACCGTCAGCGGCGCGTAGAGCGTCCAGCCCACGCCCGGCGCGCCGCCCGGCATGAAGAACGACAGGACCAGCAGGGTCGCGGCAAACGGCAGCAGCCAGAACGACCAGTTGTTGAGGCGCGCGAAGGCCATGTCGGGCGCGCCGATCATCATCGGGATCTGCCAGTTCGCGAAGCCGACGAACACCGGCATGATGGCGCCGAACACCATGATCAGGCCGTGCATGGTGGTGAACTGGTTGAACAGGTCCGGGTTGAAGAACTGGATGCCCGGCTGGAACAGCTCGAGGCGGATCGCCATCGCCATCGCGCCGCCGGTCATGAACATGATGAAGCTGAACCACAGGTAGAGCGTGCCGATGTCCTTGTGGTTGGTGGTGGTGATCCAGCGCATGATGCCGCCGTAGCCGCCGTGGTGGCCGTGGCCGTGCTCGTGCGAGTGATCGTGCCCGTGAGTGTCGACGACTGCGCTCATGCCTGTGCTCCCTATTTCCGCTCAGCGGCCGCAGACGCGGCCTTTTTCTGCTCACCGACCCACTTGCTGTAGTCCTCCGGCGTGACGACCCGCACTACGATCGGCATGAAGCCGTGCTCCTTGCCACAAAGTTCGACGCACTGGCTGCGGAAGGTCCCGGTCTTGTCGGCCTTGAACCAGAGATCGCGCACGAAGCCGGGAATCGCGTCCTGCTTGGCACCGAATGCCGGCACCCACCACGAGTGCACGACGTCGGCCGCGGTGGTGATCATGCGCACCTTCTTGCCGACCGGCACCACCAGTTCGTTATCCACTTCGAGCAGGTAGTGCTCGCCTTTCGGCGCCTTGCCTTCGATCTGTTCGCGCGGCGTGGCGAGCGTGGAGATGAAAGTGATCCCCTCGCCTTCGCCCTTGAGGTATTCGTAGCCCCACTTCCACTGGTAGCCCGTCACCTTCACTGTGAGTTCCGGGCTCGAGGTGTCCTTCTGCGCGATCACCACCTTGGTGACCGGCCAGGCGATCCCCACCAGGATGATCGCCGGGATCACGGTCCAGATGATCTCGACGGTGGTGTTCTCGTGGAACTGCGCGGCCGGGTGACCCTTCGATTTGCGGTGCGCGTAGCAGGCGTAAAACATGAACGAGAACACGCCGATGAAGATCACGGTGACCAGCACCATGATCGCCTCGTGCAGCCAGTGGATGTCCGCCGCCATCGCGGAGGCGGCGGGCTGCAGGTTCCACTCGATCGCGTGGGCCAATCCCGAAGCGGCAAGCCCCAGGACGCCCGCGGCGAGTGCACTGCGTTGTGTTCCCCTCATGATTCTTGTTCCCCGAAAATGCGTCGGACGGTCGATCTCGGCAAGCGGGGCAAAGTTACCACAGTCGGCCGGCCTGTCTCAAGGCAGGCGCTTGAAAATCCTGATCCTTTTTGCATCTTCGCGCGGCGCGCCGCGCCACGCGTGCCCGTAGACGACTTCGAAGCTGGCTTGCGCCGCGCCGGCGAGCATTTGCGCGCGCCAGCGCTTGCCCGAAAGCCCGCGCGCGCGGTCGCGGCGCGCGTTCGCCTGGCCGCTCGCGCGCAGATCCTCGACCAGCTGCGCGGCGCCGGCGTAGCGCAGCGTGACGAGCTCCATGTCCATCACCGGCGCGGAAAAGCCTGCCGCCACCAGCATGTCGCCAAGATCGTGCATGTCGAGAAAGGCATGCACGCGCGCGCTGCCGGCGGCCAGGCGCAATTCCTTCAGGGTGTCGGGACCGAGCGTGCTGAACATCAGCAGGCCCTCGGGTGCGAGCACGCGCGCGAACTCGTGGAACACGGCGAGCGGCTCGAGCGCCCAGTGCAGCGCCATGTTGGACCACACCAGGTCCATCGATTCCGCTGCCAGGGGGAGCCGTTCCAGGTCTCCGCAAATGGAAAGTCGTTTTCTGAAAAAATCAAGACCGCTTCGGCCGGCGCGCAGCATCGGCAGCGCAAAATCCAGCGCGATCACCTGGGCCTTCGGGTAGCGCCGGCCGAGCAGCCGCCGCGGCGGCCCGCTGCCGGCGTCGAGCACGCGCTGCGGCGCAAGCTTCATGTAATCCAGGCGTTCCAGCATGCGCGCGCCGATTTCCGCTTCCAGGCGCGAGGCGCCGGCATAGCCCGGCGCGGCGCGCTCGAAATTGCGCCGCGCGGCGCGGCGGTCAATGGCGGGAAAGGGCTCGCTCAACCGCGGCGGACACCGACAGGATGCGCCGATCGCTCAGCGCCGGCCCGCAGATCATCAGGCCGACCGGCGCGCCACCCGGCGCGTGGCAGGGCAGCGTCATTGCGCAACCGTCGAGGAAATTGATCAGGCCGTTGTTGCGCATGATGCGCAGGTTCCAGCGGAAGTAATCCTCGTCGCTCGCGCTCGCCGCGGCGATGCTCGGCGCGATGCAGGGCGTGGTGGGCATGACGATGGCGTCATAGGGCGCGGCGAGCGCCTCGACTTCGCGCATGAAAGCGGCGCGCAGGTGCAGCAGCTCGACGTAGTCGGCACCCGATACCTTCTCGCCGAGCTGCACGCGCTTGCCGACCCGCGGGTCGTATTCCGCGGTCCGCGCGAGATAGGGTCGATGGATGTGCAAGGCTTCCGCGGCGGCGATGCCGCCGTTCTTGAAATACTCGGCCTGGCGATCGAAGGCCGGCACGGCGACTTCGGCGACCACTGCACCGGCTTTCGACAGCTGCTGAATCGCTTCGAAAAAGGCCTTGTCCACTTCCGGGTCGAGTTCGCTCAGCGCCGTGGAACGCGGCAGCAGCAGGCGCAGCCCCTTGATGCGAAGCGCGGGGAGTGCAGGCGGCTCGCCGGCGAGGATGGCGTCATAGGCCGCGCAGCACGCCGCCGAGTTCGCCAGCGGCCCGACCGAATCCAGCGTGTAGGACAGCGGAAACGCGCCTTCGCGCGGCACGCGCCGCGCGGTCGGCTTGAAGCCGACCACGCCGCACAGCGCCGCGGGCTGGCGGATCGAGCCGCGCGTGTCGGAGCCGAGCGCCATCACGCACAGGCCGTCGGCCTGCGCCACCGCGCCACCGGAGGTAGATCCACCGGGCACCCGCCCGGTGGTTCGATCCCAGGGATTTTTCGGCGTGCCGAAGTGCGGATTGAGGCCAACGCCGCCGAAGGCGAACTCGACCATGTTGGTGCGGCCGATAAATACCGCCCCGGCGGCGCGCAGCCGCGCGATGGCCGGCGCGTCGTCGGTGGCCGGCGGATTCTTCTCGAAGATCCTCGATCCCGCCCGCGTCACTTCGCCGGCCATGTCGAACAGGTCCTTCACCGACACCGGCAGGCCGTCCACCGGCGAGCGGCGCACGCCGGCCTTGCGCAGGCGGTCGGCGTAGTCGGCGTCCGACCGCGCGCGCTCGGCGTGCACCTGGAGGAAGGCGCGCGCGCCCTCGCCGGCGGGATCGGCGATGCGCGCGAGCGCCTGCTCGACGAGCTCGCGGCTGGAAGTCCGGCCGGCGGCGAGATCGGCGCCGAGCTGCGCTACAGTCCACATGGGGAAACGATAGCATGCGACGCGCGTCCTTCCGATCAGCTTTCTTGCTCTCCTCCTTGTTTGGCGGGAGCTGCTTCCTGTGCCGGGGCGCGGCCCGCGACCTGCTGTGCGACGCCTGCCGCGACGAGCTGCCGCGTCTCGCGGGACCGGCCTGCCCGCGCTGCGCGCTCGGCTCGCCGCGCGGCGAGCCCTGCGGGCGCTGCCTCGCCGAGCCGCCGCCCTACGATGCGACGGTCGCCGCGCTGGCCTACGCCTTTCCGGCAGATGTCCTGATTCACGCACTCAAGTTCAGGGGGGAGCTAGCGTTGGCGCCGCTGCTAGGAGGTTTTCTTCTGGAAAAAATTCACTCTAATGAAGCTGATTTCGTGATCCCCGTCCCATTGTCGAATGAACGGCTGCGCGAGCGCGGCTATAACCAGGCGGTCGAAATCGCCCGGGCTACGGGCAAGCCGGTCGAACTCGATCTGTGCATCCGGCAGCGCCATACGCCGCAGCAGGCCGACCTGCCCTGGTCGGAGCGGCAGCGCAACGTGCGCGGGGCGTTCGCCTGCACCCGCCGGCTCGACGGACAATCGGTCGCCGTGGTCGACGACGTGATGACGACGGGCGCCACGCTCGCCGAGGTGGCGACCACCTTGAAAGCCGCCGGTGCCGCGCGCGTCGTCAACTGGGTCGTCGCCCGCACCCTGCCTCCCCATGCTTGAAATCGTTCTCGTCGAACCGGAGATCCCGCCGAATGCCGGCAACGTGATTCGCCTTGCCGCCAACACCGGCGCGCGGCTGCACCTGGTCGAGCCGCTCGGTTTCACGCTCGAGGACCGCCAGCTCAAGCGCGCCGGCCTCGACTACCATGACCTCGCCGAGGTGCGCATTCACCGTAATTGGGAAGCCTGCCGCGAGGCGCTGGCGGGGAGCCGGCTGTTCGCGCTCACCACGCGCGGCGGCCGCAGCTACGCCGGAGTGCGCTATCGCCGCGGCGACGCGCTGGTGTTCGGTGCGGAATCGCGCGGCCTGCCGGCACCGCTGCTCGCCTCGTTCCCGGAAAAAATGCGCCTGCGCCTGCCGATGCGGCCGGGCAACCGCAGCCTGAATCTCTCCAACGCGGTCGCCGTAGTGGTGTTCGAGGCCTGGCGCCAGCTCGACTTCACGGGCAGCGCATGAGTAACGTTCGCCGGGGTCGCGTACCCGAGCTGCCGGCCAGCCTGCCGCGCCGGGGCAACGCGTTCTCGACGGTGCTGGCGCGGCTGCTCTTCTGGCTGGCGGGCTGGCGCTTCGAGGGCGAGTTTCCGCCGCGGCCCAAGATGGTGGCGATCGTCGCGCCGCACACCAGCAACTGGGATTTCGTCATCGGCATCATCGCGGTGTTCGCGCTCGGCCTCGGCGTGCGCTTTCTCGGCAAGCACACGCTGTTCAACCCATGGCTGGGCTGGCTGATGCGCTGGTTCGGCGGCACCCCCGTCAACCGCGAAGCGCCGCAGGGGCTGGTGCCGCAGGCCGTCGAAGCGATCGACAAGGCCGCCTCGTTCTTTCTGGCCATCACCCCGGCGGGCACCCGCTCGAGCACCAAGCCGTGGAAGAGCGGCTTCTATCACGTCGCCGTCGCCGCTCGCGTGCCGATCCTGCCGATCGCCTTCGACGGCGAGCACCGGACGATCCGCGTATTCGCCCCCTTCGAGCCCAGTGGCGACTTCGACGCCGACCTGCCGCGCCTGCAGGCGCTTTACCGGGGCATCCGCGGCGTAAAGCCTTAGGCTTCGCCGTCAGGTTTCGGAGCGCGGATCCCGCATCAGCAGTTGCTCGACCGCGGCCGCCGGCTTGAGGCGTCCGTCGAGCACCGCGTTCACCGCGGCGGTGATCGGCATGTCGATGTTCATTTTCTTCGAAAGACCCAGAACCGCCTTCGCGGAGCGCACGCCTTCGGCGACGTGGCCGAGGCCGGCGAGGATCTCGGCGAGGGAACGTCCGCCGGCGAGCTCCAGGCCGACGCGCCGATTGCGCGACAGGTCGCCGGTGGCGGTGAGGATCAGGTCGCCGGCGCCCGCCAGTCCCATGAACGTCTCGGGCTGGCCGCCAAGCGCCGTGCCCAGGCGCGTGATTTCCGCCAGCCCGCGCGTAATCAGCGCGGCGCGCGCGTTCTGCCCGAGTCCGAGTCCGTCGCCGATGCCGACGGCGATCGCCATCACGTTCTTGACCGCACCGCCGATCTCGACGCCGATGAGATCGGTGCTGTAGTAGACGCGCAGGCGCCCGCCATGCAGGGAGGCGGCGGTCTCGCGCGCGAAGCCGGTGTCGCGCGCCGCGAGGGTCAGTGCGCAAGGCAGGCCGCGCGCCACCTCGTCGGCGAACGATGGGCCCGACAGCGCGCCGAAACGCCCCGCGGCGCCCAGCAGCGACTCGGCGATCTGGTGCGGCAGATCGCCGCTCGCCTCCTCGAAGCCCTTGCACAGCCAGACAACGGGCGCCGAGCGACCGATCTTCTGCAGCACCTCGCGCAGCCCGGCGACGGGCGTAGCGGCGAGATAGAGCCCGGCGTCGCGCGGCAGCTCGCCGGTGACGCGAACCGCATCGGGCAACGCCACGCCGCGCAGGTAACGCTCGTTACGGCGCGTCGTGGCGAGGCGCGCGGCCTGCTCGGCGTCGCGCGCCCA
>DASWEU010000094.1:0-2550 GCA_036394595.1 Burkholderiales bacterium | reverse complement strand
AGACGCTGAAGGCGCTCGGCGCCGACGTGCGCTGGGCATCGTGCAACATCTTCTCCACCCAGGACCACGCCGCAGCGGCGATCGCCGCGAGCGGCACGCCTGTCTTCGCCTACAAAGGCGAGTCGCTGGAGGAGTACTGGGAGTTCACGCACAAGATCTTCGAGTTCGGCCAGGGGCGCGGGCCGAACATGATCCTCGACGACGGCGGCGATGCGACGCTGCTGGTGCACCTCGGCCAGCGCGCGCAGAAGGATCCGTCGCTCATCGCGAATCCCAAGAGCGAGGAAGAGGAATATCTCTTCGCCGCGATCAAGAAGCGCAATCCGAGCTGGTACGCCGAGATGGCGAAGGACATCGTGGGCGTCACCGAGGAAACCACCACCGGCGTGCACCGCCTCTACCAGATGGCCAAAGAAAAGCGCCTGCTCTTCCCGGCGATCAACGTCAACGACTCGGTGACGAAATCCAAGTTCGACAACATCTACGGCTGCCGCTAGTCGCTGGTCGACGGCATCAAGCGCGCGACCGACGTGATGGTCGCCGGCAAGGTGGCCGTCATCGCCGGCTTCGGCGAGGTCGGCAAAGGCTCGGCGCAGGCACTGCGCGGGCTGCAGGCGCAGGTATGGGTGACCGAGATCGACCCGATCTGCGCGCTGCAGGCGGCGATGGAAGGCTACCGCGTCGTGACGATGGACTACGCCGCCGACAAGGCAGACATCTTCGTCACCGCGACCGGCAACTACAGCGTGATCACGCACGATCACATGAAGCGCATGAAGAACAACGCCATCGTCTGCAACATCGGCCACTTCGACAACGAGATCGATATTGCCGGCCTGAAGAAATACAAGTGGGAGAACATCAAGCCGCAGGTCGATCACATCATCTTCCCCGACGGCAAGCGCATCATCCTGCTGGCCGAGGGACGCCTCGTAAACCTCGGCTGCGGCACCGGCCACCCCTCGTATGTGATGAGCTCGTCCTTCGCCAACCAGACGCTCGCGCAGATCGAGCTCTTCACCAACACCAAGAACTACCCCGTGGGCGTCTACATCCTGCCGAAGGCGCTCGATGAGAAAGTGGCGCGCCTGCAGCTGAAGACGCTGAATGCGCAGCTCACCGAGCTGACCGAAGAGCAGGCGCGCTACATCGGCGTGCCGAAGACCGGGCCGTACAAGTCGGACCACTACAGGTATTGAGATGCGAATTGCCGCCATGGGCGCCGGCGGCGTCGGCGGCTACTTCGGCGCCCGGCTGCAGCAGGCCGGGCACGACGTAGTCTTCTTCGCCCGCGGCAAGCACCTCGCGGCGTTGCGCGAGAAGGGTCTTACCCTGAAGAGCACGCACGGCGACGCGCAACTCAAGGTCGCCGTGCTGGAGGAGCCCGCGAAAGCCGCGCCGGTCGACGTAGTCATCTTCGCGGTCAAGCTGTGGGACACCGAGAGCGCGGCCGAGCGCCTGCGGCCGATCATCGGCCGGCAGACCGTAGTGATCCCGTTCCAGAACGGAGTCGAGTCGGTCGAGCGGCTGCAGAAGGTCCTGCCGAAGGAAGCCGTGATGGGCGGCGCGGCGTACATCGCCACGCGCATCGCCGCACCCGGCGTGATCGAGCACATCGGGCAGATGGCGCGCCTGCAGTTCGGTCCGGTGCTGCCGGCGCAGCGCCAGGCGGCGGCGGCCTTCCTGGCCGCATGCAAGGAGGCGCGCATCGACGCCGAGATGCCGGATGACGTCGTGCGCGCGATCTGGGAGAAGTTCGTGTTCCTCGTCGCCGTGTCGAGCGCCACGGCCGTTTCGCGCGCGCCGCTCGGTGTGGTGCGCGCCGATCCCGACCTGCGCCGGCTGTTCGAAAACGCGTTGCGCGAGACCTGGGCGCTGGCACGCGCGCGCGGCGTGCCGCTCGCCGACGGCCTGGTGGAAGACCGCATGAAGTACCTCGACACCATGCCGCACGAGATGAAGGCCTCGATGGCGCACGACCTCGAGGCCGGCGGGCGGTTGGAGGCGCCGTGGCTGTGCGGCGCCGTGGCGCGCATGAGCGCCGAGCTGGGGCTCGACGCACCCGTGAACCGCACCGTCTACGCGGCGCTCAAGCCGTACCTCAATGGGCGCTAGGGCTTTCAGCTTCGAGTTCTTCCCGCCCAAGACCACGGAGGGAAAGGAGAAGCTGCGCGCCACCTGGCAGGAGCTCGCCAAGCTCAAGCCGCGCTTTTTCTCGTGCACCTACGGCGCCGGCGGCTCGACGCGCGAAGGCACGCTCGAGACCGTGCTCGACATCCGCGCGGCCGGGCACGAAGCTGCGCCGCACCTTTCGTGCGTCGCCTCGACGCGCGACGACATCGGGGTGCAGCTCGAGCGCTACCGAAGCCATGGCATCCGGCACGTCGTCGCGCTGCGCGGCGACCTGCCTTCGGGCCTCGGCGCCTCGGGCGAGTTCCGCTACGCGAATGAGTTGGTGGCCTTCATTCGGGAGCGCACCGGCGACTGGTTCAACATCGAGGTGGCCTGCTATCCGGAATACCACCCGCAGACGCGCCTCGCGCGCGATGA
>DASWEU010000093.1:0-41050 GCA_036394595.1 Burkholderiales bacterium | reverse complement strand
AGATGCCCAAACTGGATCTACGGCATCGCAAGGCAGTATGCCCGCCGCTACGAAGCTGGCAGCGATATTTGACATGGAAAATGTCGGGTCAAAATACGGGATTCAAGGTGGGTCTTCCGGACCGCAAGGAAGTATGCCCCCTGTATCCGCACAATCCGCTCCAATCTTTGACATAGGAAATGTCGGATCGAAATACGGAAATCTCGATGCGACGTCAACCGATGCCGGACGTGCGCAGGTAGCTACAGTGGGTGCGGGGATTCTTGCTGTCTCCGCAGGCGAGAAACTTCTCACGGATATATTCCTGGTCTCGCATTATGGTGCAGTCGCGTCCGCCGCAGTTGCAGCCAGCTTTGCCGGTGGCTACGCCGTTGGTTGGACGATCAACGAAGCATGCGACAATTGCTTTGGAACCCTTGGCGCTCATGTATACGACATTACGCACCCAGAGTCGGTGCCATCATCGCAAATGCCCCAAATGCCTAAGATTAGTCCGAACGCCGATCCGAACGGCAATGTACCGATGTATTGGGGCGTAGACTAATTGACAACTCCGATAAAAGAGGTCGTCTGCCGAGGTTAACTAATTGTTAGAGGGCATTCAGTTTGGAAAGCCAATTAAGGACCGGACTGGCCGGTTCCTATCACGAGCGGCTGGCGGCGTTCTATCTTGGGCGGGGATTGGGCTGCTCGCTCTATGTCTGTGGATCTTAGTCGCAGCTATGAGAGTTGCTGCCTCAATTGAGCCGAATACGGTTTTAATAGGTGCGGCCCTAGCGCTTCTTGGAACATTCTGTGTCGTCGTTGGATTTCGCATGTTCCTAAATCGCCCAAATGAGCATGGGTCCGTTCTTTCTCAGGCTGGATGGCTTATTCTGGCGTCTATTTTTGCAGTCATTGCAATATTTATTCTTTTTGGCGCGCTCGCGGGTACTCTCCACATGCTCGTTACTATTCTGGGCGTCGGATGGGCGAGCGTCTTCTCGTTGCTATCTTTCCTTGCCGCTCGCCGAATTAATAAAGCGAACAAGTAGAAATCCAGAAAGACGAGTTGGACGACCGGGCTATCTGAGTTGTCCCGTCCGCATGTCTGCTGGGTCGCGCTATGAGAAAAACTCCCAGTTCATGCTCCCTTATCTAATTATGTGGGGCGTGTTTTGGTACTGGCTTTATTGGACTCAGCAAAGAGTCTCGTAGCAGGTCAGCCCCTTAAAATCCGGACTCTACGAAACAACGACTGGCACTACGGAAGGGGGCAGGTCACTTCAACTTCGCGTTCTCCTCCAACTGCTTCAGCCGCCGCAGCTCCGAGGGCCCCAGTCCCGCGTACTTCTTCTTCCAGTTGTAGAACGTCGCATCCGAAATGCCGAGCTTCCGACAGATCTCCTCAACCGGCGTGCCCACCTACTGCTGCTTCAGCGCGAACGCTATTTGCTCCTCGGTGAATCGCGACCTCTTCACGGCATGGCTTCCCTTCAAACACGGAAATCATGCCGGAAACTCTACTTTTAAACGGTCCGGAATTCGGGGATGGGGTCATGCGGACAGGATCACTTCCTATTTCTTTTTCGGCGAACCCTTACGCTCTACTGTTGCCACAAGATAAATTCCAGTTGCCGCATCAAGTAACCAAAGATTCTCATAACTAGAACCGTCCGGAAGACGGCGCCGCAGATATCGCCCCGTCACCTTAACATCTCCGGCATCGGAATGCGGCCAGATTATCAGCCCGGAGACCTGTCCTTTCTTGTCGATTGTCCCTCTAAAGCGAAAAGGATCCAGCCCCGGTTCATCCAGCTTAAGTTCTGCTTGAATATTTTCATTTCTTATTTGTATCTCGCCTTCGCCAGAGAAATGACTAATTCCCCCTGGCCCCGGTTCAACGACTATCCAGCGCCAACTACTGGATTGCGCATAGCTAGTGCCGGCACCTGTAAATAATAGCGCTGCAGAAAGCAGCGCCGTAAGTAGCCAGCGCCCGCTAGCGAATGCGCGGCCCCACATAGTCCACCCCCTTGTGGAGTTTCCATTCTCCCGTATTCGGATCTTGCCTCCAACCATAGCGGCTTGTAAGCGTTCCTCCAACTCCTACGGGGCTCACACTTCCAGGATTCACCAGATTGCCCGAGGCATCTACCTGCTCGTAGTGTACATGTGGGCCGGTGGACAAGCCATTTGTTGGATCAGCGTAATGTCCAATGTATTGGCCCTGCATGATCAGGTCATCTTTTGCCAGGCCATATCCCGATGCAGGATCAACGTGGCCATAACGTATCGTGCCACCGTCAACGGTTCTAATAACGATGTTATATCCCCAGCCCTTGTTAGGATTATTCGGATCCTCCCAGTCAACCGACTCAACTCGACCGCTGTGCGTCGCGTAGAGCGCGCGATCAGGTACATTTCCCGCATAATCTGAATAAGGAACTACGGGTCTTCCGTAGTTATTTCCGACATCCTCCATGTCATGAAATTGAGAGAGGCCGACGAGTTTTCCATAGTTTGGCCCGACATTCTCCATGTCGTAAATTTGTGTCGGCTGCGCCGAACTGTCAGTCGAATTGGGCGGTAGTTTCCATTCGCCATCTCGATTCCAATCCCACAGGTGTGGAGGAATGTCGCTCTCATCCGCGTAGGCAGCCGGCAACACGTCACCAAAGCTTCCGTAATGGTCGAATCCGGACTGTTCGTAGGCGTACTCCTTCTGCAATTGGAACATCGCTGAATTGGTCTTCGGTGCAGCTAGAGCGTCGGCGAATTGCTGCGCAGGCGACTTGACGTCCGCAAAATCCAGATTCGCCTGCCACGGCCGATCCGCTCCTTGATTACCGAACGAGTCTGCCTGAACTGCGTCGGTTGGAGCGCCTGAGCTACGAGCCCGGTTCTTTCTGGGGGCCGATAACGATTTTGCGGGACGGTGTGGACAGATTCTCTCGTGGCTTGCTTAGCGCATTCGATACGTCGCCACAGTTATCTGCCCACCGGCAAGAATCATGGCGTTCAGGTGACGCGCTGTAGGCCTTAGAATCCGCAGCGTTAAGGGAGTTGGGAAGCGAACCCTCGTATGCAGCTTCCCAAGCTGCAGGCGTGGGTTCGAGAGAATTATCCAAAGCGAGTTGTAATCGGCGCTATTTGCCGGTGCCGCTGATGGATCGCAAGGGACTATAGAGCCGCCCCGATCGGCCGTCCGATGGCCCCGGTCCCGTGGATTGCCGTTAACCGAATTAGGCTTCCCTTGTCTGCGACATTTACATAAGCACGAAGCCGACTTTGCCATTGACGAAGTCCTTCACGACCTTCAGGGCTGAGTTGATTGCGGCCTGAGCGGCAGCAGCCGTCATCCCTTCCGCCGCAGTGAATACTGCGGAAGCTGCGAGTTTCTGCTGATTCAAGAGAATCTTTGCCTCAGCCTTGCTGATGGCTCCTGTAGCTATCGATTCGACAATCATGCGCAATGTGATCGCAAGCTTCTCCGACTCGGCCCTCACAAATTGCTTAATTACGCCAAACTTTGGTCCAAAGGAGGTCTTCGCTGCCTCGAAGATTTTGTCGCCGAGATTCTCTGAAGTAACGTCGCTGTCCTTTGCCATTTCTGGTCTCCACCGTTTTACTTGTTGGATTCAGAACCTTGCTTTTTGCCAATTTCGAGCGCTAGTGCGGCACCAATAATTTGATTGATGTTTCGTTGGCTGATTTCCAGTGACTTTCGAGATGGGCCATTCGCCTTGTTCTCTCTTAAACAGTGGATCGATTGGAGGCTAGCTAAGCTAGTCTCTTCGTCGACTTTAATCACAAGCCCTCCCTCTTCGCATTGCTTCTCTTGCTCATCTCGGAGAAGGACCGCAGTTCGAATGTCTGCTACTAACTTCTGCGTCTTCGTATTTTTCGGGATGCTTTGTACTCTAAATTCGAGGAACCTAAGTTTCTCATCGAAATCAGCATAGAACTTCTTGTGGGTATCGTAGGAATTTTGGGGCGATTTCCTCTCCTTGTCCCATTTAGAAATTTCCACCTTCAATTTAGAAATGAATGCGTCCGTTGACTGATAGAGAGCAGTAAGCTGCTTGTCGGTATCGGGGTCATAGTCAGAGATAAGAGTGACTGTTGAACAGCCGCTGACTATCGCCACCACAAAAGCAAAAAATTCTCCGAGAAAGAAGGAAGATACAGACCCTGTTCTTTTATTTGCCATGCCATTCACCTCCGCTAGTCACCTCGGGACATTTTTAAATCTTAGGCTCAGAATTGAAAATACTCCTCCGTTCGTTCATGCCTGGTTGCTTTGCGGCCGTGCACCTTATTGCGCTTGCACAGGGAGCCATTGTGCAAAGAAATATCGAAGGCCGAGCCCTAAATTTGGTGATACCCGAAGGGTATTGCGTGCTTGATGTCGATTCGGTGATGGGGAAGGAGTGGTACGCGTTCCAGGAGAAGCTGATCGAGGGGCGCGGGGCGGTCATCCTTACCTATGCGTCCTGTGCCGAGGTCGAAAAGCACAAGGCGGATTCGGCGTCTGCGATTTCCAATCATGGCGCCTATGTGACGATTTATCCGTTCGGGGGAACGGCGGCGGTGCCGCCGGGGTTCACGCGGCAGCAGACGGTGAGTTTCATCAGCTCGACCATTCCGCGGCTGGCGGAGAAGGTGGGCGAGGACTTGAACGCGCGCCTGCGGCAGGTGGATCTCGACAAGCAGCTCCAGGTCAACGAGCTGAGCATCGGCTATCTGGACGAGGACAAGGATGCGGCGTACGCCGGGATGGTGTCGTGGTTCCAGCGCGGCGTGTCGAGGACGCGCGTCATCGGCGTGGGCGGGTTCACGCTGGTGGGTGGGCTGGTGGTGTCGACCAACCTCTATGCCGACGAGGGCCCGGAAGTCAGTTTTGGCGGCCTGCTCGAGCGGCAGCGCAAACTGATGCAGGATCTGGTGGCGCGCAATCCATAGCCAGGGATTGATTCCGGAAACCGGGCTCTGACCCCGGTTTATTCCTGGCTTGGAACTCCGGCGAGATTTTTCAGCCAGGCATCCGCATTGCCATCCGAAGGTGCGCGCCAGTCGCCGCGAGGCGAGAGGGAGCCGCCCGAGCCGACTTTCGGGCCGTTGGGCATGGCGCTGCGCTTGAATTGGCTGGTCTCGAAGAAGCGCTTGAGGAAGACGCCGAGCCACTTGCGGATCGCGGCGAGCTTGTACTTGCCCTTCCACGCGTGCCAGGCGAGGAAGGCGACCTTGGATGGCGCGTAGCCGAAGCGCAGGGTGTAGTAGAGGTTGAAGTCCTGCAGCTCGTAGGGGCCGATGGTGTCTTCGGTGCGCTGTCGTCCCGGCACCAGTTCGGGGCTGATGTCGGTGTCGAGCACGCGGTGCAATGCTTTCTTCACGTCGTCGGTGAATTCGCCCGAGTCGGCGATCCAGCCGATCAGGTGCTGGATCAGGGTCTTCGGCACGCTGGCGTTGACGTTGTAGTGCGACATCTGGTCGCCGACGCCGTAGGTCGACCAGCCGAGCGCCAGCTCGGAGAGGTCGCCGGTGCCGACGACGATGCCGCCGTTGAGGTTGGCGAGGCGGAAGAGGTGGCTGGTGCGCTCGCCGGCCTGCACGTTCTCGAAGGTGATGTCGTAGACCTTCTTTCCCTTGGCGTAGGGGTGGCCGAGGTCCTTCAGCATCTGCAGGCACGAGGGGCGGATGTCGATCTCCTCGGCGGTGGCGCCGACCGCGCGCATCAGCTGCCAGGCCTGGTTGCGCGTGCGGGTGGAGGTGGCGAACCCGGGCATGGTGTAGGCGAGGATGTTGCGCCGGGGGAGCTTGAGCTCGTCCATGGCGCGCGCGCAGACGATCAGCGCCTGCGTCGAGTCGAGGCCGCCCGAGACGCCGATCACCACCTTCTTCGTGCCGGTGGCGCGCAGGCGCGTGGCAAGGCCCTGCACCTGGATGCGGTAGACCTCCTCGCAGCGCTGGTTGCGCGTGGCCGGGTCGCCGGGGACGTAGGGCAGGCGCTCGATCTTCCGTTCGAGGAGAACTTTTCCGGGAGGCGTCTTCAATGAAAACTCGATCGTGCGGAAGCGCGCCACTTCGGCCGCGTGGCGGCGTGCCGCATCGCCGAAGGTGTTCTGGCGCATGCGGTCGGCGGTGAGCCGCCCGAGGTCGACGTCGGCGGCGGTGAGCTGCGGCTCGGCCAAGAAGCGCCGCGATTCGGCGAGCAGGGTGCCGTTCTCGTAGATCATGCCGTGCCCGTCCCAGGCGAGGTCGGTGGTGGACTCGCCCTGGCCGGCGGCGCTGTAGAGGTAAGCGGCGAGGCAGCGCGCCGACTGGTTGCCGGCGAGCTGGCGGCGGTAGCCCTCCTTGCCGATGACGATGTTGGAAGCTGAAAGGTTGGCGATCACCGTGGCGCCGGCTAGCGCGGCAAAGGACGAGGGCGGCGCCGGCACCCAGAGGTCTTCGCAGATTTCGACGTGCAATACGAAATCCTTCAGCTCTGAAAGACGAAAAAGCAGATCCGCCCCAAACGGCGCTTTCTGCCCCGCGAGCTCGATCTCGGCTCGTCGGCTGGTGTCGCCCGGGGTGAACTGGCGCCGCTCGTAGAACTCGCGGTAGTTGGGCAGGTAGGTCTTGGGCACGACGCCAACCAGCCGCCCGGCGCAGATGAAGGCGGCGCAGTTGTAGAGCAGGCCGTCCACGACGACGGGCAGGCCAACCAGGGCCGCCAACGGCAAGGAAGAAGATTGCTTGAGAAGAAGCGAAAGAGCTGATTCCGATGCGTCCAGCAACGCCTGCTGGTGGAACAGGTCCTCGCTGGTGTAGGCCGAGAGGCCGAGCTCCGGGAACACCGCCAGCACCGCCTTGTCGCGCGCCGCGCGGCGCGCGAGCTCGAGCGTCGCCGCGGCGTTGAACGCCGGGTCGCCGACGCGCACCGCCGGCGTGGCTACCGCCAGCCGTACGAAGCCGTGCCGGTAGAGGTTGAAAAAGTCCTTCATAAGCGCATTTTACAGCACTTGGGTTATGGTGTTATAAGCCATATATGGCGACGCTGCATGAATGGGTGATTCTTCCCGACGGGGAATACGAATTTCTTTTTGAAGGCCCGTCCCGCTTTCTGCTGCGTTACGGCCGCCTGGTCGAGTACCGCGACGGCGTAAGGCGGGTGCGCGGGCGCCGGCTGCCCTATACGTTCCGCTCCATCGAGCAGCTGCGCTACGACTTCGAGCGCGATGTCGAAGCGGCTTGAAATCCGGGTGGGCGGCGCGGCGGATGCGCTCGACCGCTTCGAGGCGATGTGGAACCGCGCGGTCGAGGGCCGGCCGGCGCGCCGCCTGGAAGTGCTCTCCTTCGGCGACCTGCCGCTGCTGTTGAAGACGCTGACGCCGGCGCGCTGGGCGCTGCTGCTGCGGCTGCGCGCCGAGGGGCCGTTATCGATCTACGAGCTGGCGAAGAAGCTTGAGCGCGACTACAAAAACGTGCACACCGACGTGACGCAGCTCGCGGCGATCGGGCTGATCGCGAAGCAGGCCGACGCGCGGATCGTCGTGAACTGGGACGTGATCAACGCACGCCTCGGCTAGAATCGCGAGCCCCACGCCCGCCATGTCCCGCGCCACCGCCTTCCTCGTTCTCGCGGCCGCCAACCTCATGTGGGCGGGCAACTGGGTGCTCGGCCGCGCGCTGCGCGACGGCTTCGAGCCGGTGGCGCTCAATTTCTGGCGCTGGATCGTGGCCGTGCTGGCGCTCGCACCTTTCGCGGTGCCCGGCCTGCTGGCGAAGCGCGGAGTCCTGCGCGGCCACTGGGCCATCCTGCTGCTGCTCGCCTTCCTCGGCGTGGCGCTGTTCCAGAGCCTGGTCTACCTCGGCCTCCAGACCACCACTACGGTCAACGCGGTGCTGCTCAACTCCTCGGCGCCGCTCTTCATGCTGCTCTGCTCGTGGATGCTCGAGCGCGAGCGCGCCACGGCGCGCCAGCTCGGCGGCATCCTGGTCTCGCTCGCCGGGATCCTGGTGATCATGACGCGCGGCGAGCTCGGCCGGCTGCTGCAATTCGAGTTCCACGCCGGCGATGCCTGGGTCCTGCTCGCCATGCCGGTGTGGGGCCTCTACTCGGTGCTGCTCAAGCGCCGGCCGGCGCGGCTCGACGGCACCGAGCTCCTGTTCGTCATCTCGCTCGCCGGGGTTGCGCTGCTCGTTCCGGCGCTCGCCGTCGAAATCATGTTCACGCCGCCGCGCATGCCGACCGCAGCGGGCGCGGCCGGCGTTCTCTACATGGGCCTGTTCGCCTCGGTGGGCGCGTTCATCTGCTGGAATCGCGGCGTGGCCGCGGTGGGTCCCAACGCCGCCGGCTTCACGCTGCACCTGCTGCCGGCCTTCGGCACGCTGCTCGCGATCCTGTTCCTCGGCGAATCGTTCCAGGCTTTCCACGCCGCCGGCATCGCCACCATCCTCGCCGGCGTGATCGTCGCCACGCGCGCGCCGCGGCGCGCGGGCTAGCCCTTGGAATCGACCGTCGAATTTTGCGCCGGCCGGCCCGTTGCAGTCGGGCAGCGGGGCATGGTGACCAGCCCGCACCGCCTGGCTTCCGCCGCCGGCTCGGACATCTTGCGTGCCGGCGGCTCCGCGGTGGACGCGGCGCTCGCCGCGGCGGCGGTGCTTGCGGTGGTGTACCCGCACATGACAAGCGCCGGCGGCGACGCCTTCTGGCTGATTTACGACGCATCTGCGCGCCGCGTGCGCTTTCTCGACGGCGGCGGCCGCGCCGCCGCGAGCGCGGGCATCGATTACTTCCGGAGCCGCGGCATGGGCGAGATTCCGTTCCGCGGCATCCTGCCCGCCACGGTGACCACGCCGGGCGCGGTGGCGAGCTGGTGCGCGGCGCACGCGGCCCATGGCCGGCTACCTCTTTCGCGCACGCTGGAAGCGGCGATCGGCTATGCGCACGACGGTTTCCCGGTGAGCGCGCGCCTGTCGAACTGGATCGCCCGGTCCGCGTCCGAGCTGCGCGAATCTCCGGGCTGGGCGAAGATATTCCTGCCCGGGGGCGAGGCGCCGCGCGCCGGAGCGAAGCTCGCCAATCCGGGACTCGCGCAAACCCTGCAGGCGCTGGCCGACGGCGGCCGTGCCGGCTTCTACGAGGGGCCGGTGGCACGGGAGATGGCGCGCTTCGCGCGGGACGGCGGGGGCTTTTTCGTTGCCGCCGATCTCGCTGCGCAGCAGGCCAGGTGGGGCGAGCCGCTGAGAGGGACCTACCGCGACCTCACGCTCTACGAGACGCCGGCGCCGACCCAGGGCTTCACGGTCTTGCAGATGCTCAAGCTGATCGAGCCCTTCGAGCTGCACCGGAAAGATTTCGCCAACCCGCTGCGCGCGCACCTGATGGTGCAGGCGAAGCAGATCGCGTATCACGACCGCGACCGCTGGATCGGCGACCCGGCCTTCGTCGACGTGCCGATGGCGAAGCTCCTGTCCGGCGAATACCTGGACGAACGACGGCGCCTGATGGATCCGGCGCGCGCGCTGGCGTGGGACAAGGTGCCGTCCTACGGCAGCCTGAAAGGCGACACGGTGTACGTCGCCGCCGCGGATGCCGAGGGTAATGCCGTCTCCCTGATCAACAGTCTGTACGGCGTGTTCGGGTCCGGCATGGTCGCCGGCGATACCGGCGTGGTGCTGCAAAATCGCGGCGCGTATTTCTCGCTCGATCCGCGCCATCCCAATCGCCTCGAGCCCGGCAAGGTGCCGCTGCACACGCTCATCGCATCGCTCGGCTTCCGCAACGACCGGCTATGGAGCGCCCTCGGCTGCATGGGCGCCGACGGACAGCCGCAGATCCACCTGCAAGCCTATACGGCGATGATCGACCACGGCCTCGACGTTCAGCAGGCGGTGGAGGCGCCGCGCTGGCTTTCCGGACGTTTCGCGCTGGGTGAAGCCCGCGATACGCTGCACATCGAGAGCCGCTTTGGCGCGGCCGCGATCGCCGACCTGGAAGGCCGCGGCCACCTGGTCGACCGCTGGGGAGAGTGGAACGAACTTGCGGGCCACGCTCACGGCATTACGGTCGATGCGCAAGGCGGCGGGTACGCCGGCGGCGCCGACCCGCGCAGCGACGGCGCGGCGATCGGCTGCTAGCGCCCGGCGGCCTGGTTCAGGCGGCTTTCTTCCGGTTGGCTTCGAGCTTGGCGTCCACCAGCGCGACCGTCTCGTCCACCACGTCCAGGCGCATGCCCTTCTGCGCGGCCACGGTCTTCACCAGCCGGTCAACCCGCTCGATGTTGGGCGCGCCGGCGTAGAGCGCGCGTGCGGCGGAGGAGGGCGTGAGCAGTCCCTGCGCCGCGGCAGCGTACTTCTCGAAGGGCACCATGTCCTTCTCGCTCGCGCCGAGCACGATGCAAAGCTTCACCACCCAGTTGTAGACGGCGCGCGAGGCTTCGAGGTCGGAGTGCACTGCGTCCTTGATCGGGCGGATGCCTTCCTTGGTGACGCAGCGGTAGTTGCCGGCGATCAGCATGGCCCACTTGGCGAGCGGCACGAACACCGAGTCGTGCACCTTGAGCTTGACCGGCAGCTCGATCTTTTCCTTGCCCGTGTCGAAGCGCGCCTGCTCGATGTCGGTCTCCAGGCGCCGCAGCACCGCGGTGTGCGCATCGGAATCGAAGCGCGCCGACTTGAAGTTGGTCGGCAGGCGCACTTGCAGCACGTTCACCTTGTCCTCCGGCGGGCGGAAGGCCTGCGGATCCGGGCTGCACAGCGTCATGGTCCTCGGGTCGAAGCCGTCCCAGACCGTCGCGTCGGTATAGCAGGAGCGGCAGGCGTCGGCGTTCACGCCCGGGATGCGCTTGAGATAGGGCAGGGGCGGCATGTTCATGATCGACATGCAGGGCACGCGCGAGCGCGCCACCGCGTCGAGCAGCTCGCGCACGCCGCTCGAGCGGTACTGCGGCTCCTGCATCGCGAGGGCGACGAGGTCGTAGTCGGCGGGCTTGGCATCGGCCGGGCCGCCGGCGGTGAGCTTGCCGCGAAGCCTCTTGGTGTTGACCTCGACGAGGCCCGCGCGGCCCTTGACGGGCATGCGCACGACGGCGCCTTCCTTGTTGATGAGCTCGGCCTCGGCCGGCAGGCAGATCATCTTCGCGTTGTGTCCGGCGAGCGCGAGCTTGGTGGCGAGCAGCGAGCCGTAGGACGCACCGAGGATGAGGATGTTGTAGGGCTTGGTCATTTCACATCGTGGAACGTGGTTCCACGCCTCCTGCCCGCATCCTAACTCAGAGCCAGCCGGCCTTCCTGAAGCGGAGCCAAAGATAGAAATTGGATAAAAGCATCGCGCCCAGCGCCATGGGATAGCCATACGACCAGTCGAGCTCCGGCATGTTCTTGAAATTCATGCCGTAGAGACTGGCGATAAAAGTCGGCACGGCGATCAGCGCTCCCCAGGCCGCCAGGCGCTTGGTGACCTCGGTTTCACCGATGGTGATGGTGGCGAGCGTCACCTGCATCGCAGTGTTCACCGTGTCGCGCGCGGTGTCGATCGACTGGTTGAGCCGCGCCAGGTGGTCGGTGACGTCGCGGAAATACTCGCCCAGCCCGGCGCAGACCTGCGGCACGCGGCCGCCGTAGAGCTTGCCGGCGTACTCGAGCAGCGGGGCGACGGCGTGCTTGAGGGTGATCAGCTTCTGCTTGACGTAGTACAGCGACTCGATGCTCGCGCGCTGCGAGGTCGAGACGAACATCTTCCCCTCCACCGCCTCGAGCTCCATCTCGATGGCGTTGAGCACCGGGAAGTAGCGGTCGACCACCGCGTCCATCAGCGCGTAGAGCACGTAGCCAGCGCCGATCTTGAGCAGCTCCGGCTCGCGCTCGGCGCGCGCGCGCACGTCGAGGAAGCCGCGCTCGGCGTGCTGGCGCACCGAGACCACGTAGTTGGGGCCGACGAAGATGTTGATCTCGCCGGTCTTCAGCTCGTCGCCGGCGATCTCGATGGTGTGGATGACGACGAACAGCAGGTCGTCGTATTCCTCGATCTTGGGCCGCTGGTGGCCCTGGCGCGCATCCTCGACCGTCAGCGCCGGCAGGTCGAACTCCTTCGCCATCTCCTCGATCTCGGGGTCGCTCGCGTCCTTCAGCGCCACCCAGACGAAGCAGCCCGGGCGCGCGAGGTAGTTCCGGATCTCGCGCTTGTCGACTTCGGCGATCTTTTTTCCGTCCTGGTAGGCGGCGCAGTTGACAAGCATGGGCGGCATAATACGGACTTTTTGAGGCCGTTTATGCCCGACATCAGCCGCCGCGCCGCGGCGCTGGGAACCGAGAACGCCTTCGTCGTGCTGGCGGAGGTGAATGCGCTCGCCCGGCAGGGCAAGGACATCATCAGCTTCTGCATCGGCCAGCCCGACTTCCCGGCGCCGGAGCATGTGCAGGAGGCGGCGATCCGCGCCATCAAAGGCGGCAAGCACGGCTACACGCCCTCGGCCGGCATCGACGAGCTGCGCGAGGCGGCCGCCCGCTACCTCGGGCAAATGCGCGGCGGCCTGCCGATCCGCCCGCAGGACGTCGTGGTGGGCGCCGGCGCCAAGCCGTTCATTGCTTACGCCATCCTTTCGACCACCGACTACGGCGCGGGCGACGAAGTCATCTACCCCAATCCCGGCTTTCCGATCTACGAGTCCCAGATCGTGGCCCATGGCGCCAGGCCCGTTCCGCTTCACCTTCGTGAATCGAAGAATTTTGCTTTTGATTTGAATGATCTGGAAAAGCTGATCAGCAAGAAAACCCGGCTGCTCATCCTCAATTACCCGCACAATCCCACCGGGGGTGTTTTAACCAAAAAAGTTCTCCAGGATGTTGCAGAAATTCTGAAAAGACACCCCCAAGTCTGGGTCTACGCCGACGAGATCTACTCGCGCCTGGCCTACCAGGAGGACTTCTTTTCCATCGCCCAGGTCCCGGGCATGTACGAGCGCACCATCATTTCCGACGGTGCGTCGAAGACCTGGGCCATGACCGGCTGGAGGATCGGCTTCACCTCGAACCCGGCGCTCGCGCCGGTGTTCACGCGCTGGATCACCAATACCGACTCCTGCGCCTCGCAGATCAGCCAGTGGGCGGCGGTGGAGGCGGTCAACGGCCCGCAGGACGCGGCGGAAATGATGAAGAAGAGCTTTCACGAGCGCCGCGACCTGATCGTTTCCCTGTTGAACAAGGTGCCCGGCGTGAAATGCCTGGTGCCCGGCGGCGCGTTCTACGTCTGGCCCAACGTCACCGAGGCCTGCCGCATGGTCGGCGCCGCCGATTCCGAGGAATTCCGCAAGCGCCTGCTCAACGAGGCGGGCGTGGCGCTGCTCGCCGACATCCACTTCGGCACCCGCGTGCCGGGCGAAGGCCAGCACGTGCGCTTCTCCTACGCCGCCTCCCGCGAGGCGATCGAGAAGGGCGTGGCGCGCATGGTGGAATTCATCCGGAAGAACACGAAAAAAGCCGCGTGAAAGAGATTTGGCGGCCGAGCGTCACGGTCGCGGCCATCATCGAGAAGGACGGCAGGTTTCTCGTCGTCGAGGAGGTTGCCGACGGCCGGCGCGTGATCAACCAGCCGGCCGGACACCTCGATCCCGGCGAATCGCTCGTCGAGGCCTGCCGCCGCGAAGTGCTGGAAGAGACCGCGCACCGCTTCGAGCCGACGGGATTGGTCGGCGTCTACCGCTGGTACTACGCGCCGCAGGACGTCACGTTCCTGCGCTTTAGTTTTCGGGGGGATGTTTTTGAAAAAGAATCTTCCAGGACATTGGATCGGGAAATTGTCGCAATTCATTGGCTGACTTTTGAACAGCTGAAGGGCAGAGCCTCGGAACACCGCTCGCCGCTGGTGCAGAAATGCGTCGAGGACTACCTCGCCGGGCGGAATTTCCCGTTGCAGCTGTTCTCCAAGGACTTCGCATGAAAATCGTCGTCGGCATGTCAGGCGGGGTGGATTCCTCGGTGGCCGCGCTGCTGCTCAAGCGCGCGGGGCACGAGGTGGTGGGCCTGTTCATGAAGAACTGGGAGGACGACGACGACCAGTATTGTCCGGCGCGCGAGGACCTGGTGGAGGCCGCCGCGGCCGCCGACCGCATCGGCATCGAGCTCGAGGCGGTGAATTTCTCGGCCGAGTACCGCGAGCGCGTTTTTGCCGAATTCCTGCGCGAGTACGCCGCCGGGCGCACGCCCAACCCGGACGTGCTGTGCAACGCCGAGATCAAGTTCCGCTCCTTCCTCGACCACGCCATGCGCCTGGGTGCCGAGAAAATTGCTACGGGGCATTACGCCAGAACGGATGGGGTTTTTCTGTTGAAAGGCAGGGATGCGGAAAAAGATCAAAGCTACTTTCTGCATCGCCTCAACCAGCAACAACTTTCCCGCGTCGTATTTCCGCTCGGCGCGATGAAGAAGTCAGACGTGCGCAAGCTCGCCAAGGAAGCCGGGCTGGCCAACCATGCGCGCAAGGACTCGACCGGCATCTGCTTTATCGGCGAGCGGCCGTTCCGCGAGTTCCTCAACCGCTATCTCCCCAGGGCGCCGGGAAAAATCGTCGATGAGAAAGGAAAAACGATCGGCGACCACATCGGCCTCGCCTTCTACACCATCGGCCAGCGCAAGGGCATCGGCATTGGTGGCAAGGGCGAGGCGTGGTATGTGGCCGGGAAGGACATGAAGTCGAATGAGCTGCTGGTGGTGCAAGGCCACGACCATCCCTTGCTTCTCAAGAAGGAATTGAAGGCCGATGACGCGACCTGGGTTGCCGGCCACGCGCCCGCCGCGCCGTCGACGCATTTCGCCAAGACGCGCTACCGGCAGGCCGACGCACCGTGCACCCTTGCCGGGGTGCTCGAGAGCGAGATCAAGATCGACTTCCCCGCGCCGCAGTGGGCGGTGACGCCGGGGCAATCGGTCGTGCTCTACGACGGCGAGGTGTGCCTCGGCGGTGGCGTGATCAGCTAGAAATCCGCGCCCTTACTTCGGGACCTGCGGGACGGTGTCGGCGAAAGGCGGGCGCTCCATCAGGCGGGCGTAGTGACGGGCGAGGGCCGGGTACTCGGTGTGCCAGTCGATGTCGCCGGGATTGCGAAAGCCGAGCCAGCCGACGCAGCAGCCGACCGCGATGTCGGCGAGGGAATACTTGTCGTTGAGGTACAGGGCGCGCTCGCCGAGCTCCGTGCTCATCTGCGCCATGCCGCGCTGCATGCGCGCGAGCTGCTTGTCGGTCCAGGCTTTGCTGCGTTCCTTCTTGTCCCGCTGCAACTCCGAGCGAATCAGGATGCCCGCGTCGGTCACGCCGTCGGCCAGCGCCTCCCAGCGGCGCGCCGCGACGCGCTCGCGCATGTCGTCGGGGATCAGCCGGCCGATGGGCGACACGGCGTCGAGGAATTCGACGATCACGCGCGAGTCGTACAGCGCGGAGCCGTCGTCGAGCACCAGGGTCGGGATCTTGCCGAGCGGGTTATGCGGATTGACCGGATTGTCGACCGGCCCGACGTCCACCAGCTCGAGGTCGCACTCGATCTTCTTCTCGGCGAGGAAGATGCGCACCTTGCGCGTGTAGGGACTGGCGAGGGAAGCGAGCAGTTTCATGAGGGGCGCGGATTATACCTTTGCGATGCAGGCTCTAACGCGCCGGCGCAGCTCCGGGATGACGCGTTTTCCGAACCACGGGTGCTCGCTGACCCATTTGCGGTTGCGCCAGCTCGGGTGCGGCAGCGGAAAGAAGGCTGGCAGGTACTCATGGTAGGCGCGCACGGTAGCGGAGAGGGATGGCTTCTTTGTAAAAGATAGATAGTAGTTTTGCGCGTAACGACCGGTCAGCAAGGTGAGATTGACGAAAGGCAAAGCCGCCAGGAAGCGCGGCTGCCAAAGCGGCGCGCATTCCGGGCGCGGCGGCAGGTCGGCGCCGCCCACCGTTCCCGGGTAGCAAAGCCCGATCGGCACGATGGCGATGAGCGAGGTGTCGTAGAACGTGTCGCGATCGAGCGCGAGCCATTCGCGCAGCACGTCGCCCGAGGCGTCGTTCCAGGGGATGCCGCTCTCGTGCACGCGCCGCCCCGGCGCCTGGCCGACGATCAGCAGGCGGGCCCTGGCGCCGAAGCGGAACACCGGCCTCGGCTCGAGGTGCTTCTCGCACACCCTGCAGGACTTCGCTGCCGAGAGCAAGACCCTCATCCCGATATAATAGAGGCATGCCTTCGCCGCTCGCCGCGCTCTCGCCGCTCGACGGGCGATACGCAAGGACCGTCGACCCCCTGCGGCAGTACTTCAGCGAGCAGGCGCTCATCCGCTACCGCGTCAGGATCGAGCTCGCCTGGCTCGAGGCGCTCGCCGCCGACCGCGGCATTCGCGAAATCAAGCCGTTCAGCAAGAAAACCTCTGCGCAGCTCAAAAAGCTCGTCGACAGTTTCTCGCAGCGCGATGCCGAGCACATCAAGAACATCGAGGCCGAGACCAACCACGACGTCAAGGCGATCGAGTACTGGCTGCGCTCGAAGCTGGGCCGCGACGGCGAAGCGCAGCGGGCGGTGGAATTCATCCATTTCGCCTGCACTTCGGAGGACATCAACAACGTCGCCTACGCGCTGATGATGGCGGACGCGCGCCGCCACGTGCTGCTGCCGCGCCTCGACGAGGTGGTGCGCACGCTGCGCGCGCTGGCGCACCGGCACGCGGCGGCGCCGATGCTCGCGCGCACCCATGGCCAGGCGGCGACGCCGACTACGCTGGGCAAGGAGATGGCGAACTTCGCGCATCGCCTCGCGCGCGCCGGCGGCCGCATTGCCAAGGTGGCGGTGCTCGCCAAGATGAACGGCGCGGTCGGCAACTACAACGCCCACCTCGCGGCCTACCCCGGTTTCGCCTGGGAGGGCCTGTGCCGGCGCTTCGTCGAGCGCCTCGGGCTGGAATTCAACGCCTATACCACGCAGATCGAGCCGCACGACTGGCTGGCGGAGCTGCTCGATGCCTACGCGCATGCCAACAGCGTGCTGCTCGACCTCGATCGCGACCTGTGGGGCTACGTGTCGCTGGGGTACTTTTCGCAACGGACGAAGAAGGGCGAAGTCGGCTCCTCCACCATGCCGCACAAGGTGAACCCGATCGACTTCGAGAACTCCGAGGGCAACATCGGCATTGCCAATGCGCTGCTGCGCCACCTGTCGGAGAAGCTGCCGGTGTCGCGCTGGCAGCGCGATCTCTCGGACTCGACCGCGCAGCGTAATCTCGGCGCCGCGCTCGGCCATACGCTGCTCGCCTACGCCTCCTGCCTGCGCGGCCTCGGCAAGCTGCAGGCCGACCCGCGGCGGCTGGCGGCGGATCTGGAGGCGAATTGGGAAGTGCTCACCGAGGCGGTGCAGCAGGTGATGCGCCGCCACGGCGTGCCGGACGCCTACGACAAGCTCAAGGCGATCAGCCGCGGCCGGCGCCTCGACCGCCGCGCCCTCGCTGCCTTCATCCGCAAGCTGCCCATCCCGGCCGAAGCGCGCAAGCGCCTGCTGGCGCTCACGCCGGCGAAATACACCGGCCTGGCGGAGGGGCTCGCCAGGAAGGTATGAGGTTTTGCGTCATCGTCTTGCTGGCCTTCAGTGCGGCGACTGAAGCGCAGGAGATCGTCACCTTGGCGAGCCGGCCGGGGGTGACGCAGTCCTTTTTCGTCGCCGGCATGGGCGGGCGCAAGCCCGAGGCGGTGGCGCTGCTCTACGTGGGCGGCGACGGCATCATCCGCCTGCGCATGGAGGGCGGCCAGCCAAAGTTCAGCACGAATAATTTTCTGCCGCGCTCGCGTGGCGAGTTCATCCGCAACGGCGTGCAGCCCGTGGTGATGGACTCGCCTTCCGACCAGCCCAGCGGCCTGACCGACCATTACCGCTCGAGCGAGCAACAAGCCGAAGACGCGCGCGCAGTGCTCGCCGAGCTCAAGAAGCGCTTTGCGCAGCTCCCGGTGTTCCTGGTCGGCACCAGCCGGGGCACGATCAGTGCCGCGTTCCTCGGCCGCGCCCTGGGCAACGAGGTCGCGGGCGTAGTGCTCACCTCGACGTTATTCCTGTCGCCGCGCGGGGCGAGCCTCTCGGGCTTCGACTACGCCTCGATCAAGGCGCCGCTGCTCTTTGTCCACCATCGCGAGGACACCTGCCAGCAGACGCCGTATAACGAGGCGCACCGTCTTTCGGCGCGCTATCCCCTGATCTCGGTGAAGGGCGGCAAGCCGGCGGAGTCGGGCCCCTGCGACCCGTTCGCGGCGCACGGCTACTGGGGCAACGAGCACGAAATCGTCGACGCCATCGCGGCGTGGATGCTGAAGAAACCCTATTCGCGCGAGATCGACTGACGATGCTGTACGCCGCCACCATCTTTCTCTCGTCGTTCCTGCTGTTTCTGGTGCAGCCGCTGATCGCGCGCCTGATCCTGCCGTGGTTCGGCGGCAGCGCGGCGGTGTGGACCACCTGCATGCTGTTCTTCCAGGCGCTGCTGCTCGCCGGCTATGCCTACGCGCATTTTCTTCAACGAAATGTTTTGGATGGGAAACGCAAGGCGCTGATCCACAGCATCCTTCTGGCTGTCGCGGTCGCCACGCTGCCGATCGCGCCGACGGAATCGTGGAAGCCGGCGGGCGACGCCGAGCCGGTGACGCGCATCCTGCTCCTGCTCGGCGCCACCATCGGCCTGCCCTATCTGCTGCTCGCCTCCACCAGCCCGCTGCTGCAGGCCTGGTTCACGCAGGCGCGCCCCGGCGCGAATCCCTACCGCCTGTTTGCCGTCTCCAACCTCGCCTCGCTGATCGCGCTCATCGGCTATCCGTTCCTGGTGGAGCCGGTGTTCAGCGCGCACCAGCAGGTCACGCTCTGGTCATGGCTGTTCGCGCTCTTCGCCGTGATTTGCGCTGCGGTCGCCTGGAATACGCCGATGGGTCCTGTCGAAAATGTTTTTTCAAAAGAAGCTTCTTCTATTGAAAAAAGCAGCGTCGCTCTCTGGTTGGTGCTGTCGGCGGCCGGCTCGGCGCTGCTGCTTGCGGTCACCAACCACCTGACGCAGAACGTCGCCTCGGTGCCGCTGCTGTGGCTGGTGCCGCTCACGCTCTATCTCGCCACCTTCGTCATCGCCTTCGAAGGCAAGAACTGGTACCGGCCCGAATGGCTGTGGAGCTTCATCCTGGTGGCGTTCATCGGCATGGCGTGGCTGCTGGTGGATGCCGACTATCACTACGACCTGCCGCTGCAGCTCGCCATCTTCCTGCCGGGCATGTTCCTCGGCTGCCTGTTTTGCCACGGCGAGCTCTACCGGCTGCGGCCGGCGCCGGCGCAGCTGACCGCCTTCTATCTCTGCGTGTCGGCGGGCGGGGCGCTCGGCGGCCTGCTGGTGGCGGTGGCGGCGCCGCTCGTCTTCAACGGCTACTACGAGCTCGGCGCCGCGCTGGTGCTGGTCGGGGCGCTCGCCGCGCTGCGATTCGCCGCCGTCAACCGCGTTGCCCAGGTCCTCAGCCTGGGTGTCCTGCTCGCGCTGTCGGCGAGCGCGGTCTACGACGCGCTGCGCGACAAGCGCGACGTGCGCATCGCGGCGCGCAATTTCTATGGCGTGCTGCGCGTGAAGGAATACGGCGCCGGCACCGAGGCGCACCTGCGCCGCCTGGTGCATGGCACCATCATGCATGGGGAGCAATACCTGGCGCCGCAGCGGCGCGGCGAGCTGACCACCTACTACGGCGAGCCCAGCGGCATCGGTGCGGCGATTCATTCGCGCCAGCCGGGGGCGGTGCGCGTTGGCGTCATCGGCTTGGGCACCGGGACCATCGCCGCCTATGGCAGACCGGGCGACGTCTACCGCTTCTACGACATCAATGCCCGCGTCATCGCGCTGGCGAAAAGCGAGTTCACCTACCTCGCTGACAGCCGGGCGAAGATCGAGCTGGCGCTCGGCGACGCGCGCCTGACGCTCGAGCGCGAGCCGCCGCAGAATTTCGACGTGCTGGCGGTCGACGCCTTCTCGAGCGACGCCATCCCGGTGCACCTCATCACGCGCGAGGCGCTCGGCGTCTACCTGCGCCACCTGAAGCCGGGCGGCATCGTCGCCTACCACGTCTCGAACCGCTTCCTCGACCTGATCCCGGTGGTGGCGCGCGTGGCGAAGGAAAACGGCGCCTATTCCGTGCTGGTGCGCGATGACCCGGAAGACGAGGAGGACGGCGGCGGCCGCTCGCGCAGCGACTGGGTGCTGGTGTCGCGCGACGCGGCCGCGCTGCGGCGCGAGGCGATCGAGGACGTCGGCGCGGTGGGCATCGAGGAGCGCCCCGAGTGGCGCACCTGGACCGACGACTACTCGAACCTGATCCAGATCCTCAAGTAGCTAGACGACGGCGCCGTCGTTCTCGTCGCGCCGCTCGCGCTTGGGCGGCTGGATGAACTGGTCGCGCCGGGCGCCGAGCCACATCAGCAGCGGGCTCGCCACCAGCACCGAGGAGTAGATGCCGAACAGGATGCCGATGGTGAGCGCCAGCGCGAAATAGTGCAGCGCCGCGCCGCCGAAGATCAGCATGGTGGTGACCATCATCTGCGTGCAGCCGTGGGTGATGATGGTGCGCGAGATGACGCCGGTGATCGAGGCATCGATCACCTCGCGCGTGGTGGCGCGCCGCATCTTGCGGAAGTTCTCGCGCACGCGGTCGAACACCACCACCGACTCGTTGACCGAGTAGCCGAGCACCGCCAGCACCGCGGCCAGCACCGGCAGCGAGAATTCCCACTGGAAGAAGGCGAAGCAGCCGAGGATGATCACCACGTCGTGCAGGTTGGCGATGATCGCCGACAGGCCGAAGCGCCACTCGAAGCGCAGCCACAGGTAGAAGACGATGCCGATGGCGGTCACCAGCAGCGCGAGCGAGCCGAGCTCGACCAGCTCCTTGCCGATCTGCGGTCCGACGAACTCGACGCGCCGCAATTCCGCCGTCTGGTTCTCGTTCTTCAGGACCTGGATCACCTTCTGCGAAAGATCGGCGCTCGACTGGTTCTTTTCCAGGTGCATGCGGATCAGCACCTCGCGCGAGGAGCCGAAATTCTGCACCTCGGACTTGTAGCCGCCGCGGTCGAGCGCCTGGCGGATGCCGTCGACGTTGGCCCCCTGCGTGTAGCCGACCTCGATCAGCGTGCCGCCGGTGAATTCGATCGAGAAATTGAGTCCCCGGTGCGCGAGGAAGAACACCGCGGCAAGAAAGGTGATCAGCGAGATGACGTTGAACGCCAGCGCATGCTGCATGAACGGGATGACGCGCCGGATCTTGAAGAATTCCATCGGCTAGCTCATTTCCATGCCGTGTTGCCGATCGACAGGCTCGCCACCTTGCGGCGGTGGCCGTAGGTCAGGTTGACGACGGCGCGCGAGACCACTACGGCGGAAAACATCGAGGTGAGGATGCCCAGGCAGTGCACCACGGCGAAGCCGCGCACCGCGCCGGGGACCATCAGCAGGGAAACGCCGACGATGAAGGTGGTCGCGTTGGAGTCGAGGATGGTCGCCCAGGCCCGCTCGTAGCCCGCGGCGATCGCCGCCTGCGGCGTGGCGCCGCCGCGCAATTCTTCCCGGATCCGCTCGTTGATCAGCACGTTGGCGTCGATCGCCATGCCGAGCGTCAGCGCGATGGCGGCGATGCCGGGCAGGGTGAGGGTGGCCTGCAGCAGCGAGAGCAGCGCCACCAGCAGCAGCAGGTTGACCGCCAGCGCGGCCGACGAGATCAGGCCGAACAGCACGTAGTACGCCGACATGAAGGCGACGATGGCGAGGAAGCCCCACAGCGTGGCGTTGAAGCCCTTGTCGATGTTGTCGCGCCCGAGGCTCGGGCCGACGGTGCGCTCTTCGATGATTTCCATCGGCGCGGCGAGCGAGCCGGCGCGCAGCAGCAGCGCGATGTCGTTCGCCTCGGTGGTGCTCATGCGGCCGGAAATCTGCACCCGGCCGCCCGGAATCTCGCTGCGGATCACCGGCGCGGTGATGACCTCGCCGCGGTTTTTCTCGATCAGCAGGATGGCCATGCGCTTGCCGATGCTCTCGCGCGTCACCTCCTGGAAGATGCGCGCGCCCTGGCCGTCGAGGCGCAGGTGCACCGCCGGCTCCTGGGTCTGGTTGTCGAAGCCGGGCTGCGCGTCGGTGAGCCGGTCGCCAGTGAGCACCACCTGCTTTTTGACCAGCAGCGGCGCGCCGTTACGCTCGACGTAGTACTCGGTGCCGAAGGGTACCTCGCCGCGTGCCGCTGCAGCGAGCACCGCCGGGTTCATGCGCTCCTCGTCCACCATGCGGATTTCGAGGCTGGCGGTGCGCCCGAGGATGTCCTTCGCTTTCGCGGTGTCCTGCACGCCGGGCAGCTGCACCACCACGCGGTCGGTGCCCTGCTGCTGGATCACCGGCTCGGCCACGCCGAGCTCGTTGATGCGGTTGTGCAGCGTGGTGATGTTCTGCTTCAGCGCGTACTCCTGCGTGCGTCGCACGGCCTCGGGCTTGAGGGTCGCGATCAGCAGGAAATCCTGCCCGTCGTCGCGCTCGGTGACCGCGAGGTCGGGCAGGTTGACGAGCAGCGTCTCGCGCGCCTTCTCGCGCAGCGCCGCTTCGCGGAAGCGCACGCGCAGCGTCTGTCCTTCGCGCGCGATGCCGCCGTGGCGGATGTCCTTCTCGCGCAGCGCCGAGCGCACGTCGCCGGTGAGGCTTTCGAGCCGCTTGGTGATCGCCGCCTGCATGTCGACTTGCAGCAGGAAATGCACGCCGCCGCGCAGGTCGAGGCCGAGGTACATCGGCAGCGCGTGCAGCGCCGAGAGCCAGCGCGGCGAAGCCGGCAGCAGGTTGAGCGCCACCACGTAGCTGCGGTTCGCCTCGTCCGGATTGAGGGCGTGCTCGATCAGGTCGCGCGCCTTGAGCTGCATATCGGTGTCGGCGAAGCGCACGCGCAGGCTGGTCGGGTCGATCACCGCGCCGGTATAGGCGAAATTCTCCTTCTGCAGCAGCGCCTCGACCCGCCCGAGCAGCGCCGTATCCACCTTGACCAGCGCCTTGACGCTCGACACCTGCACGGCCGGCGACTCGCCGAAGAAATTCGGCAGCGTATAGAGCAGCGCGGCGAGGACCGCCACCCCCACCAGGGCGTACTTCCAGACGGGGAAGCGATTCACTTACAGGATTGCAATCGATTTGCTTACTGAAGGGTTTTCAGCGTTCCCTTGGGCAGCGGCAGCTGCACCGCGGAGCGCTGCACCACGATCTCGATGTTGGGCGCGATTTCCAGCGTCACGTATTGGTCGCCGAGCTTGGTGATGCGGCCGACCACGCCGCCGGCGGTAATCACCTCGTCGCCCTTCTGCAGCGCTTCGACCATCGCCTTGGTCTCTTTGGCGCGCTTCATCTGCGGACGGATCATGAGGAAGTAGAGCAGCACGAACATGAGGACGATCGGCAGGAAGCCGAGAAATCCCGGATCGCCGCCCGCTGCCGGGGTGGCCTGCGCGTAAGCTGAAGAGATGATCACTGCGGACTCCGTGAAAAAGAGCGTGAATTATAGCCGCTGGCGGTCGGCCAGCAGGGCCTTTGCCGTTTCATCATAGGCGCTCTTTTCAATCGCAAGGCGAAGCGCGGCCATTAGCTCCTGGTAGTAGTGCAGGTTGTGCAGGGTATTGAGGCGGGCGCCGAGGATCTCGTTCGCCTTCTGCAGGTGATGCAGGTAGGCGCGCGTGAAGTGACGGCAGGTATAGCAGGCGCAGCGCTCGTCGAGCGGGCCGACGTCGTCCCGGTAGCGCGCGTTGCGGATCTTGACGTCGCCGAAGCGCGTGAAGAGCCAGCCGTTCCTCGCGTTGCGCGTGGGCAGCACGCAGTCGAACATGTCGACGCCCGCGCCGACCGCGCCGATCAGGTCTTCGGGCGTGCCCATGCCCATGAGGTACCGGGGCTTGTCCGCCGGTAATTTCGGCGTGATATGGCGCATGACGCGCTCGCGGTCCTCCTGCGGCTCGCCCACCGAGAGCCCGCCGATCGCATAGCCCTGGAAGTCGATGCCCTTCAGCTTGTCGAGCGACTCGTCGCGCAGCGCCTCGTACATGCCGCCCTGGAGGATGCCGAACAGGACGCCCGGGTAGGCCGCGCGGGAACGCTGTGCCCAGCGCATCGAGAGCTGCATTGATTTTTCCGCCTGCTTCTCGGTCGCCGGGTAGGGCGTGCACTCGTCGAACACCATGGCGATGTCGGTGTTCAGGACTTTTTGAATCTTCATCGACTCTTCCGGCGTCAGGAACAGCTGGTCGCCATTGATGGGCGAGGCGAAGCGAACGCCTTCCTCGGTGATTTTTCTCATTGCACCCAGGCTGAAGACCTGGAAGCCGCCCGAGTCCGTCAGGATCGGCCGGTCCCAGCCCATGAAGCGATGCAGGCCGCCGTGCTTTTCAACCACCTCGAGCCCCGGGCGCAGCCACAGGTGGAAGGTGTTGCCGAGCACGATCTGCGTGCCGTTCGCGACCAGTTCGTCGGGCGACATGGCCTTGACCGAGCCGTAGGTGCCTACCGGCATGAAAGCCGGCGTGTCGACCACGCCCCGCTCGAACTGGAGCGTTCCGCGCCGGGCTTTTCCATCCGTTTTCGATGTTTTGAAAATCATGTTTCGATCAGCATCGCGTCGCCGTAGGAGAAGAATCGGTAGCGGCGCTCGATGGCGTGCCGATAGGCCTTGAAGGCGCGGTCCTTGCCGGCGAAGGCGCAGACCAGCATCAAAAGAGTCGATTTTGGCAAATGGAAGTTCGTCAGCAGCCGCTTGACCACCCGGAACTGGAAGCCGGGAGTGATGAAGAGGTCCGTCTCCCCTTCGCTTTTCCCGGTCAGCGCGGCGGTCTCCAGCGCGCGCAGCGAGGTCGTGCCGACCGCCAGGACGCGCGTTCCACTCAAGGATTCCATGATGCCGCCGGCAATCGAATAACGCTCCCGGTGCATGCGGTGGTCCTCCACCTGCGCGGAGCGCACCGGCTGGAAGGTGCCGGCGCCGACGTGCAGGGTCAGGGCGACGGTTTGCGCGCCGCGCGCGCGGATGCGCTCGAGCAGCGCTTTGTCGAAATGCAGGCCCGCGGTCGGCGCGGCAACCGCCCCCGGTTGCACGGCATAGACGGTCTGGTAGCGCTCGGCGTCACCGCGTCCGGGCGCGTGCCGGATGTAGGGCGGCAGCGGCACCGCGCCGTATTGTTCCAGCACGCCGGCGATGTCGCGGGAAAACCGTACGCGATACAGATCTGCCTTCCGTTCCAGGACTCTGACCAGGATGTCCTTTTCAATGATCAATTCGGCATCCGTTGGCAGGGAGTGGCTGGCGCGGATCAGTGCCAGGGCCTCGCGCGCGGTGAGCATGCGCTCGACAAACACCTCGGCCCTGCCGCCGGTGCGCTTCCTGGCCGCGAGGCGCGCCTTGATGACGCGGGTATCGTTCAGCACGACGGCGTCCTCCGGTCCGACCAGGGAAGGCAGGTCCGCGAAGCGCAGGTCTCGCAGGTTTCCCTCGGCATCCACATGCAGGAGCCTGCTGGCCGCGCGCCGCCCGGCGGGGTGCTGCGCGATGAGCCCGGCGGGCAGGGAATAATCGAATTCGGAGAGAAGCACCGCGGCAATTATAATTTCGCCCCCGGGCCGGAATGGCGGAACCGGCAGACGCAGCGGACTCAAAATCCGCCGACCGCAAGGTCATGAGAGTTCGAGTCTCTCTTCCGGCACCAGAAACTTCGTCGAAAGCCAGCCATGGTTCCCAGGACGTTGCCGCGCAAGCTCTTGTTCAGGCTGGCGCTCGCCATCGTCCTCGACACCGCGGTACAGCTGCTGTGGAAGGTGGCGGCATTGCAGCTGCCGGCACTGAGCCCGCTTCTGCTGCTGGTGGCGGCGCTCTTTGGCTGGCAGCTCCTCAACTGGCTGCGCGTGCTCGAAAGTTCCGACCTGAGCTACTCGCAGCCCATCACCGCCCTGAGCCTGGTCACGGTGTTCATCCTGTCCGCCTTGTATCTCGGCGAAAGCGTCGACCTGACCAAGATCCTCGGCACCGGCTTCGTGCTCGCCGGCGTCTGGTTCATCAGCCGTACCGACTATGACAGCGGGTCCCGATGAGCGTGATCACCATCGGGGTGCTGCTGGTCATGCTGTGCGGAATCATCGAAGGCGTCGCGCAGCTCTTCTTCAAGAAGTCGGCGCTGGACCCGGCCGCCAAGCGGCGCTGGGTGGCGGCGGGGATCGCGCTATTCATCCTCCAGGCGCTGGTCTACACGGGCGCCTTGCAGTTCGTCGAGATCAGCACCGCGTTTCCGATCGCCAGTATTTCCTACGTCGTCGTCGCAATACTCTCCCGGCTGCATCTGGAAGAGCCCGTGACCGGCAGGCGATGGATCGGCGTCGGGCTGATCATGGTCGGCGTGACCTTGCTGGCCGTCCACGCGTGAGCGAGCCCGGCTACTCGATCCGCTTCGTCGCGTCCGAAGCGCAGATCGATTCGAGCCTGTGGCAGGCCTGCTTTGCCCCGCCGCTCGAAGGGCGCTGGTGGTATTCCGCGCTGGAAAAGAGCGGGCTCGACGACCAGTTCGCATTCCTCTACGGCGTGATCCTTCGCGGCGGCACCCCGGTCGGCATCGCCCCGGCGTTCGTCATGGACTTTCCGGTGGCCCTGGTGGCGCCGGACTGGATGCGGGGCGCCATCGAAATTCTGGGCCGCGGTTTCCCGGCGCTCGCCCGTCCGCGCACGCTGTTCGTGGGCTCGCCCTGCGCCGATGAAGGGACGGTGGGGACGATGCCGGGCGTCGACCGGCGAGGGGCGCTGCTCGCGCTGCAGCTGGCGCTCGAGGCACAGGCGCGCGAGCGGGGGGCGTCGATGCTGGTGTGGAAGGATGTTCCGGCGGCCGATGCCGCGGATGTCGAATGGATCGCGCAGCAGCGCGGGCTGTTCCGGGTGGAGAGCTTCCCCGGCACCGTCGTCGACTTGCAATCGCCCAGCAAGGAGGGCTACTTTGCCGCGCTGAAGGGCAGCCGCCGGCATGTGCTGCGCAAGAAGATCCGGCGCAGCGCGGAGAGGGTCAACCTGCGCGTCGAGGTGCTGCAGCACCCGGACGCCCGCAACCTCGACGCCCTGTTCGGCCTGTTCTGGCAAACCTACGAGAAGGCGACGACCCGCTTCGAGCGGCTCAACCGCCGGTTCTTCGAGATCGTCGCGGCGCGCCCGGAGTCGAATTTCATCGTCCTGCGCGAGAGCGCCTCCGGCGACATGGTCGCCTTCATGCTCAGCTTCGACATGGGATCGCGCATCATCAACAAGTTCATCGGCTTCGACTACAACCGCCCGCGCGAATGGCTGCTTTACTTCCGGCTGTGGGACGCCGCGGTGGACTGGGCGCTCTCGCGCGGTGTCGGCGCGATCCAGAGCGGCCAGACCGGATACGCGCCGAAGATCGAGACCGGGCACCGCCTGGTGCCGCTCGCCAATTTCTGCGCGCACCGCAATCCGGTGATCCACGTCATCGCCCGTGCCTGCGCGCGGCGCATCGACTGGTCCACGCTGGACGACGACCTCGCCCGCTACGTCAAGGCGCATCCCGAGCGTTAAACATTGCATGAAACCGCCCCCGCTTGCTGGACAGGGCAGGAGGGGCGGCGTAGGCTTTTCCCGCAGTTTTGTCTTACTGTCCAGTCCCGGGAGGCTCATGGTGAAGGCGCAAGTCAGGGTGTTGCCTTCCGCTCGCAACACGGTGATGGTGGTCGACGACCAGTCGACCGGCCGCGCCATTCTCGAGCAGGTGGTGCGCGGCCTCGACGAGCGCGTCGAGGTCGAGGGCTTCATGCGCCCCCTGGACGCCGTGGTGTGGGCGGCGCGCAACGTCGCCGACCTGGTGCTGGTCGACTACATGATGCCGGACATGGACGGCATCGCCTTCGTGCAGCGCCTGCGCGCGCTGCCCGGTTACGAGCACGTGCCGATCGTGATGGTGACGGTGCACGACGATCGCAAGGTGCGCTACGCGGCGCTCGACGCCGGCATCACCGATTTCCTCACCAAGCCGGTGGACGCGCGCGAGTGCCTGGCGCGCTGCCGCAACCTGCTGACGCTGCGCCGCCAGCATCTTGCGCTGGAGGACCGCCGGCGCCACCTCGAGCACATGGTGGAGGACGCGACGCGCGAGGTACGCGAGCGCGAGAAGGAGACGCTGCTGCGCCTGGCGCGCGCCGGCGAATTCCGCGACGAGGAGACCGGCACGCACCTGATCCGCATGGCGCGCTACTCGCGCCTGATCGCGGCTGCGATCGGCCTCGACGCCGACGAGGCGGAGACCATCGAGCTCGCCGCGCCGCTGCATGACCTCGGCAAGATCGGCATCCCCGACCAGATCCTGCTCAAGCCGGGCAGGCTCGACAAGCCGGAGTGGGAGGTCATGCGGCGCCACCCGCTGATCGGGCACGACATCCTCAAGGGCAGCGCCTCGAAGTACGTGCGCATGGGCGCGCTGATCGCGCTCGGCCACCACGAGAAATTCGACGGCTCGGGCTACCCCAACGGCCTCGAGGGCGACCATATCCCGGTGTGCGCGCGCATCGTCGCCGTGGCCGACGTCTATGACGCGCTCACCTCGGTGCGGCCCTACAAGACCGCCTGGGACAGCGCCAAGGCGATGGACTGGATGGCCTCGCAGGCCGGCAAGCACTTCGACCCCCGCATGGCGGAGGCTTTCCTCGGCTCGAAGGACGAAGTCCTTAAGATCCAGCACGAATGGCGCGATCCCAACCAGGACAACTGAGCGGCGCCCTGGGCGCCGTGCGCGCGCGGCTCGCGGCACGGCCCGACACCGAGCACGAGCAGGCCATCGTGCGCGTGGTGCTGGCGGTCGTTTTTTTCTTCTACCTGCTGCCCGGCGCGTACGACGCCGCCGGCGGCGTGTTCAATCCCTGGGACCCGTACTTCGTCGCCATGGTCGCCGAAGTGGCGTTTTCCGTCGCCATCCTGGCCGGCATCGTGGCGCGGCCCGGCATCTCGCCCGCGCGCCGGGTGATCGGTGCGACCGGCGACATCAGCGCCGTCACCTATTTCATGGCGCTGTCGGGGCCGCAGGGGCTGCCGCTGTTCCTCATCTACATCTGGGTGACGCTCGCCAACGGCTTCCGCTTTGGCGCCGGCTACCTGCTTTACTGCCTCGGCGCGAGCGTGGCGGGCTTCTCGGTGGTGCTGGCGACCAACGACTTCTGGCAGTCCTATACCGGCGTGTGGGCGGGGATGCTGGTGGGTCTCGCGGCGCTCGCCATGTACGTGCGCTCGCTGGTGACGCGCATGTTCGACGCGCTGGCGCGCGCCGAGGCCGCCAACCAGGCGAAGCGCCGCTTCATCTCGGTCGTCAGCCACGAGATGCGCACGCCGCTCAACGCCATCATCGGCATGTCGGACCTGCTGCGCGACACGCCGCTCAGCCGCGAGCAGGCGGACATGCTGCAGACGCTGCGCAGCTCGTCGCGCGTCATGCTCGGCCTGGTGGAGGACGTGCTCGACTTCTCCAAGATCGAGGCCGGCAAGCTGGTGCTGGAGAAGACCGACTTCGACCTGCACGCGCTGGTCAACAGCACCTGCCGCATCGTGGCCGCGCAGGCCTCGGCCCGCGGCGTCGAATTCGTGGTGTCGATCATGCCGGAGGTGCCGCCGGCGGTGCGCGGCGATCCGCACCACCTGCGCCAGGTGCTGATCAACCTGGCGGGCAACGCCGTCAAGTTCACCGAGCGCGGCAGCGTCACGGTGCACGTCTCGGCGCAAGGCGAGACCGAGCAGAAGGTGCGGCTCAAGTTCTCCATCCGCGACACCGGCATCGGCATCCCGCCGGAGTCGCAGGCGCGCATCTTCGAGAGCTTCACGCAGGCCGACCAGTCGACCTCGCGGCGCTTCGGCGGCACGGGCCTGGGCACCACCATCGCCAAGCAGATCGTCGGCCTGATGGGCGGCAGCATCGGCCTGGAGAGTGCGGTCGGTCTGGGCAGCACCTTCTGGTTCGAGATCGCGCTCGACAAGCAGACCGAGCGCGCCGGCGCCGGCAGCGGCGAGCTGGCCGGGGCGCGCGTGCTGCTGATCGGCTTCCCGCCGCACAGCCGCGAGCCGCTCGAGGGCGCGCTCGCCGGCTGGGGCGCGAGCCCGGTCGCGGTGGCGAGCGTGGAGGAGGGCGTGGCCCGGCTGGTGGCGGAAATCAGCCTCGCCAAGCCCTACCACAGCGCGCTGCTCTACTCCTCGGGCGCCGATCTCGGCCTGGCGCAGCGCTTTCGCCGTGCCGCGCCGGACCCGGCGCCGCCGGCGCTGCTCGCGGCACCGCGCGAAGCGGGCGTGCAGCGCTTCGAGGCGCTGTCGGCTGGCTACGCGGCGGTGCTCGAGCTGCCGGTCGACAAGCGGCAACTCTTCAACGTGCTGCACTCGGTGCTCGCCGGCGAGGAGCCGCGCGAGGGCGTGGTGCGCCTGCAGGACTATGCGCGGCGCCCGGCGGCGCGGCGCCTGCGCGTGCTGGTGGCCGACGACAACCCGACCAACCGCGAGGTGATCGGACGCATCCTGGAGCGCGGCGGCCACACCGTGACGCTGGTGAACGACGGCGAGCAGGCGCTCGATGCGCAGGAGCGCGAGCGGCACGACATCGTGATCCTCGATCGCAACATGCCGGGCATGAGCGGCCTCGAGACGCTGCAGGCGCTGCGCGTGCTCGCCGGCGGCGCGGAGCGCGTGCCGGTGATCGTGCTCTCCGCCGACGCTACGCCCGACGCGCGCCGCGAGTCGCTGGAGTCAGGCGCCGAGGCCTTCCTGGCCAAGCCGATCGAGGCGGCGCGGTTGCTGGAGGAGATCCAGGTGCTCACCGCCGAAGCGGCCGAGACGCGCCACGCCGAGCCCGCAGCCGTGGCGCGCGCCGCGCGCCAGGCCGAGAAGGCCGCGCCGCACGTCGTCAACACCGAGACCCTCGGCCATCTCGAGGAGCTCGGCTCTACCGCCGCCTTCGTTGAAAAGCTGGTGCGGGTGTTCCTCGCCGACAGCAGCACGCTGCTAGCGCGCATCGAGAAGGCGCTTGCGGCGCGCGACTTCCGCGAGTTGCGCTCGCTGCTGCACGCCATGAAGGGCTCGTCGGCCAGCATGGGCACCGACCGGCTGACCGGCGTGTGCGCGAGCCTCAGCCGGCAGTCGGATGCCGAGCTGCGCCACCAGGCCGCGGGCGTGCAGCGTTCGCTCGCCGAGGAGCTTGCCGCGGCGCGCGGCGAGCTCGAACGCTACCTCCTCGAGAGAAAGCAGTCGGCCGGCTAGGCGATCGCCCGCTCCCGTTCGGTTTCGCCCAGTCCGCCTTCGGCCATCACTTCGGCCGGCACTTCGCGCAGATCCCAGACCAGGCGACAGGCCTCGAGCAGTTTCAGGCCCAGGTAGCTGAGGTCGACTTCCCACCAGGCGAAGCCCGCGCGCGCCGCGGCGCCGTAGCGGTGGTGGTTGTTGTGCCACGCCGCGCCGGTGGTCGGAATGGCGAGCCAGGCGTGGTTGACGCTGCCGTCCTCGGTCGCGTAGCGGCGATACCCGCCCAGGCGGCCGCGCAGGTGCGCGATCGAATTCACGGCGAGGGTCGCGTGCAGCACGCCGGCGGTCGACAGGAAGAAGCCCCACAGCACCGCGCTCCAGCCGCTGACGTTCGGCCCGAACCAGCCGTTGGCGCCGCCCAGCGCAAGGCCCGCGAGCAGCAGCAGCATCGGCACGTGGTAGAACTTGTTCAGCCAGCGCAGCTCCGGGTAGCGGGCGAAGTCGGGAATCGCGTCGAGGTCGGTGTCGACGTTCTTCTCGTCGATCAGCCAGCCCAGGTGCGCGTGCCAGAAACCCTCGCGCGGCGAGTGCAGATCGCCGGCTTGATCGGAGTGGCGATGGTGGCCGCGGTGATGCGCCGCCCACCACAGCGCGCCGCGCTGCCCCGAGGAGGCGCCGAGCGCCGCCAGCAGGAACTGGAAAATCCGGCTGGTTTTAAACGCACGGTGCGCGAAGTAGCGGTGGTAGCCCGCTTCGACGCCGAACATGCGCGGGAACCAGGTCGCCGCCAGCAGCGCGACCAGCGCCCAGTCGAAGGGCATGAAGAACGCGGCGAGCGCGCCCGCATGCACGACGACCAGGCGGATGCGGATCACCTTGATCGACTCGGTTTTTTGTATGCCGTACGAAGTCATGATTGCTCCTGAGTTAAAATTTCCGCGTCGCGGCGCTGCCGCGATTTATCACGGAGTCCACATACCAATGTCGTTTTTCATTACGTTGGTCGAGATGACCGACGAGAACCGGCGCGGGCTGGAAGCGATACCCAAGATCCACTCGATGCTGAATCACGGCCTGACGCTCGCCGAATACCGGGCTTTCCTGCACGACCTGTACCACATCGTGTGGCATTTCTGCCCGGTGATGGCGGCCGCGGCGGCGCGCTGCGACGAGCGCTTCCGCGGCGTGCGCTTCGACCTGTACGAGCGCATCGAGGAGGAAAAGGGACATGACGCCTGGGTGCTGGAGGACATCGGGGCAATGGGGGGCGATGTCCACGCGGCGTTGGCAACGCCGCCGAGCCCGCCGGCCCAGGCCATGATCGCGTTCAACTACTATGCTTCCGAACGCGTGCACCCGTGCTCGGTGCTGGGGATGCTGTACATGCTCGAGGTGGTTTCCTCGGTATACGGGGGCAAGGTGTCGGAATCGATCGCCCGCGCTCTCGGCCGCGAAGTCGCGGCAGGGGGATTCAAGTTCCTCTCCTCCCACGCGACTCTCGACGTCGACCACATGGCGAAGCTCAACCGCCTGATGAAGACGATCGACGACCCCGCAGCGCAAAGCGCGATCGTCAACGCGACGCAGGTCAACTTCCACCAGTTCGGTGGCCTGTTTCGCGCCGGCGGTTCGCTTATCCCGCACTAGCATTTCCCAGCTTTCTCGCACTGACGCTTCCTAGCCGACCGCGGCGAGCGCCTCTTCGGCGCGCACTTCGGCCGTCACGTCCTGCACGTCGCCGTACTCGAGGCGGCGCATCTGCGAGCGCACGATGCGGCCCATCATCTTCAGGTCCTTGTCCTCGACCCGCATCGCGGCGTCGACCCAGACCTCGGCGATGGCGTCGAGCTCGGCACGCTGGATCGGCTGCACCAGCTGGCGCGCGCGCATCACGGCTTGCAGCCCGTTGCGCCGCTTCCAGCCCTTCGCGATCCACTCGCGTACCGCCGACTCGCCCTGGCCGTCCGGGGCCAGCACGTCGATCACCCCCATGCGGTGCAGCTGCGCCGCGCCCAGCACCCGGCCGGAGAGGATCAGCTGCTCGGCCTCGCGCATGCCGATGCGGCGCGCGAGCAGGCTGTAGGCGCCCATGCCGGGGAACAGGTTGAACAGCACCTCCGGCAGGCCGAGCTGCGCGCTTTCCTCGGCGACGATGACGTCGGAGGACATCGCGCACTCGAAGCCGCCGCCGAGCGCGTCGCCCTGCACCAGCGAGATCGTCACCAGCGTCGGCACGCCGTAATTGACGATGCGCGCGTGCATGTTGTCGATGCACAGGCGGGCGTAATGCGCCAGCGCGTCGCGGTCGCGCGATTTGATCAGCAGCACGAACAGCGCAAGGTCGCCGCCGAGGTTGAATACCTTCGGCACGCGCGAGCCGCAAACGTAATAATTGGCAGCGTGCAGCTCGCCAGAAATTTCGACCTTGCCGCCGTTGGCCGCGAGCGCGTTATCGTGCCGGCGGATGTCCTTGAGCAGGCCAAGGCTGAAGCACGGCGTGCCGCGCGGGTTGAAATGGCCCCAGATCGTGCCGGTGGCCGGCTCGAACTCGGTCTCGTACTGCGAACCTGGCCTGCCATATGGCGCGCACAGGCCCATTGCATCGTGCATGTTGCTCATTGCGTTCTCCCAAAGAAAAAGACGCCCCCTGGGCGGGGGCTGATCACCCAGGCCCCGGCGCAACGGCCCCGCCGGAACCCTCCCACCCCCATTAAACGCCTGGGGTACGAGGGGCGCAAATTCGAGGGGTGGCGAGCCTTAATCCTTGTTGGCGGGCCGCCACATCAGGTAAATTAGGTCAAGCGCGCGCCCATGTACGCCATCATCTACAAGTCGGACGGTTTCCCGATCTGCTGCCAGGTGGCCGGCGTGAGCCCGGACCCGGTGGTGACGTGGAATAACGAGGCGTCAGCCAAGGCTTTTATCTCGTCCAAGGGCAAGGACGCCGAATTCCAGCCCGTGGAGATCACCGACGAGGCGATGGACAAGCTGGCCAAGGTCATGGGCTGCGCGGTGCAGTCGATGACCTTCGAACCCTACCCCGGCTAGAACTCCAGGTTGTCGATCAGGCGGGTGGCGCCAAGGCGCGCGGCGGCCAGCACGACTAGGTTTTTCTCGCCTGGCTGCGGCGGCGCGAGGTCGCTTCTCCGGCGCACTTCGACGTAGTCCGGATTCCACCCGGCGGTGGACAGTTCCTGCATGCCCTTCTCCGCAGAAAGACCTTTTTTGATTTTCAAAAGCGTTGAATGTAGCCGCGGCGCCTCGGCGCGCTCGGCGGCGGACAGGTAGGCGTTGCGCGAGCTCATCGCCAGGCCGTCGGATTCGCGCATCGTCTCGCCGGCGACGATGTCGATCGGCAGGTTGAGCTGCTGAACCATGCGGCGCACGACCAGGAGCTGCTGGTAGTCCTTCTTGCCGAACACGGCCGCGGCGGGCTGCACGCAATTGAAGAGCTTGAGCACCACCGTGCAGACGCCCTCGAAGAAGCCGGGGCGGAAGCGGCCCTCGAGCTCGTCGCCGAGAGGGCCGGGGTGGACCTTCATGGCCTGCTTTTCCGGATAGAGTACTTTTTCGTCGGGCGCGAACAGCAGCTCCACCCCTGCGGCCGCGAGCATCTCGCGGTCGCGCTCGAAGGAGCGCGGATAGCGCTCGAAGTCCTCGCCGGGCGCGAACTGCAGCCGGTTGACGAAGATGGAGACGACGACGGCCCGCGCCCCGCGCGCCTTGCGCGCCAGGCGCACGAGCGACAGGTGTCCCTCGTGCAGGTTGCCCATGGTCGGCACAAAGGCGAGCGGCCCGGCAGCCGCGGCCGCGGCGCGCAGCGAGGCGAGGTCGGAGAGGACCTTCATCCGGCGATGTTGAAAAATTCGCGCCGGCTCTTCATGGCGCGCACGCGCGACACCAGCAGCTCGAAGTCAGCCTCGCGCTCGACGAAATTGAGGTTCTCTGAATTGACGATCAGCACCGGCGCGCCGTCGTAGTTGTAGAAAAAGCGCGCGTAGCTCTCGCCGAGCAGTGCGAGGTAGTCCTCGCTGATGCCCCGCTCGTAGGCCGCGGCGCGGCGGCGCACCCGCTCGACCAGCGTGCCGGTCTGCGCCTGCAGGTAGATGACGAGATCCGGGGTGGGCGAGCGCGGGCGCAGCGCGTCGTAGATCTTCTGGTAGAGCGCGAGCTCGTCCTCCGACAGCGTGAGGCGAGCGAATAGCGGATCCTTGTCGAGCAGGAAGTCGCCGACCGCCGGGCGGCCAAACATATCGGGTTGGGCGAGCGGCTCGAGCATGCGCGAGCGCTGGAACAGGAAAAAGAGCTGGGTCGGCAGCGCGTAGCGCGCCATGTCCTGGTAGAAGCGCGCGAGGAAGGGATTCTCCCGCGGGTCCTCGAGCACCAGGTCGGCCGAGAGGCGCGCGCCCAGGCGCCGGGCCAGGCTGGTCTTGCCGGCGCCGATCGGTCCCTCGACCACCAGGTAGCGGAACTTATCCACGCGTCAGGCAATCTTCTCCGCTTCCTGTGACGAAATTTTCTCCAGCATGGATTTCGCCGCGCCTTTGCCCGGGATGACGGCATCCGGCGCGATCTCGAGCAGCGGCTTCAGGACGAAGGCGCGCTCATGCATGCGCGGATGGGGCAGGGTCAATTCTGCGCTGCGAACTTCTTTTTTCTCGAACAGCAGCAAATCCAGGTCCAGCGTCCGCGGCGCATTAGGAAAGCTGCGGGCGCGGCCGTGATACTGCTCGATTTTCTTCAGATGGTGGAACAGCTCCTCAGGCGAAAGATCGCTATCCAGCTCCGCCACCGCGTTGATGAAGTCGGGCTGGTCGGCGTAGCCGAGCGGCGCCGAGCGATACAAGGAGGATTTGCGCGTCAGCCGCGTGGCGGGCAGCTTGCCGAGTTCTTCGAAGGCCTGCAGCACCTGCTCGCGCGGCCGCTCCAGGTTGGAGCCGATGCCGACGTAGGCGAGGGTCACGCGGATTCCGGCGCCGGCGCCGCACCGCGCTTGCGCCGCCGCCGGCGGCGCTTGTGCGGGCCGGTGTCCGGCAGCAGCATCGCCTGGCGCGTCTCGCCGTCGGCGCTCTGAAAGGCGCGCCACCAGGCCTCGAGCTCGGCCGGCACCTCGCCGCTCGCGGCGCGCAGCGCGAGGAAATCGTAGGCCATGCGAAAGCGCGGCGACTCGAGCAGCCGGTAGGGCCGGCTGCCGGCGCGCTGCTCGAAGCGCGGCTGCATGCTCCACACTTCGCGCATCGTCGCCGTCAGCTTGCGCGTGATGGCGAGCTTGCGGTACTGCGCCTCGAGCACCTCGTCCATCGCGGCCTCGAGCGCCGGGATGTCGCGCTCACCGCGGCTCTGTCGCGCCTTCCACGCCGCCAGCACCTCGTGCCACAGCAGCGCGGCGAACAGGAACGCCGGCGACACCGGCCGGTCGGTGCGTACGCGCTCGTCGGTCTGCGCCAGAGCGAGCGTGACGAAGCGCTCGCCCAGCGGCTGCTCGAGGATGACGTCGAGCAGCGGCAGCAGCCCCTTGTGCAGCCCGACCTCGCGCAACTGGCGCAGGCAGGCGCTGGCGTGCCCCGACAGCAGCAGCTTCAGCATCTCGTCGAACAGACGCGCCGGCGGCACGCGCTCCATCAGCGGCGCCATGCTGCGGATCGGCGCGCGCGTCGCGGCATCGAGCCGCAGGCCAAGCTTTGCCCCCAACCTGACCGCGCGCAACATGCGTACGGGATCCTCTCGATACCGTGTCGCGGGGTCGCCGATCACCCGCAGCACGCGCTTCTTCAGGTCGACGAGACCGCCGTGGAAATCGACGATCTCCTCGCTGGCCGGATCGAAGTAGAGGGCGTTGACGGTGAAGTCGCGCCGGCGCGCGTCCTCAGCCTGGGTGCCGAAGACGTTGTCGCGCAGCACGCGGCCATGCTCGTCTTTTTCCGCGGTCTCCGGATCGGCGGCGCGGAAGGTCGAGACCTCGATGGTCTCGCCGCCCAGCATCACGTGCACCAGGCGGAAGCGGCGGCCGATGATCAGTGCGCGCCGGAACAGCGGCTTGATCTGCTCGGGCCGCGCGTCGGTGGCGATGTCAAAGTCCTTGGGCGTGATGCCGAGCAGCAGATCGCGCACCGCGCCGCCGACGACATAGGCCGAGTAGCCGGCGTCACGCAGGACAGCGCACACCTTGGCGGCGGCCGGGCTGAGGGACTCGCGCGACACGCCATGCCGGCTGCGCGGCACGCGCACCATGCCGTTCGTCTCCGCGGCCAGACCGAGGACGCGCCGGATGAACCTCTTGATCATCGAGGGCCGGAATTCTACCGGCGCAGCGAAATCACTGCCCATCCCCGGCGTGCGGCCTCGGCCGAGAGCTGCGCGTCCGGGTCGACTGCCACCGGGCGGCTGACCCGCTCGAGCAGCGGCAGGTCGTTGTGCGAGTCGCTGTAAAACACGCTCTCGGCGAAGTCGCCGAGCTCCCGGCCGAGGCCGTCGAGCCACTCGCCGAGGCGTGCCAACTTGCCGTCGCGAAAGCAGGGGGTGCCGGAGACGCGGCCGGTAAAGCGCCCGTCGCGCGATTCGGGCTCAGTGGCGATCAGGTGGGTGACGCCGAACTCGCGCGCGATCGGCGCGGTGACGAAGCTGTTGGTGGCCGTGATGACGGCGCACAGGTCGCCGCCATCGAGGTGCCGGCGCACCAGCGCGCGCGCCGCCGGCAGCATCATCGGCCGAATCCGATTTTCCATGAACTCGGCGTGCCAGCGGCCGAGTTCCTGCGGCGTGTGGTCGGCGAGCGGCCGCAGCGCGAAGCCGAGGTACTCGTGGATATCCAGCGTGCCGGCGACGTACTGCTCGTAGTAGGCTAGGTTCTGCGCCTCGTAGGACCTGCGCTCGAGGATGCCGCGGTCGACTAGGAACTGGCCCCACTCGTAGTCGCTGTCGCCGGCGAGGAGCGTGTTATCGAGATCGAACAACGAGAGGCGCGTAGGAATCGAACCCATACGCGCCGCATTCTAGAACCTGCGCTGCACCCCGAAGCGGAGGTCCTGCAGGCGCGGCACGCTGCCGGGATCGCGCAGCTGCGTCTCCGCGCTGAACGCCCAGGACGGGCTGAACGAATAGCGGCCGAACAGCGACATCTGCCGGCTGTCGAGGTCGAGCTCGCGCCCGCTGTAGAGGGCCATGCCCAAGCTGCTGCGGTCGCTCAAAGAGTACGACCACTGCGGGCGCTGGCCGGTGGTGAACCGCTGCAGGCCGTACTCGGGCGAGAGCCAGCCACGCGCGTAGGACGGGTCGAGGCCGGGCTCGCCGCGCGGCGGCACGGAGAGGCCCTCCTGGCCGAATGCCGGGACGGCGAACGAAAGAATCAAAGCGAAGAGGAAGACGCGACCGGGCATGCAGCAAATTTAAGTCCGCCCCGACCGCTTGTCGAGGCAAAACGACGCACTAGTCGCGGCCTGACGGCGATCCCCTGGGGGGTGTTGTTTTTTCGTCGGCCGCCGTTCCCCGATCGGGGTCGGACAAGGCCTCCCGCACCAGGGCCAGGGTGACGGGTCGCTGCTTCGAAAGGGAGTGCCGGTCGAGGCGGTCCAGCACCTCGTTCAGGCTGGCGAGATCGCGCGGCAGCCGGGTCAGGAGGTAGCGCACCACCTCATCAGCCAGGCGCAAGCCGCGGCGCGCCGCTTCGGCGCCTAAGTGGACGGCCTTCTCCTCGTCCGAGAGCGGGCGCAGCTGATAGACCAGGCCCCAGGCGAGGCGGGTGCGCAGGTCTTCGCGCAGGGCGAGCTGCGCGGGCGGCGTGCGGCCGGCGGCGAGCACCGCGGCCTGACCTTCGCGCGCAGCGTTGATGGCGGAGAAGAGCCTCTGCTGTGCCGCCGCGTCCAGCGACTCGACATCGTCGACCACCACCAGCCGCGGGTTGGCGCGCGCCGCCGCGCGCAGCAGGTGCGAGCGGCCGCTGCCCGACTCGCCCCACAGGTAGATGATCGCCTCGCGCAGGCGCCCGGCGGCCAGATCGCGCAGCCGCGCCAGCACCTCGGCGTTGGCGCCGGCGACGAAGTTGTCGAACCCGGGCTCGGCGCGCCCGGAGATTTCGAGCGGCAGCTGGCGCATCACTTGCCGCGGTAGAGCGGCCCGGCGAGATAGGCGGCGCGCAGGTGGCGCAGGCCGACCAGCAGCGCAGCGCTCGCCGGCAGCGCGAGCAGCACGCCAAAGAAGCCGAATACCAGCCCGAAAGCGAGCAGGGCAAAGATCACCGCCACCGGGTGCAAGCCGATGCGCTCGCCGACGATACGCGGGGTCACCACCGCGCCCTCGAGCGCCTGGCCGATGCCGATGGCGAGCCAGACCCACAGCACCGCGGCCACGGTTCCGCTCTCGAGCAGCGCCGCCACCGTGGCGAGCAGCAGGCAGAACACGATGCCGACATAGGGCACCACCACCGCCAGCCCGGTGAAGATGCCGATCGGCACGGCGAAATCGAGGCCCGCGATCCAGAGCGTGGTCACGTAGTACGTGCTCATGATCGCCACCACCAGCAGCTGCCCGCGCAGCCACTGGGCGAGCACGGCGTCGATCTCGCCGGCGATGCCGCGCACCCTGGCATGCACGCGCCGCGGGATCAGCAGGTCGATGCGCTCGACCAGCTGGTTCCAGTCGCGCAGCAGGTAGAACAGCACCACCGGAACCAGCAGCACGTTGGCGAGCACGGCGAGCAGGACCAGGCCGCCGACCTTGAGCGTGCCGAGCAGCTGCATGGCCGCGCTCTCGTTCTCGGCGAGCAGCTCGCGCGCCAGCTGCCGGGCGCGCTCGGCGTCGAGCTGCAGGTCGAGGCCGAGCTGCGCGCGGAACCAGGGCGTGACCGTGTCGTTGAACCAGGTCACGAAGCCCGGCAGCTTCTCCATCAGCAGGCGCGATTCGCGCACGAATACCGGCAGCACCACCAGCACCAGGCAGACGATGGCGCCAATGACGAGCAGCAGAACCAGGACGACCGCGAGCGAGCGCGGGATGCGGCGGCGCGTCAGGCGCTCGACCAGCGGATCGCAGATGTAGGCGAGAATCGCCGCCAGCAGGAACGGCGAGAGGATCGGCGACAGCAGCCAGACGAGAAAGCCCGCCGCCAGCGCAATGGCGGTCCAGCCCCAGAACTGCGGCGACGCTAGTGCCGACATGTAGAATTTGCACTCTAGCATGGCGAACGGACTGACCTACCGCGACGCGGGCGTCGACAGCGACGCGGGGGACGCGCTGGTCGAAGCGATCAAGCCCTACGCCAAGCGCACCCTGCGCCCGGAAGTGCTCGCCGGCATCGGCGGCTTCGGCGCCCTGTGCGAGCTGCCGAAGAAATACAAGAACCCGGTGCTGGTCTCCGGCACCGACGGCGTCGGCACCAAGCTCAAGCTCGCTTTCCAGTTAAACCGCCACGATACCGTCGGCATCGACCTGGTGGCGATGAGCGCGAACGACGTGCTGGTGCAAGGCGCGGAGCCGCTGTTCTTCCTCGACTACTTCGCCTGCGGCAAGCTCGACCAGCGCATCGCCGTCGCCGTCATCAAGGGTGTCGCCGAGGGCTGCAAGCAGGCCGGCTGCGCGTTGATCGGCGGCGAGACCGCCGAGATGCCGGGCATGTACCCGGAAGGCGAGTACGACCTGGCGGGATTCTGCGTCGGCGTGGTGGAGAAGGAACGCATCATCGACGGCCGCAGCATCGTGGCAGGCGACGTGCTGCTCGGCCTCGCCTCGAGCGGCGCGCATTCCAACGGCTATTCGCTGGTGCGGCGCATCCTCGGCTCGGACCCGCCGAACTCCGACCGC
>DASWEU010000092.1:0-10764 GCA_036394595.1 Burkholderiales bacterium | reverse complement strand
TCGCAATGCTAGTGGCCTCGCCGAAGAACTTGGGCATGGCGCTCGGCTGGAACGGCCTGTGGGGCAACCTCGGGCTCGCTTTCGCCGCCATCGTTTCGGGCGCGCTGATGGATCTATGGGGCTGGCGCAGCGCGTTCTTCGTTCCCGGCCTGGCGGCCATCGCCGTGGGCGCGGCCTTCCTCCTTCTCGTGCCCGACCCCGGCCCGGTGGCGAAGAAATCCAAGACCATCGGCCTGCATCTCGATACGCGCACCATGGCGCAGATCTTCATCATCCTGCTCGTCGCCACCGCCTGCGGCGGCGTGATCTTCAACTCCACCACGGTGGCGATGCCGAAGATCTTCGACGAGCGCTTGCGCGCGCTGACCCAGACCAACGTCGGCATCGGCGCGCTGGTCGCTTTCGTCTATTCGGTGGCCGCCTTCGCGCAGGTGCTGATGGGCACGCTGATGAGCCGCTTCGAGATGAAGCACCTGATGATCGCCGTCGGCCTGGTGCAGATCCCGCTGCTCGCCGCCGCCACCTCGCTCGACGGCTGGCCGATGCTGGCGGTGGCCCTGCTCATGATGATGGCGATCTTCGGCCAGATTCCCCTCAACGACGGCATCGTCGCCAAGTACGTCGCCGACGAATACCGCGCGCGGGTGCTGTCGGTGCGCTATGTGGTGTCGCTCGGCGTGGCCGCGCTCGCCGTGCCGATGATCGCGGTCCTGCACCGCACCGAGGGCGGTTTCCGCAACGTGTTCATGGTGCTGGCGGTGCTGGCCTGCGCCATTTTTATCTCGGCGCTTTTCTTTCCTTCACGCCGTCAGATTACGGCGGTTCAGCCCGCAGCTTTGTAGGTGTCGAGCTTGACGCGTTCGCGCTCGAGCGCGGCGGCCACGGGCGCAGCCTTGGTTACGTTTTCAATATAGGAAAAATAGGCCGCCAGCGGCTTGGGATCGACGCCTGCGTAGCCGCCCCAGCGCAGCAGCGTGAAGGCGTAGGCGTCGTGGAAGGCGAGCTTCTTGCCGAACCAGAACGGCGCGGCCTTCGCGATCCAGCCCTGCACGCGCTCGAGGAGCTTCGCGTACTGCCCCGCGGCGTGGCGCTTGACGTCGGCCCGCGCCGGCTCGCTATCGGCGAATTTCTCCGTGCGAAAGACGTGGGTGAAGGTGGTGTGCATGGTGTTATTCATCCACGCGAGCTGCGAAAGCGCCTGCGAGCGCGCCCAGGCCTCGCTGGGCAGCAGCCCCGCCTGCGGGAAGGCGCGGTCGATCCAGTCGCAGATCGCCACGATCTGGTTGAGCGGCTTGCCGTCCACCACCAGCACCGGTACCTGGCCGTTCGGATTCATCGCCAGGTATTGCGGCGTCTGGTGCTCGCCCTTGTGCAGCTTGACGAGCTTCGGCTCGAACTCCTGGCCGGCGGCTGCCTTGACCGCCTCGAGCGCGACGTGCGGCACGAAGGAGCAGGCGCCGGGCGCGAAGTAGAGCTCGATCTTCATGCCAACGCCGTCGGCTGCTTGGCGGTCTTCTGGATTCTCTGCTGCCCGGAAAAAGCCAGGTAATGGCGGCCGCTCGCGCGGCCCAGCATGGTGATGCCGACCTTGGTGGCGATGCTGTGGCCCATCTGCGTCAGGCCGGAGCGCGAGACGAGGAACGGGATGCGCATCTGCGCGCACTTGATCACCATTTCGGAGGTGAGCCGCCCGGTGGTGTAGAAAACCTTATCCGTGCCGTCGATGCCGTCGAGCCACATGAAGCCGGCGATGGCGTCCACCGCGTTGTGGCGGCCGACGTCCTCGACGAACATCAGGATCTCACCGGCGGTGGAGGCGAGGGCGCAGCCGTGCACGGCGCCGGACTGCTTGTAGATGGTTTCGTGCTTGCGGACGCGGTCGAGGAGGAGGAAAAGATTCTCGTCGGTCAGGGCGACATCCTTGCGCAACTGGACCTGGTCGATTTCTTCCATCAAGTTGCCGAACATCGTGCCTTGGCCGCAACCGCTCGTCACTGTCTTTTTTTCAAGAGCAAAAGAATTTTTACGAAAAGTCGTTACGGCAGCCGAGTCTGTTTCCCAGTCGACTTGCACCGCCTCGATGTCGTCGATGGAATTTACTAGCCGCTGGTTGCGCAGGTAACCGATCACCAGCGCCTCCGGCGCATGGCCGAGCGTCATCAGGGTGACGATCTCGCGCTTGTCGACGTACAGCGTGAGCGGGTGTTCGCCGGCGATCGCGGTCGGCACCATCTCGCCGCGCTCATTGATCGCCTCGACCTCGAAGGTCGCCGGGCGGGCGGCGTTGGTGAGGCGCGGCCTAGCCACCGATGTAGGACATCTCTACTTTGGATTTCTTAGAAGTAAATTCAGTTCTTATTTCTGAATAATTGTCCGAGCGACCTCGCCACACCGCCGCGATCTCGTCGCGAATGCGCTCGTCCGACTCGCCGCCGCGCAGCAGCGCCTTGAGGTCGTGCCCGGATTGCGCGAACAGGCAGGTGTAGAGCGAGCCCTCGGTCGAGAGCCGCATGCGGCTACAGCTCGCGCAGAACGCCTGGGTGACCGAGGAGATGACGCCGATCTCGCCCGCGCCGTCGACGTAGCGCCAGCGCTCGGCCACCTCGCCGGCGTAGTTCGCGCCGACCGGCTCAAGGCGCCAGCGCTCGGAGATGCGGCGCACGATTTCGGCCGAAGGAACGACTTCGTCCATGCGCCAGCCGTTGGTGCTGCCGACGTCCATGAACTCGATGAAGCGCGCAATATGCCCGGTACCCCGCCAGCGCTCCGCGATCTGCAGAATGCCGGAGTCGTTGACGCCGCGCTTGATTACCGAGTTGATCTTGATCGGCGCCAGTCCCGCCGCATGGGCGGCGTCGATGCCCTCGATCACCTTCGCCACCGGGAAGTCGGCGTCGTTCATGGCGCGGAAAGTGACATCGTCGAGCGAATCGAGACTGACGGTGACGCGATTCAGCCCGGCGCGCGCCAGCTTCTCCGCCTGCCTGGCGAGGAGGGAGCCGTTCGTCGTCAGTGTTATTTCTACCTTTAATTCTTTCAACATCGAGATCAATTGGTGCAAATCGCGTCGCACCAGCGGTTCGCCGCCGGTGAGGCGGATCTTCTCTACGCCTAGGCCGACGAAGATGCGCGCCAGGCGCGCGATTTCCTCGAAGCTGAGGATGGCGTCGTGCGGCAGAAATTTGTAGTCCGCGCCGAACACTTCGCGCGGCATGCAGTAGGTGCAGCGGAAATTGCAGCGATCGGTCACCGAGATGCGCAGGTCGCGCAGCGGCCGGCCGCGCGTGTCGGCGAGCGGGCTGCCGTCGTATGCCGGCGCCGCCCTGCGGCTGGATTGGATCGGGATGACCTTCTTCATCACGTTGTTTCTCCGGGAAAATTCTAGCAGAGCGGGTATAGTTCCGCGGGTGGAGAAACCCCGATTTTCCCTCGGCGTGGTGATGCAGCGCAGGCCTTCTCGGAGCCGCTGGGTCGATTTCGTGTGGGAGCCCTGGGGCGTGCTGCCGGGCTACGCGGAAGGCGAGTCCCGCGTGCTGGTGGACGGCGCCGAGACCAAGCAATGGCTGCATCCCGGGTTTACGCTGGTACTCCACCGCGACGAAGCCGAAGGGTATTACCTGAACGTCTCCGCGGCGCAACCGCGCGTCTACATCCTCTGGCGCATGGAAGGCGAGCAGGCGCTGCCGCTCGAGGTGACGGCGAGCAGCGAAGAGGCGGGCCGCTGGCTCGATGGCGGGCATTCGGTGGATGGCGTCGCCATGCCGCCCGAGATATTTGCCTGGGTCGGCGACTACGTGGAGAAGAACTACCGCCCCGAGCCGAAAAAGCGCATCAAGCCGCGCTCATTCGCGCATCCCAAAGACCGCATTTAGCCGTGACCGAAGAAAAGAAAGAGGCTTTTCTCTCGCGTTGGTCGCGGCGCAAGAAGACCGAGAGCGGGAATGCGGTCGTCCCGGCGAAAGACGACACGCCGGCGCCGGTACTGCCGCCGGTCGACAGCCTGACGCCGCAATCGGATTTCGCCCCGTTCATGAACCCGAAGGTGGAAGACGCGCTGCGCCGCGTGGCGCTGAAGAAGCTGTTCAGCGATCCGCACTTCAACCTGCCCGATCCCTACGAGGCCTATTCGGGCGACTGGACCGGCGGCGAGCCGATTCCCGAAGCGATGCTGGCTTCGCTGGAACAAATGAAATCATTGCTCAGAACTCCTCCTGCCGAAACGGCGAAAACAGAAATTCCTCCGGAAGAAAAGCCGCAGCCCGATGAGCCACGCCGGCAAGACACATGAGCATCGAGGGCAAAACACTCAAGGTCTGCAGCTGCAACCGCACCATGACGCTGGATGCGAAGGCGCTGGCGTCGGCGCTCGGCAGCAGGGACGCGATCACGGTGCACGATCAGCTCTGCCGCCGGGATGCCGAGGCGTTCAAGGCCGCGCTCGGCGAGTCCGACGTGATCGTCGCCTGCACCCAGGAGGCGCCGCTGTTCGGCGAGCTCGCCGGCGATTCCCAGGCCACGATCCGCTTCGTCAACGTGCGGGAGCAGGCCGGCTGGTCGTCGGAGGCGCCGCGCGCCATTCCCAAGATCGCCGCGCTGGTGGCGGCGGCAGCGCTGCCCGATCCCGAGCCCGCGCCGGCGGTGGAATTCAAGTCGGATGGCCAGCTGCTGATCGTCGGCCCGGGAGAAGCCGCGCTCGGCTGGGCCGAGCGACTTTCCGCGCAGCTTGAAGTCAATGTTTTGATTTCCGGAAAAAACGGTGAATTGCCGCTCGAGCGCAAGTATCCAGTCTGGTCTGGAAGCGTCACCAAGCTCACCGGCTGGCTCGGCGCCTTCGAGGTGGAATGGCGCCAGGAAAACCCGATCGACCTCGAGCGGTGCACGCGCTGCAATGCCTGCGTGCGCGCCTGCCCGGAGGACGCGATCGGCTACGACTACCAGGTGAACCTCGACCGGTGCAAGTCGCACCGCGCCTGCGTCGCGGCCTGCGGCGCCATTGGCGCCATCGATTTTTCAAGAAGTGATGCATCAAGAAAGGAATCGTTCGATCTTGTCCTCGACCTTTCCCGCGAGCCGCTGCTGAAGCTGCACCAGCTGCCGCAGGGCTACCTCGCCCCCGGCGATGATCCGCTGGAGCAGGCACTGGCGGCGCAGACGCTCGCCGGCCTGGTGGGCGAATTCGAGAAGCCGCGCTTCTTCCACTATCGCGAGAACATCTGCGCGCACAGCCGCTCCGGGCAGACCGGTTGCAACCTGTGCCTCGAGGTGTGCTCGAGCGACGCCATCCACGCCGACGGCGATCACGTCAAGGTCGAGCCGCACCTGTGCGCCGGCTGCGGCGGCTGCGCCACCGTCTGCCCGTCGGGCGCGATGACCTATGCCTTCCCGAAAGTTCCCGATGTCGGCCTGCGCCTGAAGGCCTTGCTCTCGACTTTTCGCGGCGCTGGCGGCAAGGACGCCTGCATCCTGTTCCACGACGCCGCGGAGGGGCGCGCTGCGATTCTTTCCCAGGGAAGAAAAGGCAACGGGTTGCCTGCGCGCGTGATTCCCCTCGAGAGCTTCCACGTCGCCTCGATCGGCATCGACATCCTGCTCGGCGCCGTGGCCTATGGCGCGAGCCAGGTCGCCGTCCTGGTGACCGAGAAGACGGCGGACACCTATGTCGCGGCACTCCAACGGCAGATGGGCTACGCGCAGAAGATTCTCAATGGCTTTGGTTTTGCGGGCGTGCATTTCTCCGTCATTGAATCCATCGAAAAAATCTGGGAACTGAAACCGGCTGCAACGGTGGATAAGCCCGCCACCTTCAACCTCTCGCCAGACAAGCGCACCTCGCTCGACTTCGCGTTCGATCACCTGGCGAAAGACAAGAGCCAGGTCATCGATCTGCCGGCCGGCGCGCCGTTCGGTGCCATTACGGTCAACCAGCAGACCTGCACCTTGTGCAAGGCCTGCATCGGCGCCTGCCCCGAGTCGGCGCTCATCGATGCCGACTCGCCCAGCCTGCGCTTCATCGAGCGCAACTGCGTGCAGTGCGGCCTTTGCGTGAATACCTGCCCCGAGAACGCGATCACCTTGGTGCCGCGCCTCGCACTCGGCCCGCAGGCAAAAGAACCATTGATTCTCAACGAGGCTGAGCCGTTCAATTGCGTGCGCTGCGGCAAGCCGTTCGGCACGCGCGCGATGGTCGACAATATGCTTGGCAAGCTCGGCGCGCATTCGATGTTCGCCGGCGGCACGCGCCGCCTGCAGATGTGCGGCGATTGCCGCGTGGTCGACATGATGGAGAACAAGTCGGAAGCGTCGATCCTCGACGGCAAGAAATGAGCCTCGCCCCGGAGGAACAGGCGCGGGCGAATTTATACGGTTTGATCGCGCGCCTGTTTTACGCGCCGCCCGACGAGCAATTCATTTCCGAGCTGGTGCGCGCGCCGGCGTTCGAGGGCGACGGCGCGATGGCGAGCGCATGGCGCGACATGGTCGACGCCTGTCGCAACGCGTTTCCGGTGACCCTCGAGAACGAGCACACCGGGCTCTTCGTCGGCACCGGCAAGGCCGAGGTGACGCCGTATCTTTCGCACTACGTCGTGCGTCAGTCGAACGAGAACCCTCTGGTCGCGTTGCGCCAGCAACTCGCCGCCTGGGGCGTCGGCCGCCGGGAGGGCGTGCCGGAATACGAAGACCACATCTCCGGCATCTGCGAAGCGATGCGATTTGCTATTGCAGTGCAGCAGCGGACGCCGGAAGAGCAGAAAGCGTACTTCGACCGCTTCATTTACCGCGGCGCAACCAGCTTTTGTGACGCGGTAAACGCCTCTGCCAAAGCGAATTTCTATCGCCTGGTCGCTGGCTTCGCGCGCGCTTTCCTGGACATCGAAAAGGCCGCTTTCGAGATGGTCGAATAATTTGGGATGAGAGTTGTTCTCATCACGTTGCTTCGTCGCTCTTGTATCAAGGGAAATTGCGGGTTAACGTCGCTCAGATTCGTGAAATACGCCCGTTCTATGAGGAGGACGACGTGATCCATAAAAAAGCCAAACTTTCCCGCAGGAATTTCCTGTTGACGCTCGGCGCGGGCGGCGCGGCCACCGCGGCGGCGATCGTGGCGAAGACCACGCCGACGCTGGCCGTCTCCGGCAAGGGCAAGCGCGCAACTCGCGGTTATCACGCGAGCGAGCACATCAGCAACTACTACCGCACCACCAAGGTTTGAGGAGCCCTCGATGCTTCTGACCCGCAAAGCCAGCAGCCAAGCGGTCCCCCAGGCTCGCCTGTCGCGCGCGATTCCGATCGTACCGGCGAAGACCATGGACCGGCGCGCATTCCTGCAACGTTCGGGCGTCACCGTCGGCGCGGGCGCCGTCGCGGCGCAACTGCCGTTCTCGATGATCGGCACGGCCGAGGCCGTCGAGCAGACCAGCGGCAAGATCGAGGTCAAGCGCACCGTGTGCACGCACTGCTCGGTGGGTTGCGCCATCGACGCCGTGGTGCAGGACGGCGTCTGGATCCGGCAGGAGCCGGTGTTCGACTCGCCGATCAACCTCGGCGCGCACTGTGCCAAGGGCGCCTCGGTGCGCGAGCACGGCATCACGCACGACTCGCACCGCCTCAAGTACCCGATGAAGCTCGAGGGCGGCAAGTGGAAGCGCGTGACCTGGGACCAGGCCTACGACGAAATTTCGAGCAAGATGCTCGCGATTCGCAAGGAAAGCGGCCCGGATGCGCTGTTCGTCTGCGGTTCGTCCAAGCACAACAACGAGCAGGCCGAGCTGCTATGCAAGTGGGTGCGCCTCTGGGGTACCAACAACACCGACCACCAGGCGCGCATCTGCCACTCCACCACCGTCGCCGGCGTCGCCCAGACCTGGGGCTACGGCGCGATGACCAACTCCTACAACGACGAGCAGAACTCGAAGTCGCTGCTGTTCCTGGGCTCGAACGCCGCCGAGGCGCACCCGGTATCGATGCTGCATACGCTGCACGCCAAGGAGAACGGCTGCAAGGTGATCGTCGCCGATCCGCGCTTCACGCGCACCGCGGCGAAGGCCGACATGTACGTGCGCGTGCGCTCCGGCACCGACGTACCGTTCATCTTCGGCATCCTGCACCACGTCTTCAAGAACGGTTGGGAGGACAAGAAATACATCCACGACCGCGTCTACGGCATGGACGAGGTGAAGAAGGAAGTGATGGCAAAGTGGACGCCGGACAAGGTGACCGAGGCCACCGGCGTACCCGAGGCCGAGGTGTTCGCGGTCGCCAAGACGCTGGCCGAAAACCGCCCGGGATTCATCATCTGGGCGATGGGACAGACGCAGCACAACAATGCCAACGGCGTGGTGCGCGCCTCCAACATCCTGATGCTCGCGCTCGGCAACGTCGGCCGCTCGGGCGGCGGCTGCAACATCTACCGCGGCCATGACAACGTGCAAGGCGCGACCGATGTCGGACCGAACCCCGACACGCTGCCGGGCTACTACCCGGTGGCGGTACCCGGCTCCTGGGTGCACTGGGCGCGTGTCTGGAACGTGGATCTGGCCTGGCTGAAGAAGCAATACGCCTCCGAGGCGATGATGGCCAAGCCCGGCATGACGGTGTCGCGCTGGATCGACGGCGTGCTGGAGAAGAACGAGAACATCGACCAGGATTCCAACCTGCGCATGATGTTCTACTGGGGCCACGCGCCCAACTCGCAGAGCCGCGGGCCCGAGATGCTGGAAGCGATGAAAAAGCTCGACATGCTGGTGGTGCTCGACCCGTACCCGTCGGCGAGCGCGGCGATGTTCGCCAAGGTGCGCAAGGACGGCGCCTACCTGCTGCCGGTGGCGACCCAGTTCGAGACCGACGGCTCCGCGACCTGTTCCAACCGCTCGCTGCAATGGCGCGAAAAAGTGATCGAGCCGCTGTTCGAGTCGCGCACCGACCAGATGATCATGTACCAGCTGGCGGTGAAGCTCGGCTTCGGCGACCAGTTCGTCGGCAAGAAGGACGGCAAGCAGACCATCGCGCTGGTCAAGGGCAAGGGCGGCGAGGAGCCGTCGATGCCGGACACGCTGCGCGAAATCAACCGCGGTGCGTGGACCATCGGCTATACGGGCCAGTCGCCCGAGCGGCTGCAAGCGCACATGCGCAACATGCACGTCTTCGACGTCAAGACGCTGCGCGCGCGCGGCGGCAAGGACGCGAAGACCGGCTACGACCTCACCGGCGACTACTACGGCCTGCCGTGGCCGTGCTACGGCAATGCCGCGCTCAAGCACCCGGGCTCGCCCAACCTCTATGACAACTCGAAGCATGTCATGGACGGCGGCGGCAACTTCCGCGCGCTGTTCGGCATGGAGAAGGACGGCGTGAACCTGCTGGCCGAAGACGGCTCGCATCCGAAAGGCGCCGAGATCACCACCGGGCACCCGCAGTTCGACCACGTGCTGCTGAAGAAGCTCGGCTGGTGGGACGACCTGACGGACACGGAAAAAGCGGAAGCCGAAGGCAAGACCTGGGCGAACGACCTCTCCGGCGGCATCCAGCGCGTGGCGATGAAGCATGGCTGCCACCCGTTCGGCAACGCCAAGGCGCGCGCCGTGGTGTGGAACTTCCCCGACCCGATTCCGCAGCATCGCGAGCCGCTGTTCAGCCCGCGGCCGGACATGGTCGAGAAATATCCTACGCACGACGACGTCAAGGTGTTCTGGCGCCTGCCAACGCTGTTCAAGTCGGTGCAGCAGCAGGCGGTCAAGGAGGAGATGCACAAGAAGTTCCCGCTGATCCTGACCAGCGGCCGCCTGGTGGAGTTCGAGGGCGGCGGCGAGGAGACGCGTTCCAACCCCTGGCTCGCCGAGCTGATGCAGGACAATTTCGTCGAAATCAACCCGAAGGTGGCGGCCGACCGCGGCATCCGCAACGGCGAATACGTCTGGGTCAGCACGCCGGGCAAGAACCGGGATGGCAGCTTCGTGCGCCTCAAGGTGAAGGCGAAAGTCACCGAGGGCATCGGGCCGGATACCTGCTTCATTCCGTTCCACTTCTCCGGCTGGTGGCAGGGCGAGGACCTGCTGCCCTACTACCCGGACGGGGCGGCGCCCATCGTGCGCGGCGAGGCGGTGAACACGGCGACCACCTATGGTTACGACCGGGTCACCATGATGCAGGAAACCAAGACGACGCTGTGCCAGGTCGCAAAGGCATAGGGGGATAAGCCATGGCAAGAATGAAATTCCTGTGTGATGCCGAGCGCTGCATCGAGTGCAACGGCTGTGTAACGGCCTGCAAGAACGAGCATGAGGTGCCCTGGGGCGTGAACCGCCGCCGCGTCGTCACCATCAACGACGGCGTGGTCGGGGCCGAGAAATCCATCTCGGTGGCGTGCATGCACTGCTCGGACGCGCCGTGCATGGCGGTCTGCCCGGTCGACTGCTTCTACCGCACCGACGACGGCGTGGTGCTGCACGACAAGGACCTGTGCATCGGCTGCGGCTACTGCTTCTACGCCTGCCCGTTCGGCGCGCCGCAGTTCCCGCAGGCGGGCGCCTTCGGCCTGCGCGGCAAGATGGACAAGTGCACTTTCTGCGCGGGCGGACCGGAAGAGGACAAGAGCGAGGCCGAGTTCAAGAAATACGGCCGCAACCGTCTGGCGGAGGGCAAGCTACCGGCCTGCGCGGAAATGTGCTCCACCAAGGCGCTGCTCGGCGGTGATGGCGACGTGATCGCCGACATCTATCGGGAGCGCGTGGCGCGCCGCGGCAGCAAGGGTGCCGAGGCCTGGGGCTG
>DASWEU010000091.1:0-1561 GCA_036394595.1 Burkholderiales bacterium | reverse complement strand
TTCACGCGGGCGGACCTGCGCGGCGTGCAGGAGCCGCCGTTCACGTACGAAGAGATCGTCGCCGCCATGCGCGCGCGCAACGAGCCGCTGCCGAAGATCGTCGTCACCAGCATGACGACCGACTATCTGAGCCTGCGGGCGTCGCTCGCGCGCACGGGCGCGACCGGCAGCGCCGTCGATGCGCCGATCCCGGCGAATGTGCGCATGTACGACGTAGCCGGCGCTTCTCACTCGCTCCCTGGCGCCGCTACACACGCAAACTGCTCGCTGCCCCTCGCCAGGCTGGACTATCGCCCGATGATGCGCAGCTCCCTCGCCAACCTGGACGCGTGGGTGTCGCGCGGCATCGAGCCGCCCGAAAGCGTGCTCATGCCGCTCACCGCGGCCAGCGTGGACGACAAGGTGCTGCGCGCGCCGGCGCACCTGCCGAAGGCGATCGTGCTTGCGCCCGCGCGCGCTGCCGACGGCAACGTCGCCGGCGGAGTCCGTCTTCCGGAGGTCGACGTGCCGCTCGGCGTGCACGGCGTCCAGAACACCGTCGACAAGGATCCCTGCCGGCTGAGCGCAGGCTACGTGGCCTACCCGGCCGACGCGGTCAAGGCGCGCTACAAGTCGCCGGCCGAATACGCGAAGCGCGTCGCCGCTTCCGCGGCGCGGCTCGCGGAGCGCCGCCTGATCCTCGCCGAGGATGCCGACGCAATAGCCCGCGCAGCGCAGAACGTCCGCTGGGACGATTAAGTCCGGCTTGGCGGACTGGCCGGGTCCGTTGCGGGGGCAAGAATTGGAGCAGGGAGGCCGAACGTGAAAGACTTCTTCGCCGGATTCGCGGTCGCCTTGCTTTTCCTTACGAGTATCCCGGCTTCTGCGCAGTATCCGACCAAACCGATCCACCTCATCGTACCGTTTGCTGCAGGAGCCATCAGCGATAGCGTAGGCCGAATTGTCGGGCAGGCGCTATCAGTAAGGTTGGCGCAACCCGTCGTCATAGATAACAAACCGGGCGCTGACGGGGCGATCGGAACACTCGCCGTTGTTAAGTCGCCGCCTGACGGTTATTCGCTTTTGGTCGGTGCCCCCTCTGCGCCGTACATTTCCGACCCTATCAGCGTCCGCTCTTGGCCGAAACCAGCCTTTGGACCAAGGTCGGCTCGCGACCCAAAGCAGACAGTCAACTCAGCGCGCCAGCCGCGTACCCAGGCCTTTCCGCGGCGCTGCCATCTTCGAGGAGACCCACAATGGCCATCAGCCTGAAGGTCAACGGGGCGACGCGCTCGGTCGATGCCGAGCCGGACACGCCGTTGCTCTACGTGCTGCGCAACGATCTCGAGCTCAATGGCGCCAAATACGGCTGCGGCATGACGCAATGCGGCGCCTGCACGGTGCTGGTCAACGGCGCGGCTAGACGCTCCTGCGTGACGCCGGTCGGCTCGATCGAGGGAAACGAGGTGACCACGCTCGAAGGGCTCGGCACGCTCGACAAGCCGCACCCGCTGCAGAAGGCCTTCATCGATGAGCAGGCGGCTCAGTGCGGCTATTGCGCGAGCGGCATGATCATGGCGGC
>DASWEU010000090.1:0-2787 GCA_036394595.1 Burkholderiales bacterium | reverse complement strand
GAATGCCTGCGCGGTGAACTGCCCCGGAATGCGTCTGAGCAGCTGCGCGCCGATCCCGAGCTTCGCGAGCCGCTCGAGGTAGGGCCCGATGTCCTCGCCGACCGTCGCCATGACGAGCGGATCCTCGCCGAGCAGCCGCAGGTTGTAACCGATGTTCCCGGCGGTGCCGCCGTATTCGCGCCGCATCTCGGGCGTGAGAAAGCAGACGTTGAGGATGTGCAGTTGGTCGGCCAGCAAGTGGTTCTTGAAACGGTCCGGAAACACCATGATGGTGTCGTAGGCGATCGAGCCAGTAACGAGGATTTTTTTCACCAGGCGGCCATGTTCATTGCGGAAAAAACAGGTACAGCCGGTAGCCGGTGGCACGCGTGCGGCCGGCGTCGAAACTGATGCGAAACGACGCTTCGGCGCCGGGCGCGAGACCCTGTGCGACGAGCGAGACCCGGCGCGATGGGTCGAGATAGTCCGCGGGGGCGAGCACGCGGCGCAGAACCGGCCGGTCGGCCTCGTCGGTCAGGGTCAGCTCAAGCGCCGGATATTCCTGCGGAAAGGGCGCGCGGTTGCGCAGCACGGCGTTCAGCACGATCACCCTCTCCGACCGCGCGTCGGCCTGCAAGTCGGACGATTCGATGCTCATCAGCTCGGGACGGCGCGGCAGGGGTACCTCGCAGCGCAACAGGCGGCAGGCGCTGGCCAGCGCGCCGCGCGCGCTTGGCGCCAGCACCGCAATCTCGGTGCGATAGCGGTACGCGGCCTGGGCGGCGAGCGCGAGCGCGGCGACGACCAAGAGGAACCCCCAGAGCCAAGGCGAGCGCGCCGGCGGCTCGGGTTTGGTGAGAAATTCAGGCAGCGGTACATCGTCGTCGTCGAACGCCGCCGAGTGCCCGGCGCGGCGCGTTGGATCGAACAGTCCGAGCTGCGGCGAAGGCTCGAGCAGCAGCAGCTCGCTGCCCTCCTCGACCAGCCCGGCGACGCCGTCGAATACAGTGCCGCACTTGCCGCAGCGGACCTTACCGCCGCGCGCCGCCAGCTGTGAGCGCTGTACGCGGAATGCGGTCGCACAGACCTGGCAGCGGGTGACGAGGCTCATCGGCGCAGCCCCGCGACGAGCGCCCAGCCCTCCTCGGTTTGCGCGATCTGCGCGTCGAAGAACGGCAGATATGCGTCGGCGACTTCAGCGGCCTGCGTCTCGAGAATTCCCGAGAGCGCAATCCACCCGCCCCGCCGGGTGCGCCCGGCAAGCAGCGGCGCCAGCAGGATCAGGGGTTGGGCAAGAATATTGGACACGACGAGATCGTATTCAATGAGCGCCAGCTCCTCGGGAACGGCGCTGCGCATCAGAACGCCGTTTGCAGCCGCATTCGCGGCCGCGGTGCGGACCGCGTCGGGATCGATGTCGACCGCATCCACGTGCGAAGCTCCGAGCTTGGCGGCGGCGATCGCCAATATACCGGAGCCGCAGCCGTAGTCGAGGACGCGCTCCCCGCCTCGTATGTTCTTTTCCAGAAAATTCAAAATCAGCTTCGTGCTCGGATGGCTGCCTGTGCCGAAGGCGATCCCGGGGTCGAGTATTATTGCCGCGGCCACAGAACTCGGCTGCTCGCTCCAGCTCGGCCCGACCCACAGCCGCTCGCCGATTGCGATCGGAGCGAACTCGGCCTGGCTGCGCCGCACCCAATCCTCGTCCTCAAGCCTGGCGGCGCTGAATCGGGGCGTCTTCCCGAGTCCGGCGCTCTCGGCTGCCGCCGAAAGGACGCTGACGGGTTCTGCATCAATATCGAGCAGCATTGCAAGCCTGCAGTTTTGTATTTCGGTTGACTCCTGCCACACCGAGCGCGCGCCCGCGACTAACAGTGCGTCGCTCAAGGCATCCGCGGCGGCGGTGTCGACCTCGAGCATGAGCGCGAGCCAGGGCATTACTTCTTCTTGTTCTCCCCCGCGAGCTTCTGCTCCAGGTAATGGATGGAAACGCCGCCGCGCAGGAAGCGCGTGTCGTTGAGCAGGTCGCGGTGCAGCGGTATGTTGGTCTGGATGCCCTCCACCACCATCTCGGAGAGCGCGATACGCATGCGGGCGATCGCCTGGTCGCGCGTCGCGCCATACGCTATCACCTTGCCGACCAGCGAATCGTAGTTCGGCGGCACGGTGTAGCCCTGGTAGACGTGCGAGTCGACCCGGATGCCCGGCCCGCCCGGCGGATGGTAGGACGTGATTTTTCCCGGCGAGGGCGTGAAGCGGTACGGATCCTCGGCGTTGATCCGGCACTCCACGGCGTGGCCGCGCAGGTGAACGTCCTTCTGCCGCAGCCGCAGCTTCTGCCCGGCAGCGACGTGGATCTGCTCCTGCACCAGATCGACACCGGTGACCATCTCGGTGACCGGGTGCTCGACCTGGATGCGCGTGTTCATCTCGATGAAGTAGAACTCGCTCTCCTCGTAGAGGAATTCGAAAGTGCCGGCGCCCCGGTAGCCGATCTTGCGGCAGGCCTCGACGCAGCGTTCGCCCACCTTGTCGCGCAGCTTGGCGGGAAGGTCGGGCGCCGGCGATTCCTCGATCACCTTCTGATGGCGGCGCTGCAGCGAGCAGTCGCGCTCGCCCAGGTGCACCACATTTTTCTGGCCGTCGGCAAGCACCTGGAACTCAATGTGGCGAGGATTCTCGAGATATTTTTCCAGGTAGACGACCGAGTTGCCGAACGCCGCCTGTGCTTCGGTCCGGGTCATGTTCACGGCGTTGAGCAGCGCGGCCTCGGTATGTACGACGCGCATTCCCCGGCCCCCGCCGCCG
>DASWEU010000089.1:0-13229 GCA_036394595.1 Burkholderiales bacterium | reverse complement strand
GCGCAACCCCATGTACAACGGCGTCGTCGCCCTTATCCTCGGCGAGGCGGGGCTCTTCAGGAGCGTCGCTCTGGTCGAGTACGCACTTCTAGTCCTCGTCCTCTTCCATCTGTTCGTCGTCCTCTACGAAGAGCCGGCCCTGGAGTCACAGTTCGGAGAGGCGTACCGGGCCTACCGCCGTGCCGTACCCCGCTGGGGCTTCACGACTCGGCCGTTTCAAGAGAGCACCGGGAGCACCGCCTAACATGCCGTTGCAGCTGACTGTCACTCGCCCCGCGTGCGTGAGTACACGCTGCGGGGCTCGCGCCAGCAGCTGAACGCCGGTCGTTAGATGGCACTGAATCCAACGCCGCAGGGAACCCCGCGGGCCACTGCCAAAGGCGGGGCGTAAACTCTGCTTTGTCATTAGGGGAGGAAGCATGCGACGCGTTCGGACACTGCTGGGCGTTATCGGTGCGCTGCTTGCAACGGCCGCGCTTGCCCAATTTCCGGCCAAGGCGGTCCGTGTAGTGGCACCTTTTCCGCCCGGCGGCGCGCTCGACGTCGTCGGACGAATCATCGCGCCGCCGCTGTCGCAGGCCCTTGGCCAGCCCGTCGTCATCGAGAACCGGCCGGGCGCGGACGGCGCAATCGCAGCGGACTTCGTGGCGAAGTCAGCGCCGGATGGTTATACGCTGCTCCTCGCGTCGTACACGGTTCTCTCCGCGATGCCGAACATCCGCAAGAACACCTCGTACGACGCGATCAACGACTTCACGCCGATTTCTTCCGTCGGCAAGCTCTCCTTTTTCCTCGTCGTTCATCCCAGCGTGCCGGCGAACAAAGGGACCGAGCTGATCGAGTATGCGCGCGCCAATCCCGGCGCGCTGAACTTCGGCAGCGCGAACGCCACCAGCCTGCTCGGTCCGCTTTTGCTGATGTCGTCCGCGAACCTGGAGATGAACGGCGTGCCCTACAAGGGCGAAGCACTTGCGCTCAACGATCTGCTCAGCGGCCGGCTGCACCTGATGTTCATCTCCGGGACGCTCATCCCGCACGTCAAGGATGGCAGGCTGCGCGCCCTCGCCACCACGCTCGACGCCAGAAGTCCGCTGCTACCCGAAGTCCCGACCATGATCGAAGCGGGCCTGCCGCCATTTCCCATCAATCCCTGGATAGCGCTCGTCGCGCCCGCCAGGACGCCGAAGGAAATCATCGAGCGCCTGTCGCGCGAGACCAACCTTGTCTTGCGCCGACCCGAGGTGCGCGCCCAACTCGACAGCCAGGCCTTTGAGACTTCCGGCTCGACGCCCGAAGAAATGGGCGCGGTCATGAAGCAGCAGCTCGACGCCTGGCGCCGCTCCATCAGCGAGCTGCGGATCAAAGTCGACTAGAAAAGTAGAATTGGCGCGGCAGAACAGGGAGGAAACCATGGCAATGTCCAAGCGAATGGCGGCGGAGTTCGTCGGCACTTTCTGGCTGGTCCTGGGCGGATGCGGCAGCGCCGTGCTGGCGGCGGCGTTTCCCGGCGTGGGCATCGGACTGCTGGGCGTGTCCCTGGCGTTCGGCTTGACGGTGCTCACCATGGCGTACGCCCTCGGGCCGATCTCGGGCTGTCACCTCAACCCCGCGGTGTCCGTCGGGTTGGCGGTCTGCGGGCGCTTCAAGGCGTCGGAGCTGCTGCCCTACGTGGCCGCGCAGGTCCTGGGCGCGATCCTTGCCGCCGCGATCCTGGTTTTCATCGCCAGCGGCAAGGCGGGATTCGAACTGGCCGCCGGGTTGGCGTCCAACGGCTATGCGGAGCATTCGCCCGGGAAATATTCCGCCGCTGTCGGCTTCGTCACTGAAGTCGTCATGACGTTCATGTTCCTGGTCATCATCCTGGGCGCAACGGATAAGCGTGCGAGCGCGGGCTTCGCGCCGATCGCGATCGGCCTGGGCCTGACGCTGATTCACCTGATCAGCATCCCGGTGACCAATACCTCGGTCAATCCGGCGCGCAGCACCGGGCCAGCACTAATGGTCGGGGGCTGGGCGCTGGCCCAACTGTGGATGTTCTGGGTGGCGCCACTAGTGGGCGCGGTGCTGGCCGGCGTGTCCTATCGCTGGCTGTGGGGCGAGAAGAAAGGCTAGAGCGCGCCTAGGCGTACTTGCGCGCGTCCTCGATCACCTTGCCGTCGTTGGGCAGGGTTCCGGGAGCGACGAGCACCACCTCGCCGCGCAACTTGGTGACGTCGCGGATCGAAGAGACCAGCGCCTCGGCGAGGCCAACCGGGTTGCCACGCACTTCGCAGCGCAGGATCATGCGGTCGTTGCCCACCTCGCCCTCCACCACCAGCCGCGCTTTCAGTACCTCGGCATGGCGCCGCACGATGTCGCTGACCTGCTTCGGCGTGACGAACATGGCACGCACCTTGGTGCTCTGGTCGGCACGGCCCATCCAGCCCTTGATGCGCACGTTGGTGCGGCCGCAGGGGCTTTTTCCCGCCAGCACGGCCGACAGGTCGCCGGTACCGAAGCGGATCAACGGGTAGTCCTGGTTGAACGAGGTAATTACCACCTCGCCCACTTCTCCCGGGGCCACAGGGTCGCCGGTCCCGGGGCGCACGATCTCGAGCAGCAGGCCTTCGTCGAGGATCATGCCCTCGTTCACCGCGCCGTCCAGCATCAGCGATTCGTAGGCGATGAGGCCGAGGTCGGCGCTGGCATAGCACTGGGAAACGCGCATGCCGCGATCCTGGAAATTTTTTCTGAGTAAAGGCGAAAGATATTCGGCGCCGACCTGGGCCTTCACCAGGCAGGAAATGTCGATCTTCAGCTCGTCGGCCTTCTCCACGATCAACTTGAGGAACGACGGCGTGCCGGCGAAAGCATTGAGCTTCAGGTCGCGAATCGCCGCCGCCTGGATCTCGGTCTGCCCCACGCCAGTCGGCACCACGGTGCAGCCGAGCGCGAGCGCGCCGGCCTCCATCATCGAGCCCGCCGGCGTGAAGTGATAGGAAAACGTGTTGGCGATGCGATCGCCCGCGCGAAAGCCGCCGGCGAACAGGCCGCGCGCCGTGCGCCACCAGTTGCGCCCGCGCCCCTCCGGCTCGTAGATCGGCCCGGGCGAGACGAAGAGCTTGCCAAGCTTCTCGACCGGTGTGGCGTTCAAGCCGCCCAAAGGGGGAATGGCTTTTTGCAGGGAGCCCAGGTCCGATTTGCGCGTCACCGGCAGCGCGGCAAGCGCCTTGCGTGTCTTCACCTTGGCCGGCTCGACGTCCTCGAGGATCGCCGCCCAGCCCGGCGCGCGGCGCTTCGCGTGCGCCAGCAGCTTCGGCAGCGCGGCCACGAGGGCGGCCTCCCGCACGCGGGGCGAGCGGGCCTCCAAAGCATCGAAGAATTTCATTACATCCAGCGCTTGCGGCGGCGGTAGGACTTGATGTCGCGGAAATTCTTGCGGCCGCCGGAGGAGAAGCCGAGGTAGAACTCCTTCACGTCCTCGTTCTCGGCGAGCGATTTGCCCTCGCCGTCCATCACCACGCGGCCGTTTTCCAGGATGTAGCCGTAGTCGGCGTAGCGCAGGGCGATGTTGGTGTTCTGCTCCGCGAGCAGGAAGCTAACGCCCTCCTTCTGGTTCAGCGCCTTGACGATTTCGAAGATCTCCTCGACCAGCTGCGGCGCGAGGCCCATCGACGGCTCATCCAGCAGGATCATGCGCGGGCGCGCCATCAGCGCGCGCCCGATGGCGGTCATCTGCTGCTCGCCGCCCGAGGTATAGCCCGATTGCGATTGGCGGCGCTCCTTGAGGCGCGGAAAGTAGGCGTAGACCTTTTCGAGGTCCGCGCGCACCCCCGTGCCCAGCGCGCCTCTGGTGTAGGCGCCGGTCAGCAGGTTCTCCTCCACCGTCAGGTGCTGGAAGCAGTGCCGGCCCTCCATCACCTGGCAGATGCCGAGCTTCACCAGCGCCGAGGGGTTGAGCTGGTCGATGCGGCGGCCCTGGTAGACGATCTGCCCCTTGGTGACGTCGCCGCGCTCGGCGCGCAGCAGGTTGGAGATGGCCTTCAGCGTGGTGGTCTTGCCGGCGCCGTTGGCGCCGAGCAGCGCGACGATCTGGCCTTCGGCCACCTCGAGCGACACGCCGCGCAGCACCAGGATGACGTGGTCGTAGATCACCTCGATGTTGCTCACCGAGAGGATCGGTACGGTTTTGGCTTGCGGCACGGCGGACATAAAAAAAGGGAAGGGCTAGGCGCCCTTCCCTCTCCCGTCGGGGTTGGTCAGTTTTCCTTGGCGCAATCGCGCGGCGTGATGCCTTTTTCCTTGGCGTACTGCGCCGCATCGGCCTCGACCTTGGCCCGCACCAGCTTGCGGTCGGGCTCCATCCAGTCGGTGATGATCTTCCACTTGGCGCCGTCCCACTGCTGGAACTTCACCAGGCCGGAGCCCTCGTGATCCAGGCAGGAGACCTTCAGCACCGGCATCAGGCCGACGGCGCCGAGCTCCTTGAGGCGCTTGTCGTCGATGTTGAGGTGCTCGATGCCCCAGCGCATCTGCTCGCCGGTGATCGGCTTGCCCTTGCCGAAGCGCGCCTGGGCGGTGCGGATGGCCTCGGTGGTGACGATGCCCGCCACCACGCCGCGCGTATGGTAGATCGAGCCGAAGCGCGACTTGTCCTCGAACTCGCCCTTGCCCTTGGCGTAGACGAACTTCTGGATGTCCTTCATCACCGGGAAGTCCGAGCCCGGCGAATTGAAGCCGGCCGAGATGTAGCCCTTGGCGGCCGCGCCGGCGGGGATCACGTCCTCTTCGGCGCCCGACCACCACACGCCGATCACCTTCTCGCGCGGGAAGTTGATCTTGGCGGCGGCCTTGAGCGCGGTCGGGTTCATCACGCCCCAGCCCCACAGGATCACCCAGTCGGGTTTGAGCTGCCGGATCTGCAGCCACTGCGACTGCTGCTCGTTGCCCGGGTGCGGCACGGCGATGGTGGTGAGCTCGTAGCCGTGCTGCTGCGCGAGATCCGTCAGGATGGGGATCGGCTCCTTGCCGTAGGCCGAGTCGTGATAGACGATCGCGATCTTCTTGCCCTTCAGCTTGTCGTAGCCGCCCGATTTCTGCGCGATGTACTTGATCATCACCGTGGCCTGCGACCAGTAGGTGGTGATCAGCGGGAACACGTAGGGGAACACGCGGCCGTCGGCGGCCGAGGTGCGGCCGTAGCCCATCGAGATCACCGGGATCTTGTCGGCGGTCGCCTTCTCGATCAGCGAGTAGGTGATGCCGGTGGACAGCGGGTGGATCACCGTCGCGCCGGTCGGGCCCTTCTTCTTCGAGCGCTCATAGCACTCGACGCCGCGCGCGTTGTTGTATTCCGTCTCGCACTTCTCCCAGGTGAGCTTGACGCCGTTGATGCCGCCGTCGCGCTCGTTGAGCATCGCCATGTAGTCGATGATGCCGCCGCCGAATCCGGAGCCGCCGGGGGCATAGGGACCGACCCAGTAGAAGTTGGCCGGGACGAACTGCTCGTTCTGCGCCAGTGCGCTGCCGGCGCAGCCTGCGGTTGCCAGCAAGGCCGCCGCAAATATCTTGTAACCCTTGTATTTCATGGACTTTTCCTCCTCCTCAGGACGAACATTCAGTATAGCCGTTTCCTTCCCTCTGTCTAGTGCGGGAAGGGCCACAGGCGCATCTTTTCCTTGGCGATCTGCCACAGCCGCGCGAGGCCGTTCGGCTCGACGATGAGGAAGAAGATGATCAGCCCGCCGAAGATGATCGACTCGAGATTGGACACCAGCGCGTGCGAGATCTCGATGCCGAGCGCTTCCTCGAGCGCCTTGGAGCCGAGGTTGAGGAAGATCGGGAACAGCGTGATGAACGCGGCGCCGAGAAACGAGCCGAGGATCGAGCCGACGCCGCCGATGATGATCATGAACAGCACGCGGAAGGACAGATCCAGCACGAAGGCCTCCGGCTCGACGGTGCCGAGGTAGGTGAAGGCGTACAGCGCGCCGGCCACGCCGCAGTAGAACGAGCTGATGGCGAAGGCGAGCAGCTTGGTCTTCATCATCGGGATGCCGATCACGCTCGCCGCGACGTCCATGTCTCGCACCGCCATGAAGGCGCGTCCGGTCTCGCTTCGCATCAGGTTCTTCGCCGCCAGCGCCATCACCGTCACGATCGCCAGCGTCAGCACGTACTTGTCCGCCGGGCTCACCACGCTGTAGCCGAGGATCTCGATCTTCTGCGCCGTGATCACCCCCGAGTTGCTGTGGTTGGAGAACCAGCCGACGCGGTTGATCGCCCACAGCACGAAGAACTGGCAGGCGAGCGTCGCCACCGCGAGGTAGAAGCCCTTGATGCGCAGACTCGGCAGTCCGAACACCACGCCCACCGCGGCGGCGCACAGTCCGCCGATGACGAACGAGCCGATGATCGGGATGCCCGGGATGCGCAACTGCGCGTTGTACGCCATGAACGCGCCGACCGCCATGAAGGCTGCCGTGCCGAGCGACAGCTGGCCGGCGTAGCCGGTAAGGATGTTCAGCCCGAGCGCTGCCAGGGCGAAAATCAGGAAGGGCGTGAGGATCGCCGACAGCCAGTACTGGTCGCCGACCAGCGGAACAACGACAAAAGCGATTGCCAATAGCGCCGCCATCGCGATGCGATCCTGCCGGATCGGAAAGATCTGCTGATCCTCGGCGTAGGTCGACTTGAACTGTCCGGATTCCCTATAGAGCATCGCCGCTGTTCATCCGCTATACCCGGTCGATGTGCTTCTCGCCGAACAGGCCCTCGGGCCGCACCAGCAGGAACAGCAGCGCGATCACATAGGCGAACCAGGACTCGATGCCGCCGCCGACCATCGGGCCGAGGTAGACCTCAGCGAGCTTTTCGCCCGCGCCGATGATCAGGCCGCCGACGATGGCGCCGAGGATGGACTCGAAGCCGCCGAGGATCAGCACCGGCAGCGCCTTGAGCGCAACGAACGTCAGCGCGTACTGCACGCCGTTCCTCACCCCCCACATGATGCCGGCGACCAACGCGACGAACCCCGCCACCGCCCAGACGATGGCCCAGATGTGCTGCAGCGGAATGCCGACCGCGAGCGCCGCCTGGTGATCGTCGGCCACCGCGCGCAGCGCCCGGCCGATGCGCGTCTTCTGGAACAGCAGCGCCAGCACCGCCACCAGTGCGCCCGCAACCAGCGCGGCGAACAGGTCGAACTGGCTGATGTTGATGTTCCATTTCTGCGACAGCCATTCCATCGGCACGTCCGGGATGCCGAGTTCCAGCCCGTGCGGCTGCGAGCCCCACATCAGCTGCGAGACGCCCTCGAGGACGAAAGTGAGGCCGATGGTGGCCATAAACAGCGTGATCGGTGCCTGGTTGACCAGCGGCCGCAGCACGATTTTCTCGATTGCGATGCCGAGTGCCACCATCGCCGCCAGCGTCGCCGCGAACGCCAGCCAGAAGTTCCAACCGCGCTCGAGCAGCGAGACAAAAGTCAGCGCGGCGAAGAACACCATCGAACCCTGGGCGAAGTTGAACACGCCGGAAGCCTTGTAGATCAGCACGAAGCCGAGCGCCACCAGCGAATACATCACCCCCGCGAGCAACCCGCCGGCCAGCACCTCGATGAAGAAAGCGACGTCCACCTAGTGCGCTACCCCGAGGTACGCGTCGATTACTTTTTGATTGTTCTTGATTTCCTCCGGAACGCCATCGGCGATCTTCCGCCCATAGTCGAGGACGACGACGCGGTCAGAAATATCCATCACCACGCCCATGTCGTGCTCGATCAGCACCAGCGTGGTGCCGTAGTGGTCGTTGACGTCGAGCACGAAGCGGCACATGTCCTGCTTCTCCTCCAGGTTCATGCCGGCCATCGGCTCGTCGAGCAGCAGCAGCAGCGGCTCGGCGGCGAGCGCGCGGCCGAGTTCGACGCGCTTCTGCAGCCCGTAGGGCAGGCGCCCGACCGGGGTCTTCCTCACGTGCTGGATCTCGAGGAAGTCGATGATTTCCTCCGCCGCGCGCCGGTGCTCAAGCTCCTCGCGCCGCGCCGGCCCCAGCCACAGCGCCTGCTGCAGCACGCCGCAGTGCATCTTGAGGTTGCGGCCGGTCATGATGTTGTCGAGCACCGTCATGCCCTTGAAGAGGGCGATGTTCTGGAAAGTGCGCGCGATGCCGAGGGAGGCGGCCTCGTGCGAATCCATATCCGTGAATTCATTGCCGCGGAACCGGATTTTTCCCTTCTGCGGGTGATAGACCCCGTTGAGAACATTGAGCATCGAGCTCTTGCCGGCGCCGTTCGGGCCGATGATGGCGCGCACCTCGTGCTCGCGCACGTCGAACGACACTTCGGTCAGCGCCTTCACGCCGCCGAAGGCGAGCGACACTCCTTCGACGGAGAGGGTGACCTCTCCCACCGACCTGCCGCTCATGCGGCGCGCTTGCCCGCTGCGGGGGCGAAGACCTTCGCGTCGCGGATCTTGAGGTCGGCCGAGTAAGTGCCGCTGCGGCCGTCCTCGTAGCGGATCTGCGCCTCGACGTGCACCGACTGGCGAGCGCTGTAGAGCGCCTGCACCAGCGCGTCGTACTTCTCGCTGATGTGCCGGCGCCGCACCTTGCGCGTGCGCGTGAGCTCGCCGTCGTCGGCATCGAGCTCCTTGTGCAGGATGAGAAAGCGGTGGATCTGGGAGTTGGCGATCTCGGGCTCGCCGGCGAGGTCGGCATTGACGCGCTCGATGCAATCGCGCACCAGGTCGTAGACCTCGTCGCGCGAGGCGAGGTCGGTGTAGCCCGAGTACGCCATGCTGCGCTTTTCGGCCCAGTTGCCCACCGAGTCCGGATCGATGTTGATGAACGCACACACCTGGTCGCGGCCGTGCCCGAAGCACACCGCCTCGCGGATGTGCGGGAAGAACTTGAGCTTGTTCTCCAGGTACTTGGGCGCGAACAGGGTGCCGTCGGTCAGCGCGCCGACGTCCTTGGCGCGGTCGATGATCTTCAGGTGCCCGTCGGGGTCGACGAATCCGGCGTCGCCGGTATGGAACCAGCCCTCGGCGTCCTTCGCCTCGGCGGTCGCCTGGGGGTTCTTGTAGTACTCCTTGAACAGGCCCGGCGAGCGGATCAGCAGCTCGCGCCCCGGCGTGAACTTGAGCTCGACTCCGGGGATCGCCGGACCCACGGTGTCCGATTTGACGCGGTCATTGGGCTGGATGCAAACGAAGACGCTGGTCTCGGTCGAGCCGTAGAGCTGCTTCAGGTTGACGCCGATCGACCGATAGAACACAAAGAGATCGGGCCCGATCGCCTCGCCGCCCGTATAGGCGATGCGGATGCGGCTCATGCCCAGCACGTTGCGCAACGGTCCGTAGACCACCAGGTCGCCGATCCAGTAGAGCAGGCGCTCGACCAGTCCCACGCTCTTCCCTTCCATGATGCGCTCGCCGACCCGCTGCGCGACGCGCATGAAAGTGCGGTACAGGGCGCGCTTGAGGGCGCTGGCATCGTCCATGCGCACGGAGACCTGCGTGAGCAACGCTTCGAACACCCGCGGCGGCGCGAAATAGTAGCTGGGCCCGATCTCGCGCATGTCGGTGGTCACGGTCTCCGCCGATTCCGGGCAGCAGATGCAATAGCCGGCGACGAGCGGCTGGGCGTAGGAAAAGATGTTCTGCCCGATCCAGGCCGGCGGCATGAACGCGAGCACCACGTCGCGGTCCGTGATGCCCTCCCATTCCGCCACCACGCGCGAGCGCTCGACCAGGTTGGTGTAGGTCAGCACCACGCCCTTGGCCACCCCGGTGGTGCCGGAGGTGAAAAACATGGCCGCGGTGTCGCTGCCCGATCCTTTTGCGATCTCGCTCTCGATGAAAGCCGGGTCGCGCCGGTAGTCCTCGCGGCCGGCTTCGAGCAGGCGGTCGTAGGGCACCAGCTCGCGCTGGGCGTAGTGCCGCAGGCCCCGCGGATCGTCGAAGCAGATCTTCTGCAGCGACAGGCATTGCGGCAGGATCTCGAGCAGCTTGTCCACCTGCTCCTGGTCTTCGGCATAGGCGAAGGCGATCGACGCGTTCTGGATCGGGAACGCCATCTCCGTGGCCACCGCATCCTGATAGAGCGGCACCGGGATCGCACCCAGGCACTGCGCCGCGGCCATGGTGGCGTAGAAGCGCGGCCGGTTCGCCCCTACCAGCGCGAGGTGGTCGCCGCGCTTGACCCCCTGCGAAGCGAGGCCGCAGGCGAGGAAACGCACCTCGTCGGCGAAATGCTTCCAGGTCCAGGTCTGCCAGATGCCGAGGTCTTTCTCGCGGATAGCGGGGCGCGCGCCTCGCGCGAGCGCGTGGTGCATCAACAGCTTGGGGAACGTGTCCAGCGACGCGATGTCGGTGCCCATCGAGCCTCCTCCTTAGGCGGGCCGATTCTTGCATAAAATCACGGCATGAAGGGCATCGAGCACTGGACCGTAAAGAAAACCAGGACGGGCGACGTGCGCCTTTTTCTCTGGGAGAAAAAAGCGGCCGGCGCCGCGAAAGGAACCATCCTCTTCGTGCACGGCTCGTCGATGGCGTCGCAACCGACTTTCGACCTCGAGGTGCCGGGACGTCCGCACTCGTCGGTGATGGAGTGGTTCGCCGAACGCGGCTTCGACACCTGGTGCCTGGACAACGAGGGCTACGGCCGCTCCGACAAGTCGCGGCCGATCAACTGCGACATCCCGAACGGCGCCGACGACCTCGAGGCCGCCTCCGCCTGCATCGGCAAGAAGCTTCTGATCTACGGCATCTCCTCGGGCGCGTTGAAGGCGGCGCTGTTCGCGCAACGCCATCCGGAGCGCGTCGCGCGCCTCGCGCTCGACGCCTTCGTCTGGACCGGCCAAGGCAGCCCGACCCTGGAGGCCCGCCGCAAGCGGCTGCCGGAATTCCTGTCGAAGAACCGCCGCCCCATCGACCGTGCCTTCGTGCACAGCATCTTCAATCGCGACCACCCCGGCACCGCCGACGCAGCGACCGTCGAGGCCTTCGCCACCGCGATCCTGAAGCTCGACGACTCGGTGCCCACCGGCACCTATGTCGACATGTGCTCGAAGCTGCCGCTGGTCGATCCGGAAAAGATCCAGGTGCCGACGCTCGTGCTGCGCGGCGAATTCGACGGCATCGCAAGCGTGGAGGACCTGCTCGCCTTCTACGCCAGGCTAGCGCATCCCGACAAGCAGTTCATCGTCATGGAGGGGATCTCGCACGCGAGCTTCCAGCAGAAGAACTACCTCTCCGTGTACCACCATCTGCATTCCTTCTTTACGCTGCCGGAGCCGGCGTACCGCGCATGAAGCGTGCGGTTCTGTTTCTTGCGGCTCTGATTTTTTCCAGCCAGGGATCCGCGCAATCCTGGCCGTCGCGGCCGATCCGCCTCGTCGTGCCGCTCTCGCCGGGCGGCTTCGCCGACACGCCCTCGCGCATGCTAGCGCCGCGGCTCTCCGAGCAGCTTGGGAAACAGGTCTTCGTCGACAACCGGCCAGGCGCCGGCGGCACCATCGGCGCGGATTTCGCCGCCAAGTCCGCGCCCGACGGTCATACGCTGGTGATCACGGGCAGCACGCACCTCATCACCGCGCACATTTACAAGAAGCTGCCCTACGACGCCATCAAGGACTTCACCCACATCAGCATGATCGCTTCCGGGCCCTATGCGCTGGTGGTCAATCCGCAGAAGCTCGCCGTGAGCTCGGTGCGCGAGCTGATCGCGGCGGCGAAGGCGCAGCCCGGCAAGATCGACTACGCCAGTTCCGGCAACGGCAGCTCGCAGCACCTGGTGGGCGCGCTCTTCAATTCGCTCGCCGGCGTCGAACTGAACCACGTGCCTTACAAGGGCAGCGGGCCGGCGATGCAGGACCTGCTGGCGGCGCAGGTCGGCGTTTCTTTCGCCGGAGTCCCGAATGTGCTGGGCCACGTCAAAGGCGGTCGCCTGAAGGCCCTCGCGGTAACGACGTCGAAGCGCTGGAGCGAGCTACCTGACGTGCCGACCCTCGCCGAAGCCGGCGTGCCGGGCTACGAAGCGGACCTGTGGCTCAGCATTTCCGGCCCGGCCGGAATGCCGGCGCCGATCGTGCAGCGACTCTATGCCGAGATTGCCAAGGCGCTGCAAGACCCGGAACTGCGCAGCAATTTCCGCACGGCCGGCGTCGAGGCGCAGTCGATGCCGCCCGACGAGCTGAACGCCTACATGCGATCCGAGTCCGAGAAGTGGGGCCGCGTGGTGCGCGACACCGGCGCGACGGTGAACTAGCTGGCGAGGAAGATGCCCTCGGTGATGACGAACAGGACGCTGAAGATCACCAGCGACCAGCGCCCGACCTTGGCGATGCCCGGCTGGATGCCGTTGTCCGTGAAGCAGGCGGCAATCAGTGCTGCAACGCCGAACATGATCGCGTAAGGTTTCATTCGATCCTCCTTGTTGAGCGCTACATATTACGACGGTATTGGCCCCCGACCTCGAACAGCGCATGCGTGATCTGCCCTAGCGAGCAGACCCGCACCGCCTCCATCAGCACCTCGAACACGTTGTCGTCGCGGATCACCGCCTGGCGCAGGCGTTCCAGCATTTCTTCCGAGGACGATCGGTTTCGCTCCTGGAATGCCCGCAGCCGCTTCAGCTGGGATTGCTTTTCTTCGTCGGTCGAGCGGATCAATTCGAGCTTCTGCGGCACCAGCTCGCCCGATTTGTCCACTGCGGGATTGCGGAAGCTGTTGACGCCGACGATCGGGTAGGAGCCGTCGTGCTTCTTGTGCTCGTAGTGCATCGACTCTTCCTGGATCTTGCCGCGCTGGTAGCCGGTCTCCATCGCGCCAAGCACGCCGCCGCGGCCCGAGATCGCCTCGAACTCGCGCAGCACCGCCTCCTCGACCAGATCGGTCAGCTGGTCGATGACGAACGAGCCCTGGTTGGGGTTCTCGTTCTTGCCGAGGCCCCACTCCTTGTTGATGATCAGCTGGATCGCCATCGCGCGGCGCACCGACTCCTCGGTGGGCGTGGTGATCGCCTCGTCGAAGGCGTTGGTGTGCAGCGAGTTGGTGTTGTCGTAGGTCGAAATCAGCGCCTGCAGCGTGGTGCGGATGTCGTTGAAGGCGATTTCCTGCGCGTGCAGCGAGCGTCCCGAGGTCTGCGAGTGGAACTTGAGCTTCTGGCTGCGCTCGTTCGCGCCGTAGCGGTCCTTCATCGCCACCGCCCAGATGCGGCGCGCCACGCGCCCGAGCACCGCGTACTCGGGA
>DASWEU010000088.1:0-5967 GCA_036394595.1 Burkholderiales bacterium | reverse complement strand
AAGCGCCGACGCGGGATCCGCGCGCGCCGCGCTCGATCAGGCATCCACGAGGCTGAGCAGTGCCGAGAGCGTCTTCAGGCGCCAGGTCGAGATGGTGGAAAAAGGCGTCGGCCTGGAGTTCGAGCGACAAGAAGCCGAAGCGCGGCTGAAGGAAGCGCGCGCGGAATATGAGCGCGCGCGAAACGCAGCGGACTTGATCGGATCCGGTCAAGGCATACGGGTTAGCGTTCGGGCACCCGCGGACGGTGTGGTGATAACGATTCGCACGGCGGTCGGCGCCTCGGTTGCGCCTGGCGGCGAAGCGTTGTTGGAGCTCGGTGACCCGAACCGTCTGCAGGTGGTCGCGCAGGTACCGGAGGGCGATTTACGCCGAATCGCCGTCGGCCAGGGAGCCGAGGTGCTACTGCCGGCGCTCGCCGCCCATGTCCCGGCACGGGTGGAGAATTTCAATCCTCGCGTGGATCCGGAAACGCGTCGCGCACAGGTGTATCTCGCGCTTGCCAAGCGGATCGACGGATTGCGCGCCGGGATGCTGGCCCAGGTTGCCTTGCGCGTGGGCGCCAAGGCGGGCATCTCGGTGCCGGTTTCGGCGGTGCTCATCAAGGACGGTAAACGCCGCGTGGTCTACGTGGAGCGCGCCGACGGCGCTTTCGAGCCGCGGGAAGTTCAGACGGGCCAGAACCGCAACGGTCGGGTGGTCATCGTGCAGGGGCTCACGGCAGGCGAAAGGATTGTGGTGCGCGGCGCCTTGCTGCTCGACACCCAGGCAGAGCAGCTGCTCTGAACCATGCTCCGCCTCCTCATCGAAACCTGCGTTCACCGCCGGGTTGCGGCGTTGTTTGCCACCTTCGTCGTCGCCGCCTTCGGACTGCGCGCCTACCTCGACACGCCTATCGAGGCCTACCCGGACGTTACCAATACCCAGGTCACGGTCATCACTCAGCTCCCCGGCAATGCACCGGAGGAGATTGAGCGGCGCGTCACGGTGCCGCTCGAACGGGAGCTGAACGGCACCCCGGGAATGACGTTGATGCGCAGCGAAAGCCTGTTCGGCCTGTCGTTGATCACCTTGACCTTCACGGACGACACGGCCAGCTTTCCGGCTCGAACCGTGGTCTTGCAACGGGTCGCTGCCGCCGATCTTCCCCCGGGCGTGACCCCGGAGATTGCGCCGGAAGCGACACCCCTGGGCGAGGTGTACCAGTTCAGGGTCACGAGCGACCGCCACGATCTCTACCAGCTGCGCTCCGAGATGGAATGGAACATCGTGCGCGTGCTGCGCCAGGTGCCGGGCGTGGCCGATATCGTGCCCTTCGGCGGCTATCTCAAGGAAGTGCATGTCGAAGCCGACCCGGCGCGCCTGTTCGCCCTCGGCTTGACCCTGGGCGACCTCGAGCAGGCGATCGCCAAATCCAACCTGAACGTCGGCGGCGGGTTCCTGCGGCACGGCGATCAGGAACTTACGGTGCGCGGCATCGGCTACCTCGAAACACCCGAGGACATCAAGCGCATCCTGCTCAAGAGCAAGGACGGGACTGCGGTGACGTTGGGCGACGTTTCCAACGTGGCACAGTCGTACACCCCGCGGCGCGGTACGGTGGGCGTCGGTTTAGAAAAGGAAGGTATCGAAGGTTTCGTGTGGATGCGGCGCGGACAGAATCCCTCGTGGGTGCTGGACGGCGTCCACGACAAGGTGCGTGAGCTGAACGAGACCATCCTGCCGAAAGGCATGCGGATCGAGATTTTCTACGACCGCAGCGACCTGGTGGGGCTGACGCTCTCCACGGTCCACAAGAACCTTCTGAGCGGTTTTGTCTTGGTGGTGGGCGTGGTGTGGCTGTTCCTGCGCAGCGCCGTGGGCTCGGTGGCGGTCGCCGTGGTAATACCGCTCTCCCTGCTGGTGGCTTTTCTCGGCCTTTACGCGCTGGGCCTCCCGGCCAACCTGATCTCGATGGGCGCGATCGATTTCGGCATCCTGGTCGACGGCGCCGTGGTGCTCGTCGAGAACGTTATCCACGCGTTGCGCCAAGACCACCCCGCCGACCGCCGTGACGTGCTGCGAATAGTGGTGCGCTCGGCAGTGGACGTGGGGCGCCCCACGTTCTACGCAATGCTGATCATCATCGCGGCACTGGTGCCGGTATTCACGCTGCAATCGGTTGAAGGGCGCATTTTCCGGCCTCTGGCGCTCACTTATTCCTTCGCCTTGATCGGTGCGCTCGTGTTCGCCCTCACTTTGGTGCCGGCCCTGTGCGCGGCCATGTTCCGGCCTAGGCACGCCAAGCTTCAGGAGCCGCCCTGGATCGAGCGGCTGCGCGCTCGCTATCGGCTGTCCTTGTCATGGCTGCTCGAGCGCCGGGGGAGGGCTCTCGCCGCGGCGTTTGTCCTGCCGGTGCTGGCAGGTTTGACTCTCACCCGTCTCGGCACCGAGTTCCTGCCGGAGCTCGATGAAGGCGACATACAGTTGTTCGTGGAGATGCCGCCGAGCGTCGCGCTGGAAAAAGGGCAGGATATCCTCCTCGAAGTGCGGCGGCGGATTCTCGCGTTTCCCGAAGTAAGCAAAACCCTGAGCGAGCAAGGCAGGCCCGAGGACGGCACCGACAACGAAGGCGTCAACATGAGTGAAACGTTCATACGCCTGAAGCCGGTACGCGACTGGCGCGCGGGTTATGACAAAAGGCGCCTGATAGACGAAATGCGCGAGTCTTTGACCGAGATCCCGGGCGTGCGTTACAACTTCTCGCAACCGATGAAGGACAACGTCGAGGAGGCCGTCAGCGGCGTGCGCGGTAAGGTGGTGCTGAAGATATTCGGCCCGGATCTCGCGCGGATGAGGACTACTTTGGAGCAGGCCAGGGAGGTGCTCAAGGCTCTACCGGGCATCGTCGATCTCGATCTATACCGGGACGCCTCGACCCCGCAGTTGCAGGTGCGTTTCGACCGGCAGGCGCTCGCCCGCGCAGGCATTACGATGGAAGACGCGCAGCGCACCCTGGAAACCGCCTTGGCCGGGCGCGTACTGACCACCCTGTGGGAGGGAGAACGCCCGGTACCGATACGGCTGATACTGCCCCTTGAGATTCGCGATGACGCCGAAAGAATAGGCGCCATCACGCTCGCAACCGGTTCCGGCGCGCGCGTCCCTCTGCGCGATCTCGCCACGATCCAGATCGCCAACGGCGTGGCTTCGATCAACCGGGAAGGTAATAGCCGCTACCTCGCATTGAAGTTCAACATAGAGGGGCGAGATATGGGATCGGTGGTCAAGGACGCCATCGCTGCCGTAAGCGGCGGCGTGCAGGCGCCCGAAGGTTATTACTTCGCATGGGGCGGCGAGTTCGAGAATCAGCAGCGTGCGCTCGCCCGGCTCAGAATCGTGGTTCCCCTGGCGGTGCTCGCCGTGCTCGGCCTCCTGTATGCGGCCATGAATTCGGGACGCAGCGCTCTGGCCATCCTGTTGACTGTTCCGTTCGCTCTGACCGGGGGCGCCTTTGCGCTGCTGGTGGCCGGCGTGCCGCTGTCGGTGAGCGCAGCCGTGGGCTTCATCGCGCTGCTCGGCCAAGTGTCGCTGATGGGCCTCTTGGTGCTGAGCGCAGCCGAAGCACGGCGGCGAACGGGTGAGGAGCTGGGGTCGGCATTGATCGAAGGCGCGAGCGAGCGGCTGCGGCCGGTACTCATGGCATCCCTGCTCGCTTCCGTTGGCCTGCTGCCGATGGCCCTGGGTTCTGGAGTGGGCAGCGAAACGCAGCGGCCTTTCGCTCTGGTGGTGGTGGGGGGGATGCTGACCACGCTGGTGATCGCGCTATGGCTGCTGCCGATCATATACAGCTACGTCACGCCGCGGCGTTTGACGAAGCCGGAGGAAGAGGACGAACTGATAGAGGTCAAGCCATGAGCAGGATCGCGATACTTTTGGCTGTCTCGATCTTGCCGACGGCATCCCTCTGGGCACAAGAACCGGTATCGGCGCTTCCCGAAAGCCTGACTTTGCCAGTCCTGCTCCGTCTGGTGGCGGAGCGCAGTCCCAGGCTCGCGGTCGAACAGGTTTCAATCGAAACGGCCGAGGCCGAACGAATCACCGCCGGTGCTTTTCCCAATCCCACGGTCTCTTACGGGCGTTTTACTTCGTCGGGAGCGAGAACCCTGTTCGACGGTAGCCAGCAGCAGCAGGCGACTGTGGATTTGCCGCTCTTGATCGGTGGCCAACGCGGCGCGCGGATCGAAGCCGCCGAGCAGGGCCTTCTCGCGACCCGCGCCCGCGTCGGACTGGCCGGAAACGAACTCGCGCTGCGCGCTGCCGACCTCTTTGTCGGGTTGCAGGCTGCTCAGGAAAAGGCTTCGCTGCTCGACGAGTCGGTGGCCGAAATAGAGCGGGTTGCAACGATCGTCTCCGGCCGACTGGCGAGCGGCGCCGCAAGCCTCTACGACCTCACGCGGGTCGAGGTCGAGCTCGCCGGCGTGAATGCGCGGGCGGCGGACGCGCGGGCCGAAGTGGCCGAGAAATCGGTGGGTTTGGCGGCCCTGCTCGGCGCGCCAGGCTGGCGTCCGAGCGCGAGCGGCGCCGTTGCGCCCGCTGGCCTGTCGTCTAATGCCGCCGAGTGGCGAGAGGCCCTGATTTCAAGGAACCCGCAGATCGTCGCGGCGCGGCGCGAAGAAGAAGCGGCGCAGGCGGCGCTCACACGCACCGAGCGGGAACGCTGGCCCGTGCCGGTGCTGAGCCTGGGCAGGACATGGACGAGCGATCCGTTCGGTGCCGCTAATTTCGTCGGGCTGTCCACCGAGATCCCGTTGTCCGATGCCCGGCGCGGCCTGATGGCCAGGGCGGCTGCCGATCTCCGCGCTGCGCAGAGACGCCGAGAGGCGATCGAAGCCGAGATCGATGTGGAATTGCGGAGGCTGGTCGAAGGGCTCGCGCTACGGCAAGCGGCCCTCGAGCGGTTCCGGCGCAATGTCGGCGGGCGCATCCCCGCGCTCAAACAGATGGCCGAAGACGCCTACCGGCTTGGGCGCGGGTCCCTGCTGGAAATGATCGACGCAGCGCGTTCGCGCTTGGACGCGCGCCTCACGGAAGTGGACCTGCGTGCGGCGACCGTCGGCCAGGAGTCGCGGATCCTGGGACTGACTGGCAAGCTTGGCGGGTAGCTGGCGTCTTGGCCAAAAAACGTCTAGAATTCGCACCCTTGCTGCAACATAGCCTTGGGATCAAGACTGCATGCCGACAGTACGCGTCAAGGAAAACGAGCCCTTCGAAGTGGCATTGCGCCGCTTCAAGCGCACCGTGGAAAAGACGGGGCTTCTCACCGAGCTGCGCGCGCGCGAGTTCTACGAAAAGCCCACGGCCTACCGCAAGAGAAAGCTGGCCGCCGCCGTCAAGCGGCACTACAAGCGCCTGCGCAACCAGACACTGCCGCCAAAGCTCTATTGATCCGGAGGGCACTGCCGCCGGACCGACCCGGCGCGATGGAGTGGACAGAGCCGCTCATCGCGCCGTTTCATTTTGCCGATCCCGACCTTCGAGGAGCGCATGTCGCTAAGGGCCAGCATCAGCGAAGACATGAAGGCGGCTATGAAAGCGAGGGAGCCGCAGCGCCTCTCTGCCATACGCCTGTTGCTCGCTGCGATCAAGCAGCGCGAAGTCGACGAGAGGAAAGAGCTTGCCGACGCAGAGGTCGTGGCGGTCATCGAGAAGATGATCAAGCAGCGCCGCGACTCCATTGCGCAATTCCAGGCTGCCAACCGCAAGGATCTCGTCGACGGCGAGACCTTCGAGTTGAATCTTCTCTCGGGCTACCTGCCCAAGCAGCTGACGGACGCAGAGATCGGAGAGGAGGTCTCCGCGGCAATCGCGCAAACGGGCGCAAAGGGCGTGGCCGATATGGGCAAAGTCATGGGGGCATTGAAGGGCAAGCTCGCGGGGCGCGCCGACATGGGAAAAATATCGTCGCTGGTGAAATCGAAGCTTGCCGG
>DASWEU010000087.1:0-54935 GCA_036394595.1 Burkholderiales bacterium | reverse complement strand
GATCTACACCTGCCCGATGCACCCGGAGATCCGCCAGAGCGGGCCGGGCGCCTGCCCGAAATGCGGCATGGCCCTCGAACCCCTGGTCGCGACCGCGGAGACGCAGGCCAATCCGGAGCTCGTCGACATGACACGCCGGTTCTGGATCGGCCTCGCGCTGAGCCTGCCGGTGCTTGCACTCGGCATGATGGAGCGATTGCCCTGGGTGCAGTTCGTTCTCAGCATGCCGGTGGTGATGTGGGCAGGCTGGCCGTTTCTCGTGCGCGGCTGGAATTCGCTCGTCTCGCGCAACCTCAACATGTACACGCTGATCGCGCTGGGCGTCGGCATGGCGTTCGTCTACAGCGTGGTTGCATTGCTCGCCCCGGGCATGTTTCCGGCGGCATTTCGCGATGCCCATGGGCAGGTCGGTCTTTACTTCGAAGCCGCCGCGGTCATTGCGGTGCTGGTGCTGCTCGGTGAAGTGCTGCAACTGCGCGCCCGCGACAACACCAGCAGCGCGATCCGGGCGCTGCTCAAGCTCGCGCCGCAGACGGCGAGCCGCATTCGCCCGGACGGCAGCGACGCGGAAATCCCGCTCGACCAGGTGCAGAAGGGCGATCGGCTGCGCGTGCGGCCGGGCGAAAAGGTACCGGTGGACGGCATGCTGCTCGAAGGCCATTCCAGCATCGACGAATCGCTGGTCACCGGGGAATCGCTGCCGGTGGAAAAGCATGCCGGCGACAAGGTCACCGGCGGCACGCTCAACGGCACCGGCAGCTTCGTCATGCGCGCCGACCGGGTGGGAGCCGAGACCCTGCTCGCCCAGATTGTGAAGTTGGTGGCCGACGCGCAGCGTACGCGCGCGCCGATCCAGAATCTCGCCGACGCGGTGTCGTCGTACTTCGTCCCGGCGGTGGTCGGCGTTGCGCTGGTTGCATTCGCGGCGTGGTCGGTCTACGGCCCGCCGCCTTCGATGGCGTTTGCGCTGGTGAGCGCGGTCTCGGTGCTGATCATCGCCTGCCCGTGCGCGCTGGGCCTCGCCACGCCGATGTCCATCATGGTGGGCACCGGGCGCGGCGCGCAGGCCGGCGTGCTGATCCGCAATGCCGAGGCGCTGGAGCGCATGGAGAAAATCGACACCCTGGTGGTGGACAAGACCGGCACCCTCACCGAAGGCAAGCCGAAGCTCACGGCGGTCATCCCGGCCGCGGACTTTGCGGAGGAACGGGTGCTGCAACTCGCCGCCAGCCTCGAGCGCGGCAGCGAACACCCGCTCGCCGGAGCGATCCTGCAGGGGGCCCGGGACCGCGGCATCGCTGTCCTGGCGGTCGAAAACTTCAACGCCGTGACCGGCAAGGGCGTCGAGGCGACGCTGGCGGGGCAGAAAGTGGCGCTGGGAAATTTGCGCCTCGCCGAATCTCTGGCGACGGTGCCCCAGGACCTGAAGGACAAGGCCGACGCATTGCGCCGAAGCGGCGGCACGCTGGTATTTCTCGTCGTGGATGGACGCACCGCCGGCATCATCGGCGTCGCCGACCCCGTCAAGGCCTCCACCCCCGAGGCATTGCAGGCGCTCGCCGCAGAAGGCATCCACGTCGTCATGCTGACCGGCGACAACGCGGTGACCGCGCAGGCGGTCGCGCAGCGGCTCGGGATCAGCGATGTCCGCGCCGACGTCCTGCCGCAGGAGAAAGGCGCCGTGGTGAAAGCGCTGCGCGCACAGGGGCGCTCGGTGGCCATGGCGGGCGACGGCGTCAACGACGCGCCGGCACTCGCCGAGGCCGAGGTCGGCATCGCCATGGGAACCGGGGCGGACGTCGCGATCCAGAGCGCCGGCATCACGCTGGTGCAGGGCGACCTGCGCGGCATCGTGCGGGCGCGCCGCCTGTCGCGCGCCACCATGCGCAACATCCGGCAGAACCTGTTCCTCGCCTTCGTCTACAACGCGCTCGGCGTGCCGATCGCCGCGGGCGTACTATTTCCCTTCACCGGCCTGCTGCTCAATCCGATGATCGCCGCGGCCGCGATGAGCGCCAGCTCGATCTCGGTCGTGATGAACGCGCTGCGATTGCGCTCGGCCGGGATCTGAGAAGGCTCGCAACAGGAAACCGTCGGCATGAATATTCCCCTGCAGATCACCTGGCGCGGCCTCGGGCGCTCGCCGGCCATCGAGGCCGCCATCCAGGACGCGGCGAACAAGCTCGAGCACGTCCACCACCGCATCGTCAGCTGCCGCGTGGTCGTCGAGCAGCCCGACCACCACAAGCGCCACGGCCGCCAGTTCGCCGTGCGTCTCGACGTGCGAGTGCCCGGCGCCGAGATCGCCATCAACCACGAGCACGACGAAGATATCTATGTCGCGCTGCGCGACGCGTTTGCCGACGCGCGGCGCAAGCTCGACGAGCGGGGCCGGGGCTAGCCGCGGGTCAGCGGAAGATCAGGAAGTACTGGTACGGCAGGAAATCAAAATCGTCGCTGACGAGGAAGCCCGCCCGGTCGAGCTCGGCCTTGACCGCGTCCGCTGACAGGCGCGTTGCCTTCGGCGGGCCTTGCGGCGCATCCGGCTTGAAGTCGATCACGACGATGCGGCCGCCGGGCTTGAGCATGCCGCGCAGTCGCGTGAAATAGGCCTCGCGGTCCTCGATGTGGTGGTAGGTGTCGACCAACAGCGCCACGTCGACCTTGCCCGGCAGCCGCGGGTCGTCGGGCGCGCCGCGCACGGCAATCACGTTGGCCAGCCCCTGGTTCGCGGCGCGCAGCGCGAGGTGCTTCACCATCTCGGTCTCCACGTCCACCGCGTAGACGCGGCCGTTGGGCACGATCTGCGCGAGGCGCACCGAAAAATAGCCGGTGCCGGCGCCGATATCGGCCACGGTCGAGTCCTGCGCGAGCTCGAGCGCCTTGATCACCTCCTGCGGCTTCTGCCACTCGTCGCGCTTCGGGTCGTCGAACACCTGCGCCCACTTGCCGGCATCGCGGAAATCATGCTGGTGCGTGTCCGCAGACTGCGCCTGCGCCAGCGCGCAGCCGAACAGGGCGATCAGCGCCGCAAAACGCATTTTTCGTAGAGGCCCGGGAAGGCGCCGTCGGGGTCGTATTTCACTTTGAGCCGCTGGTACGCCTCGCCGCCGTAGGCGCGCGCGAACTCATCCTCGGGGAAAAAACTGTCCGAGTAAAGCGACTTAATGCCGCCGAGCTCAATTACCTGGCGCTCGATCAGGCGGTTGAAGTGCCCCGCCGGGTGCCCCTCGCGGGTGCGCTTGACGTCCCAGAAGCCGAAATTGACGTAGTTCCGGTTCTTTACCGGATAAAGGGAAAAACTTCCCTTTCCGGGTGCGATTGGACAAATCCATTGCGGCCAAAGCGCGATGTTCGCCGCGTAGAAATCGAGGAATTCGGCGGCGCGGTCGAGCGGGATGTCGACGTCCTGGATCACCGACTCCGAATGCAGGCCGACGACCCGCTCGAGCGTCCTGGTCAGCCCGGCGCGGCTGTTCCAGCGCATGATCCTGGTGTAGGTCCGGGAGCCCAGGTTGGCCCGGCCATAAAGATATTTCCGTACGAACGGATGCTGCGCCAGCACGTTCTTCGAGCACCAGAACCAGTCGGTGTCCCAGCGCCACAGGTAATCGTGGATGGTGAGGAAATCCTCGCGCTTTTCACGGATCGATTTATAGAAGATATTTTCGAACGTGTAATCGCTGACGGACGGCGCCTGGTCGACGCAGCGGCCCAGGGTGAGATACATCTCCTGCGGCGAGAAGATGGTGCCGTCGACGAAGTCGGCCGACGATTGCTTTTTCAGTTCCTCGAAAAAAACCTGCCCCGATGAAAAGCGATGATGTTCCAGATGCACAAAAGGCTTTACCGCCGTCGTTTTTACCTTGACCCGCAGCGCGTAGCCGAGCGTGCCGTAGGAATTGGGAAAGCCGTAGAACAGGTCGGCGTGCTCGTTGTCCGGCGTGCAGGTGACGACGCGCCCGTCGCCGAGCAGCACGTCGAGCTCGAGCATCGTGTCGTGCACCAGGCCGTGGCGGTGCGAGGAGGACTCGATGCCCACGCCCGCCACCGCGCCGCCCAGGGTGATGGTCTTGAGCTGCGGCACCACCGCCGGCATCACGCCCTGCGCCAAGCACTGGCGCACCAGTTCCTCGTAGGAAGTCATGCCTTCGGCTTCGACAAAATCCCTGTCGACCGCAAGCACTTCATTGAAGTCACGCAGGTCCAGCCGCCGTCCCGCCTGCGCCGCGCGGTCGCGGAACAGGTTGGAGGTGTCCTTGTGCAGCCCGATCGGGCCGGCGCCCTGCCTAAGACGCGCGGCCAGCGATTCTCTTTTCCGGGTATGCGGCTGGCGGCTCGTAGAGGAATCCACGGCTCATCGGGTAGGTGGTGGTGTTCCCCTTCGAAAACACGATCTGGAACAGGTGCGTCTGCTCGGCGCGCGAGCGGAACATCTCGGCGCAGCCGTAGAGGTAGACGCGCCAGATGCGGTGGAAGCGCTCGTTGAAGGTGCGCGGGTCGAGCGCGCGGATGCGCTCCCAGTTGCGGTCGAAGCGCTCGGCCCAGACGTCGAGCGTCAGCGCGTAGTGGCGCCGCAGGTTCTCGACGTCGAGCACCTCGAGGCCGGCGCGCTCGAGCTCGACCAGGGTGTCGGCGAGGCTCGGGATCCAGCCGCCCGGGAACACGTACTTGCGGATGAAGTAGTCGGTCGGGTGGCGGCCGACGTGGCCGATGAAATGCAGCAGGCCGATGCCGCCGGGCTTGAGGAAGCGCGCGTGGCGCTGGATCACCTCGGCGAGGTAGTCGCGCCCGGCGTGCTCGAGGGAGCCGATGGAGGCCACCTTGTCGAACTGGCGGTCGATGCCGCGCCAGTCATCGAGCACCTGCACGCTGTGGCCAATGCCTTTGCGCGCAATCGACTTGCGCGTCATCTCGACCTGCGAGCTGGTCGGGTTGTAGCCGGTAATCTTCACGCCGTAATTCTCATAGGCGTGGATGAGGAAGCCGCCGAAGCCGCTGCCGATGTCGATCACCTCTTCGCCCGGCTTGAGCAGGAGCTTGCGCGCCACGTGGTCGAGCTTCGCGCGCTGCGCTTCCTCCAGCGTGCGCACGCCCTCCTTCCAGTAGGCGCAGGTGTAGAGCATCAGCGGATCGTCGAGCCACAGCCGGTAGAACTCGGGGCTGTGCGCGTAGTGGAATTCGGCGTTGCGGCGCGAGCGCAGCCAGGTCGAGTTCGACTGCACGAATTCGTGCCACCAGTTGAGCAGCCCGACCAGGGGCTTCGGCCGGTCCATGCCGCCTTCCATGCCGGCGGCCATGCATTGGGCGATGCTGCCCTCGATGTCGAGATCGCCGTCGAAGTAGGCCTCCAGCAGGCCGACGTGCCCGAGCGCCGCGATCAGGCCGTAGGCGCGCGGCCGGCGGAACACCAGGGTGAACTCGGGCTGCGCATCGCGGCTGCGGAATACCCCCCCGCCGGCGAAGCGCGCAGCGAAGGGGATGCTGGTCCGCTCCCCGACCTGGCGCAGCGCGGTCTCGATCCGGTTCGTCACGGCGCCATTTTACTGCCGTGGAAGCGCCACGTGCCACCCCGTGATTCTGCTACCTTGCGGCGCATGATCTTCTACGAACCTGCGCGCCGCGACCGCGCTCTCCTGCCCCACGACCCGTTCAAGGGCATGATCGTGCCGCGGCCGATAGGCTGGATCTCTACAGTGAGTCGCGGCGGACAGGTGAACCTCGCGCCCTACAGCTACTTCAACGCCTTCTGCAGCTGGCCGCAGATCGTCGGTTTCTCGAGCGAGGGCGAGAAGGATACGCAGACCTTCGCCGTCGAGCGCGGCGAATTCGTCTGGAGCATGGCGACTTATCCTTTTCGCCTGCAGATGAACGCGACCGCGGCGCCGTTCGCGCGCGGCGAGAGCGAGTTCGACCATGCGGGGCTCGAACCCGCTGCTTCGCGCCTGGTAGCGCCGCCGCGCGTGGCGAGCTCTCCTGCCGCGCTCGAATGCAAGGTGACGCAGGTCGTGCGCCTGAAAGACCTCGACGGCAACGAGGGCGCGCGCACCCTGGTGCTCGGGCAGGTGGTGGGGGTGCACCTGGATGAGCGCTCCCTGAAGGACGGCCGCTTCGACATCGCCGCGCTGCAGCCCATCGCGCGCTGCGGCTACGACGAATACGCCGTCGTCGAGCGCGTGTTCTCCATGCCCCGGCCCGAAGGCGGCGGCAACGCCTACGGCGGCCCAGGCGGATAGGCCCGGCGCACGGCGGCATGACCAGCTACGCGGATGCGCTGCGCCGCTCGGTCGACGCCGCCGACCGCTTCGCGCGCTCGCCGCGCGCAGCCCAGGAGCTATACCAGTTTGCAGCGCTGGCGAAGCTCGCCGCCCACGCGCATCGCGCCTCGCCCTTCTGGCGCGAGCGGCTGGAGGCCTCGGGCTGGTCGCCTGGTCGGGCGTTCGACCGCGCCACGCTCGAGCGCATTCCGCCCCTGACGCGCTCCGAGCTGCAGCAGCGCGCCGACGATATCCGCGCGCGGCCAGTCGACCCCGCCTGGGGAAAAATCGTCACCGCCTCCACTTCGGGCTCGACCGGCAAGCCGGTCAGCGTGGACCGCATTGCCGTCCAGTCGCTGCATTACGACACCGTGACGGCGATCAACCACTTGTGGCACCAGCGCGACCTCTCGTTGAAGCTCGTGGCGCTGCGCATGGGCAAGCGCGACCAGCGGCGCAACGACTGGGGCCACCCGATGGCGCTGCTCGCCCGCACCGGCCCTTCGGCGGGCCTGATCTCCGTCGGCACCACTATCGAATCGGAGTACGAGGCGATCCAGGCGGAAAAGCCCGACTACTTCATTACGATGCCCGGGCGTGCGCTGGGCTACGCAAACATCGCGGCTGCGCGGGGCGGCAGCCCGCACCGCATCCGCGAATTCATCACCATCGGCGAAACGGTGACCCCCGGGCTGCGCGATCTGGTGCGCCGCGGCTTCGGCGCGCAGATCAAGGACGTCTATTCCACGCGCGATGCCGGCTACCTGGCGCTGCAATGCCGCAACCACGAGCGCTACCACGTACTCGCCGAGCATGTGCTGCTGGAAGTCGTCGGCGAGGACGGCCGCGCGGCGGCGCCGGGCAAGCCCGGCAAGGTCCTCGTCACCATCCTGCACAGCCTGGCGATGCCGATCATCCGCTATGACATCGGCGACGTCGCGGTGGCGGGCGCCGAGCGCTGCGACTGCGGCCTGACGCTGCCCGCGCTCGACTCCATTCTCGGGCGCAACCGCAACCTTGCCCGGCTGCCCGACGGGCAGTTGCGCTACGTCATGTTTCCGGGCTCCAGGTTCCTTGAGATCGGCCCGGCGCGGGATTACCGTCTGATCCAGCGCGGCCCCAACCTCATGGAGGTTTATGTCGAATGGGGCGTGCCGCTCGACGACGCCCACCGCGCCGGCATCACGCGATTGGTGCAGGACGCCATGGGCTTCCCGATCGAGGTCAAGGTGATCCAGGTGCCGCGTGTCGAGCACAGCTCGGCGAGCAAGCGCGAGGAGTTTGTGCGGATAGAATAGTGCTGCATTTGTTACAGGAGAACCTCATGAAAGCGCTCAAAGGCACCAAGACTCACACCAACCTCAAGGACGCGTTTGCCGGCGAATCACAGGCGAACCGGCGCTACCTCTACTTCGCCGCGAAAGCCGACGTCGAGGGCCAGAACGACGTCGCGGCGGTGTTCCGCTCCACCGCCGAAGGCGAGACCGGGCATGCGCACGGGCACCTGGAGTACCTCGAGCAGGTGGGCGACCCGGCCACCGGACTGCCGATCGGCCGCACGCGCGACAACCTGAAGGCCGCGGTGGCGGGCGAGACGCACGAGTACACCGACATGTATCCCGGCATGGCGAAATCGGCGCGCGACGAAGGCTTCAGCGAGATCGCCGACTGGTTCGAGACGCTGGCCAAGGCCGAGCGCAGCCACGCCAACCGCTTCCAGAAAGCCCTGGACGCGCTGACCGACTGATGCGGGAAGGGTCGCTCGACGCTCCGACCCGGCATCCGCTCGACTGGAAGAACCCGGAGTTCTGGGACCAGGGGAAGGCCGAGAAGGAGCTCGAGCGCGTCTTCGAAATCTGCCACGGCTGCCGCCGCTGCGTCAGCCTGTGCACGACGTTCCCGACGCTGTTCGACCTGGTGGACGCCTCGTCCACCCTGGAGGTGGACGGCGTCGCCAAGTCGGACTTCGGCAAGGTCGTCGACCAGTGCTACCTCTGCGACCTGTGCTACATGACCAAGTGCCCCTACGTTCCGCCGCACCCCTGGAACGTGGACTTCCCTCACGTCATGCTGCGCGCCAAGGCAGTCAAGTTCCGCGCGGGTGTGAAATTGCGCGACCGGCTGCTCTCCTCCACCGACGCCGTGGGCAGGCTGGCGGCGATTCCGGTAGTGGCGCAGGCGATTAATGCGGTAAATGGAAACAAGATTGCACGTAGCGCCCTTCAGGCAGTGCTTGGCATACACCAAGATCGAGAACTTCCCCCTTATGCACCGCGGAAATTTCGATCCACTGCCGAAAAATCAAAACCATTTCCGGAGAAAAAAGGCGAACGCGCGCCCGGCAAGGTCGCCATTTTCTCCACCTGCTATTGCAACTACAACGAGCCGGGCATCGCGCACGACCTGCTCGCGATCCTCGAGCACAACGAGATTCCCTGCGTGCTTGCGGAGAAGGAAGCCTGCTGCGGCATGCCGAAGTTCGAACTGGGGAATCTGGAGGCTGTTGACGCTCTCAAGAAAATCAACATCCCGGTTCTGGCGCCGCTAGCCCGGCAAGGCTACGCCATCCTCACCCCGGTGCCCTCCTGCACCCTGATGTTCAAGCAGGAGCTGCCGCTGATGTACCCGCAGGACGCCGATGTGCTGGCGGTGCGCGACGCGATGTTCGATCCCTTCGAGTATTTCGTTCTGCGCAAAAAAGACGGCCTGCTGAAGACGGATTTCGTCAATTCCCTGGGCAAAGTGTCGTATCACATCCCCTGTCACTCGCGCGTGCAGAACATGGGACAGAAGACGCGCGAGCTGCTCGAGTCGATCCCGGGCACCGAGCTGACCACGGTCGAGCGCTGCGCCGGGCACGACGGCACCTGGGGCGTTAAGTCCGAGTACTACGAGAATTCGCTGAAGATCGGCCGCCCGGTGTTCCGCCAGATGGCCGCGCCGGGACCGTCGACCATCGCCTCGGACTGCCCGATCGCCGCCCGGCATATCCTGCAGGGCATGGGCGAGGACGCAAAAGGCGTGGAGAAGGCCCATCCGCTGGCATTGGTGCGCAAGGCTTACGGCCTGTAGCGCGGCCGCGTTCGTGGCGGCCTGCGCGGCGCAGGTCGCGCCGGGCGGCGTCGCCATCGGCCTGATGGGCGACACGCCCTACACGGAGCGCGAGGTGCAGCGCCTCGACCAGCTGATCGACGAGATCAACGCCGATTCGCTCGCCTTCATCGTGCACGTCGGCGACATCGGCTCGCCGCGCCAGGCCTGCACCGACGAGTGGCTCGCGGCGCGCAAGCGCCAGTTCGCCCGCATCCGCCATCCCTTCGTGCTGCTGCCCGGCGACAACGAGTGGACCGACTGTCGCAACCAGGTGGAAAGACTGGATGCCTGGCGAAGGATTTTTTGTGAAACAGCATTGAAAGTGGAAAAACAAAGCGGCCCGTTTTGCGAGCACCTGCGCTGGGAGTTTGACGGCCTGGTCTTCGTGACGCTCAACGTCCCGGGCACCAATAACAACGTCGGCCGCCCGGAGGAATTCGGGCCCCGCATGCAGGCCGTCTACGCGTGGCTCGACGAGGCCGCGCGGGTTGCCGAGTCGCGCAAGGGCCTGGTGCTGCTGATGCAGGCGAATCCGTTCATTTCGCTGCCGCGCGACGGCTACCGGGAATTACGGGAAAACCTCATTCATCTGGGACAAAAGATGCCGGGCCGGGTGGTCCTGGTGCATGGCGACACGCACACCTGGCACGACGACGAGCCGCTGCCGGGCGTGCGGCGCATCGAAGTCTGGGGCTCGCCGATCGTCAGCTGGCTGAAGCTGCCGCTGAGCGACGGCGTCCTGGGAACTAGCGCCCCGCGCCACCGATAGCGCGGGTGAAGCGCCCGCCGAGCGCCTTGATGCGCTCGAGAAAAGTGCGGGCCTGCGCGCTGTCGCGCCCGCGCTTGCCGCGCTCGCCGCGCGCCAGCCCCGGCGCGCGTGCGAGGCGCGCGTAGCGCTCGAGCGCGGAGCCGAGCGCCTGCGCCAGCAGCGTGAGGTTGACCGGCTTCGCCAGGAAGCGGTGGATGCGCGCCTCGTTGATCAGGCCGATGATCTGCTCCGAATCGGTCACTGCCGAGGCCACCACCAGCTGCGTCTGCGGCGAGTGCTCCTTCAGCACGCGCAGCAGTGCCGCCGGATCCTCGGATCCGGTGTCGAGGTCGCACACCATCGCGCCGACTTCCTCGCGCGCCAGGATCTCGAGCGCGTCGACGCTGCCCGCCGCCTCCAGCACTTCGAATTTGCCTTTGGAGAGTTCGCGCGCCGCGCGCGCGAGCGCCGCGTCACCCGCCACCAGGACGGCCGCCGCGCTCTTCGGCACGGCTGTTCCGCGTGCCTCGGCCGCTTCCAGTGCGATGGCCACCGATACCGCTTCGGCGAGCGTCGCCTGCAGCTCCTCCTGCTGCCAGGGCTTGGAGACGAAGCGGAACACCTCGCTGTCGTTCACCGAGCCGACGATGGCGGCGAGGTCCGAGTAGCCGGTGAGCAAAAGCCGCACGCTATTCGGCGCCAGCGCCCTCGCCTGGCGCAGGAACTCGACGCCGGTCATCTCGGGCATGCGCTGGTCGCTGACGATGACGAGAAAGCGCTTCTCCCGCAGGCGCTCGAGCGCGGCGGCGCCGCTCGTCGCGGTCTCGATGTCGTAGGTGTCGGTAAAAAGCGAAGTAAGGGCGTTCAGCACCCGCTCTTCGTCATCGACGAACAGTACCGCCGGCAGGCGCCGGCCGCCCACTTTGTCTGCCGCCTTCGGCTGCGCTTTAATGCCGCGGCGCAGCGCGCCGAGGTTGCTGGCGACGCTTCTCGGCTTGAAGGCGCCGCGCAGCGCCTCGAGGAACTCGCGCGCGCTGGCGTAGCGCTCGGCCGGCTGCTTGGCGAGCGCGCGCGCCAGCACCGCGTCGAGCGCCGCCGGCAGCCGCGGGGCGACCGAGCTCGGCGGCGGCGGCGGCGCGCGCAGGATCTGCTCGACGAGGTCGCCGGCCGTCTCCGAGAACGGCCGCCGGCCGCACAGCACCTCGTAGACCATCACCCCGGCGGCGTAGATATCGGTGCGCTCGTCGGCTTCGCGCCCCTCGAACTGCTCCGGCGCCATGTAGTAGGGCGTGCCGATCACCTCGCCCGCCTGCGGCGCATGCGTGCGCGCGAGGCGCGCGATGCCGAAATCCGAGATCTTGGCCACCCCCATCTCGCTCACCAGCACGTTGCCGGGCTTGATGTCGCGGTGGATCACGCCGCGCCCGTGCGAGTAGTCGAGCGCTTCGAGTATCTGCACGATCACGCCGGGCAGCTCGCCCGCCGCCGGGCGGAAGCCGGCGGCAAGGTGATCGCGCAGCGACTTGCCCTGCACCAGCTCCATCGCCAGCCAGGCGATGGCGTCGTCTTCGCCGTACTCGTAGATGGCGACGATGTTGGGATGGAGGAGGTTGCCGGCGGACTGCGCCTCCTGGCGGAAGCGGGCGAGGATGCTCTTCGCCTCGGCCGGATCGAGCTCGCTCTTGCGCACCACCTTGACGGCCACCGGCCGCCCGATCACCGGGTCGAGGGCGCTGTGCACCACGGCCATGCCGCCGCGGCCAAGCTCGCCGGTGACGACGTATTTACCGATTCGCGCCATTGGCGGCCGGGGCGATCGGCAGAGTCAGCGTGAAGCGCGTGTTGCCGGGCTTGGACTGCACTTCGAGCTTGCCGCCATGCTCCTCGACGATCTTGTAGGAGATGGCAAGCCCGAGGCCGGTGCCCTTGCCGACGTCCTTGGTGGTGAAGAACGGGTCGAAGATGCGCGGCAGCACCTCGGGCGGGATGCCGTGGCCGTTGTCGGCGACGTCGATCGCCACGTGGCCGGCGCCGTGCAGGCTGGTGCGGATGCCGATGTGGCCGCCCGCCTCGGGCGTGGCCTGCGCGGCGTTGACGACCAGGTTGAGCAACACCTGGTTGATCTGGGAAGGCGAGCAGGTGACGCGCGGGATCTCGCCAAAGGATTTTTTCACCGTGCGCTTGCCGATCTGGTGCTGCGCGATGCGCAGCGTGCTCTCGATGCCCTCGTGCAGGTCGACCTGCGCCACCCTGCCGCGGTCGAGGCGGCTGAAGTCCTTGAGGTTCGCCACCAGCTCGGCGATGCGGCCGATGCCGTGCAGCCCGTCCTTCAGCTGCGTCTCGAGCGCCTCGAAGCGCCGCTCGCGCGCGAGCGCCCGCACCGTCTCGAACTGCGCCGCGAGCGCCGCCTCGTCGGGCTGCTCGGCCGAGAGCAGCTCGAGCAGGCGGTCGGCTTCCTCGCCGATGCGCCCGGCGTCGCCCAGGCGCGAGCGCATCGCCTCCAGGCTCGCCTTGACGTAGGCGAGCGGCGTGTTCACCTCGTGCGCCAGGCCCGCCACCAGCTGGCCGAGCGACGACATCTTCTCGCTCTGCACCAGCATCGCTTCCGACTCCTTGAGCTTCTTCAGCGTCTCGGACAATTCGCGCGTGCGCTCCTGCACGCGCCGCTCCAGGCTCGCGTTGGCCTTGCGCAGCTCGAGGAACAGCCAGGCGAGGACGGTGAGCAGGATGCCGGAGTAGTAAAGAAGCCACGTCCGGTAGAGGTCGACATCCAGCACCGCCTGGGCCGTCGCGCGGTCGAGCATGCGCGAGAGCGCGTCCAGGCGCGGCCCGGTCGGCGCGAGCCAGGCGACGTTGAACAGCGGCTCGCCCGCTGCGACCCGCTTCATCAGGGCGGCCTTGTCGTCGAAGGCCTGCTTCACCGCGCCGAGCATGGTGCCGAGGCCCGGGTGCGGCAGGCGCAGCGCCTGCCCCTCGAGCTGGGCCATGGCGCTGCCGTGGCTCGCCGGCTCGAAGCCCGTGCCCTGCCCGCCGGCCTGGCGCACGCCCACCAGCTGGTCGTTCCAGCGCGCGTCGATGGCGCGCAGCGAGTTGAGGGCGCTGCGCGCGGTGTTGCCCGCGGCGAGGTTCGAATCGCTCGACTGCCAGAACAGAAAGCCCCAGCCGCCCGCCAGGACGAGCGCCAACATGCCGTAGAGCACCGTCCGCCAGAGTCGCATGACGCTTTTCAAATCCCCTTTAACGCACCACCGTGTCGATGATTACCCTAACACCCTGCGCATTATTTGCCACGGCGCGGCTCGAGCCTTGCAGGTCGCCGGGCTGGGGTGCGGGCTGGCCGCCGCGCGAGACACGTGCCGTCACCACGATGCGCGGGAATCTGGACAGCGCCAGCCCCGGCGCCATGGCCATCGAGTCGTCGAGCACGAAGTCGAGCGGCAGGTCGGCAGCGCGCAGCTTCATGGCGGCGAGCGGCATCGGCGGGCCCTTCTCCGCCCGGGCGAAGAGGAACAGCACGTCGTCCGGACGCACCTGGTCCTGCAGTTTTTTAGAGATGACGACTTTGCCGTTCAGGTTGCGCGCGCCCGCGGCGAGCTTGCGCGCCTCGGCCACGTTTTCCTGGATGACGCGCTCGTCCTCGGAGCCCGCCGGCACCAGCGGCTGCATGCGACTCCAGTAGGCGGCGGCCGAGCGGAAATCGCGCCGGTCGAAGGCAGCCGTACCGGCGAGCGCCAGCGCCTTCATGTTTTCCGGGTCGATCTCGAGCGCGCGCAACAGCAGCTTCTCGGGCTCGCCGCGCAGGCTCTGGCCGCGCGCCATGCCGAGCGCGTCGGCGAAATCGGCGAGCAGCTGCGCGTCGCGCGGCGCGCGCACCGCCGCCCGCGCATAGGCGTCCACCGCCTCCGGAAAGCGGCCGAGCGCCGCGTAGGAGCGCCCGAGCAGCTGCCAGCCGTCGGTGTCGTCCGGGTTCTCGCGCAAATGGGCCGCCAGCCGCACCACCATGGCCTCGATGTGCTGCGGCGACGATTCGAAGACCGCGGGCGCGCCGACGGCGAGGTAGATGGCCGCCGCGCACAAAGGAATGGCAATGCCGGCGATGATGGCTGCTCTTTTCCCGCCAGAAAAGGATGCTGGATTTTCCACTGCCACATCGCGAAGCAGCCGCGACTCGAGTTCCATCTTGGAGCGCGAATAATCGTCTGGCGCCAGCGTTCCTGCGGCGAGATCGGCGTCGAGCTCGCGCAGCTGGTCGCGGTAGATGGCGAGATTGGCGTCGCGGCGCGAGATGCCGGCGCCCTGGCGCCGCCCGGCAAGCGGCAATGCCACCGCCAGGGTTGCGATCGCGGCGAGCGCCGCCGCGGCGAGCCAGAACCCGGTCATTCGAGCAGCTTCGCCGCGCGCTGGTGCTCGGCGTCGGAAAGCTCAGAGGCCTGGCCAGTTCTTGATCTGATTTTTCTGAACAGAATGAAAAAACCGAACAACAGAAGCAGGAACGGCCCGGCCCAGAGCAGCAGCGTCGCCAGCTTGAAGGGCGGGCGGTAGAGCACGAAGTCGCCGTAGCGCGCCACCATGTAGTCCTTTACCTCGCTCTCGGACTTGCCCGCGGCCAGCTGCTCGCGGATCTGGTTGCGCAGGTCCACGGCGAGCGGCGCGTTCGACTCGGCCAGCGTCTGGTTCTGGCAGACGAGGCAGCGCAGCTCCTGAGCGAGCGCGGCCGTTCTCTTGTCGATATCCTGGGAAAAAATAATCCCCGAAAAAAACAGCAGCGCCAATGCGCTAGCGACCCGCATTCAGCTCTTTCACCAGCGGCTCGATCTTCTGCTGCGCCACCTCGGGGGTTACCGGGCCGATGTGCTTGTAGCGGATCACGCCTTCGCGGTCGATGACGTAGGTCTCGGGCACGCCATAGACGCCGTAGTCGATGCCGATGCGGCCCGAGGCGTCGAACACGACCTGCCGGTAGGGGTTGCCGTTGCGCTTGAGCCAGGGCAGCGCGTCTTCGCGCGTGTCCTTGTAGTTGAGGCCTACCACCGGCGCCACGCCGGTTCTTGCCATGCGCATGATCACCGGGTGCTCGACCAGGCAGGGCGGGCACCACGACGCCCAGACGTTCATGATCCACACCTTGCCGGCCATGTCCTTCTGCGAGAAGGTCTTCGCCGGCGCGTCGAGCAGCGGCAGCTCGAAGGCCGGCGCCGGCTTGCCGATGAGCGGCGAAGGCACTTCGCGCGGATCGAGCCGCAGGCCGGCGGCCAGCAGCGCCACCAGCAGGGCAAAACCCATGATGGTCCACGCCAGCTTCAAACAAGAATTCCTTCGGGTTTCTTCTCCTGGATTGAAAAGCGATACCGCCGATCGCTCGCGGCGAGCAGGCCGCCCAAGGCCATGATCAGGCAGCCGCCCCAGATCCAGTCGATGAAGGGCTTGTGCTGCACCTTGACCAGCCAGGCGCCCCCGCCCAGCGGGTCGCCGAGCGAGACGTAGAGGTCGCGCGTGAACCCGGTGTCGATCGCCGCCTCGGTCATCGGCATGTTTTGGACCGCGTAGAGGCGCTTCTCCGGGTAGAGCACCGAGACCGGCTTGCCGCCGCGCGTGATCGACACCGTGGCGCGCGCCGCGGTGTAATTCGGCCCCTTCACGTCCGCCACCTCGTCGAGCCGGAAAGCGTAGCCGGCGAGCTCGATGGTGCCGCCGACGGCGAGCTTCGCGTCCTGCTCGCTCTCGTAGCCCTTCACCAGCGTGACGCCGACGACAAATACCGCGACGCCGATGTGCGCGACCGCCATGCCGTAGTGCGCACGGGATTGCTTCAGGCTTTTCCGGAAAGAAAGAATGGCCGTGATCACGACCCAGGCGGCGAGAAACAGCCCGAAGCCGACCATGGCATGCCATTTCCCAAACAAAAATGGAATCAGGAATCCGAGGACCAGACTGACTCCCAACGCCCACCTCAAGGTAACGGCGAGCTCGGGCAGGCTCGTTTGCTTCCAGCGCGCGAGCGGCCCGACGCCCATGAGGAACAGCGCCGGCGCCAGGAGCGGCACGAACACGGTCTCGAAGTACGGCGGGCCGACGGAGAACTTGCCGACGCCGAGCGCGTCCATGGCGAGCGGAAACAGCGTGCCGAGAAATACCGTGGCGGCAGCCGAGACCAGCAGGACGTTGTTGGCCAGCAGGAAGCTCTCCCTCGATACGGGCGCGAAGCCGCCGCCCAGGCCGATGCGCGCGGTGCGCCAGGCGTAGAGCGCGAGCGCGCCACCGATGAACAGGCAAAAAATTGCCAAGATGAAAATCCCCCGCTTGGGATCCACCGCGAAGGCATGCACGGAGGTGAGCACCCCGGAGCGCACGAGGAAGGTGCCGAGCAGCGACAGGCCGAAGGCGACGATCGCGAGCAGCACCGTCCAGCTGCGGAAGGCGCCGCGTTTTTCGGTGACGGCGAGCGAATGGATCAGCGCCGTGCCCACCAGCCAGGGCATGAAGGAGGCGTTCTCCACCGGGTCCCAGAACCACCAGCCGCCCCAGCCGAGTTCGTAGTAGGCCCAGCCGCTGCCGAGCGCGATGCCGATGGTCAGGAACATCCAGGCCACCGTGGTCCAGGGGCGCGACCAGCGCGCCCAGGCGGCGTCGAGCCGCCCCGAGAGCAGCGCCGCCACCGCGAAAGCGTAGGCCACCGAGAAGCCGACGTAGCCCATGTAGAGCATCGGCGGGTGCAGCACCATGCCCGGATCCTGCAGCAGCGGGTTGAGGTCGCGGCCATCGGCCGGCGAAGGAAACAGGCGGTCGAAGGGATTGGAGGTGAAGAGGAGGAACGCGAGGAAGCCCGCGCTCACCAGGCCCATCACGCCCAGCACGCGCGTCGCCATGTCCTCGGGCAGGTGGCCGCTGAACAGGCTCACCGCGAGCATCCATACCCCGAGCATCAGGCACCACAGCAGCAGCGAGCCTTCGTGCCCGCCCCAGGCGCCGGCGACGCGGTAATGCAGCGGCAGCGCGCTGTTGGAGTTCATCGCCACATAGGCGACGGAGAAATCGTTGGTGACGAACGCGTAGACGAGGCAGCCGAACGCAAACGCCACAAGGAAGGCCTGGACCTGCGCGGCAGACCGGGCGGCGGCCATCCATGTCGGAATGTTTTTTGTCAGACCAAAAAATGCTTGCGCCAGCGCCACCATAAAGGCAAGCGACACGGCAATCTGCCCGAGTTCGGGAATCATTTCGTGATCACCACGCTTTTCTGCGCCTTCTCGAGCGCTGCCTTGCCGAGCGCGTGTGCCGCTTCGGGCGGCATGTAGTTCTCGTCGTGCTTGGCGAGCACCTCGCGCGCCGTGAACAGCCCGTCGGGCCCGAGCTGGCCCTGCGCCACCACGCCCTTGCCCTCGCGGAAAAGATCCGGCAATGCGCCACGGTAGGCCACCGGGATGTTCTTCGCCGTGTCGGTCACGACGAAGCGCACCTCGACGCCGTCGCGCTTCACGCTGCCGGGCACCACCATGCCGCCGATGCGGAAGGTGCGGCCCTGCGGCGCTTCTCTGGCCGCGACCTGCGTCGGCGTGAAGAAGAACACCAGGTTCTCCTCGAAGGCCTTGAGCACCAGCGCCGTCGCCACGCCGAGCGCGACGACCCCGATGCCGATGGCGGCGAGTCGTTTATGCCTTGGTTTCACGCGCTCTTTTAATCAATAAAAAGACTTCCATGAACAACAAAAGAAAAGTCACGCCGTAAGCGCCCCAGATGAAATCCCAGTGATTCACTTTTCCTCCCGCATCATGCAGCGCACCCGCGTGAGCGACACGGCGATGCTGTACATCCAGAACGCCAGCGCCATCAGGATCATTCCCGTGAACATGGTCGCCGCCATGCTCGGCGCGCGGCTGAAGCTGACGGAAGCGCCCTGGTGCAGCGTATTCCACCACTGCACCGAGTAATAGATGATCGGCACGTTCACCGCGCCGACGATCGCCAGCACCGCGCCGGCGCGGTCCGAGCGCCGCCGGTCCTCGATCGAGGCCTGTAGCGCCATGAAGCCGAAGTAGAGGAACAGCAGGATCAGCTCGGACGTGAGGCGCGCGTCCCACACCCAGAAGGTGCCCCAGGTCGGCCGGCCCCAGAGCGAACCGGTCCACAGCGCGATGAAGGTGAACAGCGCCCCGGTGGGAGCGAGGGCGCGCGCCATCATGGCGGAGAGTCTCGTGTTGAGCGCAAGCCCCAGCGCCGCCCAGGCCGCCATCAGCACATAAAGGAACATCGACATCCAGGCGGCGGGCACGTGGATGAAGATGATGCGGTAGACCTCGCCCTGCTGCGCGTCGGTCGGCGCGACGAAGAAGCCTACGTAGAGACCGGCGACAGCAAAAACTGCTGCTGCAACCGCGCAGATTCGAGCGATCGTCCCGGCGAGCGGGAAAAACGTTTCGGGCGAGGCGTACCAGAACCACTTCATTCGGATGAAATCCTCAAGGCTGCGGCAATGGCCCAGGGCGCGGCCGCCGCGGCAACGACCAGCAGCGCGGCGAGCAGCAGCAACTGGCCCTGCCCGCCCAGGCCCGCCGACGCCATTTCGACGCTACCCGCCCCGAGGACCAGCACCGGGACGTACAGCGGCAGCACCAGCAGCGAAAGCAGCACTCCGCCGCCGCGCAGGCCCAACGTCAGGGCCGCGCCGATGGCGCCAATCAGGCTCAGCACCGGCGTGCCGAGCGCCAATGATAGGGCAAGCATGCCGGCGAGCGGTCCCGGCAGGTCGTACTGCAGCGCGAGCAGCGGTGCGAGCAGCACCAGCGGCAGCCCGCACACCAGCCAGTGCGCCGCCGCCTTCGCCGCCACCACCACGCCGAGCGGCGCGGCGCCGAGCAGCATCTGCTCGAGCGTGCCGTCGGCGAAGTCGTCGGCGAACAGGCGCGCGAGCGACAGTATCGAGGCGAGCAGCGCCGCCACCCAGATCACGCCCGGCGCGATCGAGCGCAGCAGATTCGGCTCGGCGCCGACGCCGAGCGGGAAGAGGCTGGCAACGATGACAAAAAAGAGCAACGCCGTCGCCACATCGGCACGTCGCCGCAGCGCGAGACGCAGGTCGCGGCATACCAGTGCGCGCGCGATTTCAACCATGAAGCTCGACCGTCCGCGTTGCCGCCACCTGCGTGTCCTGATGCGTGGTGAAAACCACCGCGCCGCCGCCCGCCGCATGTGCGCGGATCAACTCCTCCACCAACCCGGCTGCCGTCGCGTCGAGCGCGGCGAACGGCTCGTCGAGCAGCCACAGCGGCACGCTGCCGGACAAGGTCAGCCGGGCGAGCGCCGCTCGCCTTCGTTGTCCCTGGGAGAGTTTCTTGATCAGGGAATCGCCAGAGACGCCGAACTTCTCCAATGCAAAAGGAATCCTTTCCCTTGAAACTCCCAAACCCGAAACCACGCTTGCATAGTTGAGGTTCTCGGCCGCCGTGAGGTCGTCCTTCACCGCCGGGGCGTGCCCGAGGTACACGAGCTCGCGCGTGTATTCCTCGCGCAGCGCGCCGATCGCCGTTCCCTTCCAGCGCACCTCGCCGGCGTCGGGCGTCAGCAGGCCGCAGAGAATGCGCAGCAGGCTGGTCTTGCCGCTGCCGTTGGCCCCGGAAACCCGGATCAGGTCTTGCCCTTGAATCGAGAGATTCAAATCCTGAAAAAGCAGACGACCACCCCGTTTGCAGTGGAGAGCGGTGGCCTTGAGCATCGTCAGTTCAGGTCGAGCGCGTAGCGCTTGAGGGCGGAGAGCGGCGCGTAGTTGAGGACGTTTTCGTGCGTGGCTTCCAGCACGATGCGCGGCGCCTTGCCCGCCTCCCAGGCCTCGACCCAGCGCAGGACATGCAAGCACCAGCGGTCGCCGGGCTTGAGGCCGCGAAAGCGCAGGTCCGGGCGCGGCGTGACGAGGTCGTTGCCGTGCGCGACGCTGAATTCCAGGAATTCCGCCGTCACCTGCACGCACACCAGGTGCGCGACGCCGTCCTGGCCATTGGTGGCACAGCAGCCGTCGCGGAAATAGCCGGTGAGCGGCGCGTAGCTGCAGGCGCGCAGCTCGCCGCCCAGCACGTTCTTCTCAGTGCGCGCTTTGTCGCTCAATGAAGTCCTTCAGAGCCTGGACGTTGACCGGCATGGCGGCGACGCGCTGCGGCCGCCGCTCGAGATCCTCCAAGCCCGGCGGCAGCGCCGGCGCCCGCCCCAGTGCCTCGCGCAGCGTGTCGGCGAATTTCACCGGCTGCGCCGTCTCCAGGCAAATCAGCGGCACGCCCGCCTCGCGATGCTCCAGGCCCACCTTCACGCCGTCGGCGGTGTGGGGGTCCAGCATGGTCTTGCTTTTTTCATCAATTCTCTTGATGGTCGCCAGCCGGTCGGCATGCGTGCTGCTGCCCGAAACGAATTCCTTTCCGGGAGGAAGATCAAAGGCATTTTCGGTAAAGAGCTTTTTCGTCGCGGCGCCGTTGCGTCCGGTCAATTCAAAGACATAGCGCTCGAAATTCGAGGCCTTGGAGATGTCCATCGACGGGCTGGACGTCGCCTGCACCGCCTTGCGCGGGCGGTATTTTCCCGTACGAAAGTACTCGTCGAGCACGTTGTTCTCGTTCGAGGCGAGGATCAGGCGCCGGATCGGCAGCCCCATGCGCAGCGCCACGTAGCCGGCGTAGATGTTGCCGAAATTGCCGGTCGGGACCGCGAATGCGACTTGTTCAGAATTTGATTTTGTAGCTTCAAAATAACCCTTGAAGTAGTAGACGACCTGCGCCGCTACCCGGGCCCAGTTGATCGAGTTCACCGCGCCGATGCGGTGCCTGGCCTTGAACGCGGCATCGGCGTTCACCGCCTTGACCATGTCCTGGCAGTCGTCGAACACCCCCTGCACGGCGATATTGTGGATGTTGGCGTCCTGCAGCGAGTACATCTGCGCGCGCTGGAAGGCGCTCATGCGGCCGGCGGGCGAGAGCATGAAGACCTGGATGCCACGCTTGCCGCGCAGGGCGTATTCGGCCGCAGAGCCGGTATCGCCGGAAGTCGCACCCAAAATATTTAAACGCTGTTTTTCCTTTGAAAGTACAGCTTCGAATAAATTGCCCAGGAGCTGCAGTGCAATGTCCTTGAAGGCCAGCGTCGGGCCGTTCGACAGGCCGAGCAGGTGCAGCCCCGGTTCGAGGGTTTTCAGCGGGGTGATTTCTTCGGTTTGAAATGTTTTTTCGGTATACGTCGTGTCGACGATCTGGCGCAGATTCGAAACATCATCCATGAAAGACGAAAGAATCGAATAAGCCAGCTCCCGATAGGACAATTTCCGCCAGGCGGCGAGGTCGGCGCGCGGGAAGCTCTCGGGCACGTAGAGGCCGCCGTCGGGCGCCAGCCCCTCGAGCAGGATGCCGGTGAAGTGCTGCGGCGCGGCGGCGCCGCGGGTGGAGACGTACCGCACTACAGCAGCTCTTCCAGCCGGATCCTCGTGACGGCGCCGACCACGGTCGGCAGCTTCTCGATCTTGCGCAGCGCGTGGTTGACGTTACGCTCGAGCGCCTGGTGGGTCAGCATCACGATGTCGACGCGCCGCTGGCCCGCGCCGGGTTCCTTCTGCACCATGGCGTCGATCGAGATCTTCGAGTCGGCGAGGATGCGCGTCACGTCCGCCAGCACCCCCGGCTTGTCGAGCACGCGCATGCGCAGGTAGTAGCAGGTCTGCACCGCGTCGATCGGCAGGATCGGCGCGTCGGACAGCCGGTCGGGCTGGAAGGCGAGGTGCGGCACGCGGTGCTCCGGGTCGGCGGTGATCAGGCGCGTGACGTCCACCAGGTCGGCGACCACCGCGCTGGCGGTGGGCTGGCTGCCGGCGCCGGCGCCGTAGTAGAGCGTCGCGCCGACGGCGTCGCCCTTCACCAGGATGGCATTCATCACGCCTTCCACATTGGCGATCAGGCGCTTGGTCGGAACCAGCGTCGGATGAACCCTGAGCTCGATGCCCTTGCTGTTTTTCCGGGTGATGCCGAGCAGTTTGATGCGGTAGCCGAGCTCCTCCGCGTAGCGGATGTCTTCGCCGGTCAGCTTCGAGATTCCTTCGGTATAAGCCTTCTTGAATTGCATCGGAATGCCGAACGCAATCGCCGCCAGGATGGTCAGCTTGTGCGCGGCGTCGATGCCCTCGATATCGAAGGTCGGATCGGTCTCGGCGTAGCCTTTTTTCTGCGCGTCCTTCAGCACCTGCGCGAACGGCAGTCCCTTGTCGCGCATCTCCGAGAGGATGAAGTTCGAGGTGCCGTTGATGATGCCGGCGATCCACTCGATGCGGTTGGCCGTCAATCCTTCGCGGATCGCCTTGATGATCGGCACGCCGCCCGCCACCGCCGCTTCGAAGGCCACCATCACGCCCTTCTTCTGCGCGGCGGCGAAAATCTCGTTGCCATGCGTCGCGAGCAGCGCCTTGTTGGCGGTCACCACGTGCTTGCCGCGGCGGATCGCCTCGAGCACCAGCTCCTTGGCGACGGTAGTGCCGCCGATCAGCTCGACAACGATGTCGACGTCTTTGCTTTTGACCACGGCGAACGCGTCAGCGACGACTTTCGCCTTCCCTTTGGTGATTTTTTTTGCGCGAGCCACATCCATGTCCGCCACCACGGCGATGCGGATGGCGCGCCCGGCCCGGCGCTGAATCTCGTCGGCGTTGCGGTGCAGGACGTCCCAGGTGCCGCCGCCGACCGTCCCGATGCCAAGGAGGCCGACGTTGATCGGCCTCAAGCCGCCCCTCTGAGGAGCCCGTCCTTGCGGAACATGTCGCGCACGCCGCGCGCCGCCTGGCGCAGGCGGTGCTCGTTCTCGATCAGCGCGATGCGCACGTGGTCGTCGCCGTACTCGCCGAAGCCCACGCCCGGCGCCACCGCGATCTTCGCCTCCTCGAGCAGGTGCTTGGTGAACTCGAGCGAGCGCATGCCGGCGTAGAACTCCGGGATCTTGGCCCAGATGTACATCGAGGCCTTCGGCATCTCGACCATCCAGCCGGTGTCATGGAGCGCTTTCACCATGACATTGCGCCTTTTCTCGTAGGTATTCCTGATGTCCAGGACGCAGTCCTGCGGCCCTTCCAGCGCGACGATCGACGCCACCTGGATCGGCGCGAAGCTGCCGTAGTCGTGGTAGCTCTTGATGCGCGCCAGGGCATGCACCAGGTCCCGGTTGCCGACCATGTAGCCGATGCGCCAGCCGGCCATGTTGTAGCTCTTCGACATGGTGAAGAATTCGACCGCCACGTCGCGCGCGCCGGGCACCTCCATGATCGAGGGGGCGCGCCAGCCGTCGAAGGTGATGTCGGCGTAGGCGAGGTCGTGCACGACGAGGATGTCATGCTCACGAGCCAGTTGAATTATTTTTTTAAAAAAATCCAATTCAACACATTGCGCAGTCGGATTCGACGGGAAGCCGATCACCAGCATCTTCGGCTTGGGCGTGAGCTCGCGGATAGCCCGCTCCAGCTCGGCAAAAAAGCCCACGCCCGGCGTCATGCGCACCGAGCGGATGTCGGCGCCGGCAATGATCGCGCCGTAAATGTGGATCGGATAAGAGGGATTGGGCACCAGCACCGTGTCGCCGCGCTCGAGGCAGGCGAGCATCAGGTGCGCGAGGCCTTCTTTCGAGCCAATGGTGACGATGGCTTCGGCATCCGGATCGAGCTCGACGCCGTAGCGGCGCTTGTACCACTCGCAGATTGCCTTGCGCAGGCGCGGGATGCCTTTCGACACCGAGTAGCCGTGCGTATCCGGCCGCAGCGAGGCCTCGACCAGCTTGTCGACGATGTGCTTCGGCGTCGGCCCGTCGGGGTTGCCCATCGACAGGTCGATGATGTCCTCGCCCCGCCGGCGGGCCGCCATCTTCAGCTCGTTGGTGATGTTGAAGACGTACGGCGGGAGGCGCTTAATCCTTGAAAATTCACGCATTGTAGAATTCTAGCGTGAAACTCCACGCCGCCGTCCCCAGCGCCGCAAACGCCATCACCGGCTACGGCGACGGCTATGTCCTGGTCAACGGCCAGCGGCACGAGTCCAGCCTGATCGTCACCCCGGAGCAGGTCCTGCCGTGGGATGTCCCGGAGTTCGAAAAAATAAAAACCGAAGATTTTGAAACGCTGAAAAATCTCAAAGCCGAAATCGTCCTTCTCGGCACCGGGCCGAAGCAGCGCTTTCCGCACCCTTCGCTCACCGCCTCGCTCAACGGGCTGGAAGTGATGGACATGAAGGCGGCCTGCCGCACCTACAACATCCTGGTCGCCGAAGGCCGCAAAGTAGCCGCGGCGCTGCTGTTCCGATGACGCTGCTGCCCTTTACGCGTCCGCAGATCGACGAGGCGACCATCGCCGGCGTGGCGGAAGTCCTGCGCTCGGGCTGGATCACCTCCGGCCCGCAGGCGGTGGCGTTCGAGGCGGCGCTGTCGAAATTCTGCGGCGGCAGGCCGGTGCGCTGCTTCTCCTCGGGCACCGCGGCGCTCGAAGTGGCGCTGCGCCTTGCCGGCATCGGCGAGGGCAACGAGGTGATCACCACACCGGTGTCCTGGGTGGCCACCGCCAACGTGATCCTCGAAGTCGGCGCGCGGCCGGTGTTCGTCGACATCGACCCGAAAACCAGGAACATCGACCTGGACCTGGTGGAGAAGGCGACCAATCCGAAAACCAAGGCGATCCTGCCCGTCGATCTCGCCGGCCTGCCGGTGGATCGCGATCGCCTCTATGCTCTTTCAAGAAATAAAAAATTAAGAGTCATAGAAGATGCAGCTCAGTCATTCGGCGCGAGCTGGAACGGCAAGCCGCTCGGCAGCTTCGGCGACCTGGTGGCCTTCAGCTTCCACGCCAACAAGAACATCACCACCGCCGAGGGCGGCGCTCTCGTGCTTCCCGACGAAAAGCTGATACCGCTTTGTGAAAAGTTGCGGCTGCAGGGCGTGGTGCGCTCGGGCGAGGATGGCATGGAGGTCGACGTGCTGGGCGGCAAGTGGAACCTCACCGACGTCGCGGCGCGGATTGGACTCGGACAGTTGCCGCATCTCGCCGCCTTCACGCAACGGCGAAAAATCCTGGCAAAAAAATACTTTGAACTGTGGCAGGCTGGCGGTGAATTGCCGCCGGCGGATTTCGAGAATCCGAACTGGCACATGTTCCAGGTGGTGCTGCCCGAAAAAGTCGATCGCGCGCGCTTTATCGCCGCGATGCGCGAAAGCGGCATCGGCATCGGCGTGCACTACCCGGCGATGCATCTGTTTGCGCTGTACCGGCGCCTCGGCTGGCACGCCGGGCAGTTTCCGCACGCCGAGCGCGTCGGGCGCTCGATCGTCACCCTGCCCCTGTTCCCGGCGATGGCCGACGAGGACGTCGCGCGCGTCTGCGCCGCGGCGCGAAAGGCTTTGGCATGAAGCTTTCGGTGGTGATCCCGGTTTACAACGAGGAGGCCGGGCTGCAGGCGCTGTTCGAGCGGCTCTACCCGGCGCTCGACGCCCTCAGGCTTCCCTACGAGCTGGTCTTTGTCGACGACGGCAGCCGCGACCGCTCGGCGGCGCTGCTGCGCGGGCAGTTCGAGAAGCGCCCGGAGGTCACGCGCGTGGTGCTGCTCAACGGCAACTTCGGCCAGCACATGGCGATCATGGCCGCCTTCGAGCGCTGCCGTGGCGAGCGCGTCGTCACGCTGGACGCGGACCTGCAGAACCCGCCGGAGGAGATCGGCAAGCTGCTGGCGAAGATGGACGAGGGCTACGACTACGTCGGCGGGGTACGCCAGGCGCGCCAGGACCCCTGGCTGCGGCGCACGCTGTCGCGCGCCATGAACGCGGTACGCGAGCGCATCACCCGCATCCGCCTGGGCGACCAGGGCTGCATGCTGCGCGCCTACAGCCGCGAGATCGTGCAGGCCATCAACGACTGCCGCGAGGTGAGCACCTTCATCCCGGCCCTCGCCTACACTTTCGCGAAGAATCCCGGCGAGGTCGAAGTGGCGCACGAGGAGCGCGCCGCCGGACAATCCAAATACTCGTACTACAGCCTGGTACGGCTCAACTTCGATCTCGTCACCGGCTTCTCGCTGGTGCCGCTGCAGCTCTTCTCGCTGTTCGGCATCGCGGTGTCGGTGCTTTCGGTGATCACCTACCTGGTGGTGATGGCGAAGCGCCTGATCGCGGATGCGCCGGCCTATACCCTCGCCACCTTCTGGGACCGCGACATCCTGCAGTTCTTCCTCACCGGCCTGGTGCTGTTCGGCGTCGGCCTGGTCGGCGAGTACGTCGGCCGCATTTACCAGCAGGTGCGCCACCGCCCGCGCTACCTGGTCGCCGCGGTCCTGGAGCGCAAGGATTGACCACTGCAGTAGTGTTCGCCTACCACGACGTAGGCGTGCGCTGCCTGCGCGTGCTGCTCGACGCCGGCGTGCAGGTGCCGCTGGTCGTCACGCACAAGAATGATCCGGACGAGAAGGTCTGGTTTGCAAGCGTTGCTGCTTTTTCTTCACAAAAAGCTCTTACTGTTGAGGAAGACCCCCCGACCCTCGAAATCCCCGAGGCCGATTTCATTTTTTCGTTCTACTACCGCCGCATGCTCCCGCCCGCGATTCTCAACAAGGGCAGGAAGGGCGCATTCAACATGCACGGCTCGCTGCTGCCCAAGTACCGCGGCCGCGCGCCGGTGAACTGGGCGATCCTCAAGGGCGAGACCGAGACCGGCGCCACGCTGCACGAGATGACGGCAAAGCCCGATGCCGGCCGCATCGTCGGCCAGGAACGCGTCTCCATCGGGCCGGATGACACGGCGGTCGAGGTGTTCAGGAGAGTGACGGATGCAGCGGAAATGCTTCTTCGCCGTTCAATAAAAAATCTTTTGGCGGGAAAAATCGAAATGCATCCCCAAGATCTCTCAAAAGGCAGTTATTACGGAGGCCGCAAGCCGGAGGACGGCCGCATCGACTGGTCGAAGAGCGCGCAGGAGATCCACAACCTGGTGCGCGCCGTGGCGCCGCCTTACCCGGGTGCTTTTACCGAAGGATTCAAGATTTTTCGAAGCCGGATCGAAGACGGCAAAGCCTTTTTGAAGAAAGGCCCCTATCGGGTAGGCGATGAATGGTTCGCCGGCTGCGGCGATGGTAAAGTCCTGCGCCTGCTCGACGTGCAAGTCGCGAAATGAAACGCATCCTGATCCTCGGCGTCAACGGCTTCATCGGCCACCATTTGTCCAATGCCATCCTGGCGCGCACCGACTGGGAGATCTACGGCATGGACAGGCAGGCCGACCGCATCAGGGACCTGGTCGGCGAGAAGCGCTTCCACTTCCACAAGGGCGACATCACCGTCAACAAGGAGTGGATCGAGAACCACGTGCGCAAGTGCGACACGGTGCTGCCGCTGGTGGCGATCGCGACACCCGCCACCTACGTCAAGCAGCCGCTGCGCGTGTTCGAGCTCGACTTCGAGGCCAACCTGCCGATCGTGCGGGCCTGCGTGCGCCATCGCAAGCGCCTGGTGTTCCCCTCCACCTCCGAGGTCTACGGCATGTCGCCGGACCGCGAGTTCGACCCGGAGACTTCGCCCCTGGTGTACGGGCCGATCGCCAAGCAGCGCTGGATCTACGCCTGCGCCAAGCAGCTGATGGACCGCGTCATCTGGGCCTACGGCGAGAGCCGCGGCCTGGATTTCACCCTGTTCCGGCCGTTCAACTGGATCGGCTCGGGCCTCGACTCGATCAACACCGCCAAGGAAGGCAGCTCGCGCGTAGTGACGCAGTTCTTCGGCCACATCGCGCGCGGCGAGAAGATCCAGCTGGTGGACGGCGGCCGCCAGAAGCGCGCTTTCACCTACATCGACGACGGCATCGACGCGCTGATGGCGATCATCGCCAACCGCGGCGGCATCGCCTCGCGCAAGATCTACAACATCGGCAATCCGCGCAACAATATCTCGGTGCGCGACCTCGCCCAGGCCATGGTGAAGCTGGCGCTGGAGTATCCGGAATATCGAACGGCCGCCAGAAAAGTACGCATCGTCAAGACCAGCGCGGAGAAGTATTACGGGCGCGGCTACCAGGACATGCAAAACCGCGTGCCCAAGATCGCCAACACGAAACGCGAGCTGCGCTGGCGGCCGAAGGTCGGCCTGCGCCTGGCGCTGCGCCACATCTACGACGCGTATCGCACCCACATCGCCGAGGCCAAGCACCTCGTGAAGTGAAGCTGGCCCTTAAAATCGACGTCGATACCCACCGCGGGACGCTGGACGGCGTGCCGCGCCTGGTCGAGCTGCTGCGAAAACACAACGCCGACGCCACCTTTCTCTTCAGCCTTGGCCCTGACCATACGGGGAGGGCAATTCGTCGTGTCTTCAGAAAAAACTTCCTTTCCAAGGTTTCGCGGACCTCCGTCCTGCAGCACTACGGCCTGCGCACCCTGCTCTACGGCACGCTGCTTCCGGGCCCCGACATCGGCCTCGCCTGCGGCTCCACCCTGCAGCGCGTGGCGGCGGCGCGCTTCGAGACCGGCATCCACTGCTGGGACCACGTGCGCTGGCAGGACTGCGTCGCCCTCGGGGACGCCGACTGGACCGAGCGCGAGATGGCGCGCGCGCTGAAGCGCTACGTGGAAATCTTCGGCCAGGCTGCACGCACCTGGGGCGCCGCCGGCTGGCAGACCAACCGCCACGCCGCTTGGGTCGAGGAGCAGACCTGCGATTACGCCTCCGACACGCGCGGCCGCGGTCCCTTCCGCCCGTTGTGGGACGGCGCCGCCATCGGCTGCCCGCAGATCCCGACTACCCTGCCGACGCTGGACGAAATCCTTGGGGTGCATGACGACGTGGTCCTGCACCTCCTGAAGAAAACCTCGGAGCCCGCAGAGCACGTCTATACCGCGCATGCCGAGCTCGAGGGCGGCCGCCTGCTGGAGCTGTTCGAGCGGCTGCTGCTCGGCTGGCAGGCGCAGGGCTACGAGCTGGTATCGATGCGCTCGATCTTCGAATCGCTCGACCTCGACGCGCTGCCAAAATGCGACGTGATCTACGGCGAGGTGCCCGGGCGTTCAGGCACGCTGGCGATGCAGGGGGAATGAAAATGCTTTTTCCAAAGTTCAAAAGCAAATCCATCAGAACAAAAGGCGCGAAGATCAACCTGGTATTTGCCGGCGACGGCCCACCGGTGCTTTTGCTGCACGGCTACCCCGAGACCCACGCCATGTGGCACAAGGTGGCGCCGCCGCTTGCGCGCGACTACACCGTTGTCTGTCCCGATCTGCGCGGCTACGGCGATTCCTCCAAGCCGAAGGGCTTGCCGGACCACTCCAACTACTCCAAGCGCGCCATGGCGCAGGACATGGTCGAGGTGATGCAGGCGCTCGGCCACCGCAGCTTCCACGTCGTCGGCCACGACCGCGGCGGGCGCGTCGGCCACCGCCTCGCGCGCGATCATGGCGCGCGCGTGCGCAGCCTCACCATCATGGACATCTCGCCCACGCTCAAGATGTACCAGAGCACCGACATGGCATTCGCGCGCGCCTACTACCACTGGTTCTTCCTCATCCAGCCCGCGCCGCTGCCGGAGAAAATGCTCGCCTCGATGGGCGTGAAGTACATCCTCGGCCGCATCGGCCGCAGCAAGGGCGGCCTCAAGCACTTCCCCCGGAGCGTGCAGCGCGAGTACGCGCGCTGCTTCAACGCGCATTCGACCTGCGAGGACTACCGCGCCGCGGCGACCATCGATTTGATTCACGATCGAAAAAGTCTTAGAACAAAAATCAAAATGCCCGTACTCGCCCTCTGGGGCCGCAAGGGCGTGGTCCACGCGCAGTTCGATTGCCTCGCCGACTGGCGCGAGGTGGCGACCGACGTGCGCGGCAAAGCGCTCGACTGCGGCCATTTCCTGCCCGAGGAGAAGCCGCGCGAGGTGCTGGCCGAGCTGCGCCGTTTCCTGAAAGACCTTTGATTTCAGGCTTCTAGGCCATGCTTGCAGTGGTAAGAAAAAACATGTTCAATGAATGCGTTACGGCGCATTGCTAAGAAGGGTCGCAAAGAACCTCTGGAAATGCTCGGCAAGCCGGTCCCGGATTTCAGCCTTGCTTCGACCGGCGCCACCCCCTTCCGCCTCTCGGAGCAGCGGGGAAGCAAGCTGGTGCTGTACTTCTACCCCAAGGACAACACGCCCGGCTGCACGCTGGAGGGCGCCGACTTTCGCGACCTGCACAAGCAGTTCCGCAAGGCGGGCGCCGAGGTCTACGGCGTGTCGCGCGACGCGCTCGCCTCGCACCAGAAGTTCAAGGCCAAGATGAAATTTCCCTTCGAGTTGCTCGCCGACCCCGACGAGAAGGTCTGCAAGCAGCTCGGCGTGATGAAGCTCAAAAATATGTACGGCAGGAAGGTCCGCGGCATCGAGCGCAGCACCTTTGTGGTCGACGCGAGGGGGGTGCTGGCGCGCGAATGGCGCGGGGTGAAGGTCCCAGGCCACGCACAGGAGGTATTGAACTTTGTTAAAGCCCTATGAAGTCGAGCAGACCCCCGATTCCCCCGCAGCGTCGATGACGCAGAAGAAAACTCCCGCACCGCGAAAACCCAAGGTCAAGAAGCTGTTCGTGCTCGACACCAACGTGCTGATGCACGACCCGACGTGCCTGTTCCGCTTCGAGGAGCACGACGTCTACCTGCCGATCATGACGCTCGAGGAGCTCGACAGCAACAAGCGCGGCCTGTCGGACGTGTCGCGCAATGCGCGCCAGGCGAGCCGCTTCCTCGACGAGATTGTGTCGGGAACCATCACGGACATGAAAAATGGATTATTGATAAAAGTAAAAGACGGACAGCAGTCAAAGGGCCGCCTGTTCCTGCAGATCGAGGCCATCAATGGCGAGCTGCCCGCCACGCTCGCCTCGGGCAAGGCCGACAACCAGATCCTCTCGGTGGTGCGCGCGCTGCAGGAGAAGCACGCGCAGCGCCCGGTGGTGCTGGTGTCGAAGGACATCAACATGCGCATCAAGGCGCGCGCGCTGGGGCTCGCCGCCGAGGACTATACCAACGACAAGGTGCTGGAGGACGCCGACCTCCTCTACACCGGCGTGCGCGCCCTGCCGAAGGATTTCTGGGAGACCCACGGCCGCGACGTCGAGTCCTGGAAGAAGGAAGGCCACACCTACTACCGCGTGCGCGGCCCGCTGGTGGGCAAGCTGCACGTGAATGAATTCGTCTACGACGAGAGCGGCGACCGGCCGCTCTATGCGCAGGTGAAGGAAACCGCCGGCCGCATCGCGGTGCTCGAGACCCTGCGCGACTACACCCACAGCAAGAACTCGGTGTGGGGCATCACGGCGCGCAACCGCGAGCAGAATTTCGCCCTCAACCTGCTGATGAATCCGGCGATGGACTTCGTCACCCTGCTCGGCCAGGCCGGCACCGGCAAGACGCTGATGGCGCTCGCCGCCGGCCTGACGCAGGTGCTCGACGACAAGCGCTACACCGAGATCATCATGACGCGCGTCACGGTGCCGATCGGCGAGGACATCGGCTTCCTGCCCGGCACCGAGGAGGAGAAGATGACGCCGTGGATGGGCGCGCTCGAGGACAACCTCGACGTGCTGAATGCCAGCGACGAGTCGGGCGGCGAATGGGGCCGCGCCGCCACGCGGGATCTGGTGCGCTCGCGCATCAAGGTGAAGTCGCTCAATTTCATGCGCGGCCGCACCTTCGTCAACAAGTGGCTGATCATCGACGAGGCGCAGAACTTGACGCCCAAGCAGATGAAGACGCTGGTGACGCGCGCCGGCCCCGGCACCAAGGTGGTGTGCCTCGGCAATATCGCGCAGATCGACACGCCCTACCTCACCGAGGGCAGCTCGGGCCTGACCTATGTCGTCGACCGCATGAAGGACTGGCCGCACGCCGGGCACATCACGCTCGCGCGCGGCGAGCGCTCGCGCCTGGCGGATCACGCGGCGGGAGCCCTGTAGCAGGGAATTATCTGCTACATTTCGCCGTTCTTTTTCCCGGGGACTGCCACCGATGAATCGCGTTTTCTCTCTGATTGCCGCCGTTTTCCTCGCCGCTTCGCCCGCCCTCGCGCAGCAAAAGTACGAGCCGCACGTCGGCCAGGCCGGCAAGGACGTGATCTGGGTGCCGACGCCCGACGAAGTGGTCGACCGCATGCTGACGATGGCGCAGACCGGGCCGAACGACATCCACTTCGACCTCGGCGCCGGCGACGGCAAGATCGCCATCGCCGCGGCGAAAAAATTCGGCGCACGCGCCACCGGCATCGAATACAACCCGGAATTCGCCAAGTATGCCAACGCGCAGGCGCAGGCCGCCGGCGTCGCCGGCGTCGGCCCCGGCAAGGCCCTCATCCGCCAGGGCGACATTTTCGCCACCGACTTCAGCGCGGCCACCGTCATCACCCTGTATCTGCTGCCGACGCTCAACATGAAGCTCCGCCCGCAGCTCCTGTCGATGCGCCCCGGCACGCGCGTGGTGTCGCACTCCTTCACCATGGAAGACTGGGAAGCCGACGAAATCTCCTCGGTGGACGGGCGTCGTGCCTACTTCTGGGTGGTGCCGGCGATCGTGATGGGCAGCTGGACGCTCAGCACCGGCAACGAGCGGCTCGAGCTGTCGCTCGAGCAGACGTTCCAGAAGATCAACGGCACCGTGACGTTTGGCGGCGTGCACGCCGGCCTGCGCGAGCCGCGCCTGCGCGGCGTCAACATCGCTTTTTCGGTCGTCGACCAGGCCGCGGAGCGGCGCGACTACAGCGGCCGCGTCACCGACAAGAACCGCATGGAAGGAACTTTCCGCGACGAGAAGGGCGCGGAAGGGCGCTGGACCGCGGTCAAGAAGTAAATTGCTTGTGCGAGCCGTCGCAGAACGGCTTTTTGCCGCTGTGCTTGCAGCCGCATAGCCAGACCTTCTGCGCTTCGGTAACGCTGAACTTCACCGGCGTGAATTCCGTGGTCTTGTGCGTACCGTCGCAGAACGGCTGGCGCCTGGACTGGCCGCAAGCGCACCACCAGTAGTCTCCCGGAGCGAGCTCAACGGCGAACGGCGATTTCTGCGCAACGTGCGGATCAGCCATGCGTCCCCTCCTCGAGCGGACTCAGTATGAGCCGGGGTCCGCGTAATTGGCAAATCGCGTGTGCTGGCCGAGGAAGGTCAGTTTCACCAGGCCGATCGGGCCGTTCCGCTGCTTGCCGACGATGACCTCGGCGATGTTGCGCTGGTCGTCGGGCAGGTCGGGCTTGTACACCACCTCGCGGTAGATGAAGAGGATGAGGTCGGCGTCCTGCTCGATGGCGCCCGACTCGCGCAGGTCCGACATCACCGGGCGCCGGTCGGGGCGCGAATCCACCGCGCGGTTGAGCTGCGACAGCGCCACCACCGGCACGTCGAGCTCCTTCGCCATCGCCTTGAGCGAGCGCGAAATCTCGGAGATTTCGGTGGCGCGGTTCTCGCCCTGGCTGGTGGCCGACATCAGCTGCAGGTAGTCGACCACGATCAGGCCGAGGCTCGAGTACTGGCGCTTCAGGCGCCGCGCCCGCGCGCGCAGTTCGAGCGCAGTGAGCGCGCCGGTCTCGTCGATGTAGATCGGCGCGTCGTGCAATTTCGACATGGCCTCGGTGAGGCGCGACCATTCGTCGTCCTTCAGCCGCCCGGTGCGAAGCTTGTGCTGGTCGACCTGGCCGATCGAGCCCAGCATCCTCATGGCGAGCTGCACCGCGCTCATCTCCATGCTGAACACCGCCACCGGCAGGCCGTTGTGCACCGCGATGTGCTCGGCCATGTTGAGCGCGAAGGCGGTCTTGCCCATGCTGGGGCGGCCGGCGACGATCACCAGATCGCCGGGCTGCAGGCCGGCCGTCATGTTGTCGAGGTCGGTGAAGCCGGTCGGCACGCCGGTGATGTTGGAGGCGTTTTCCTGGTGGTAGAGGTGGTCCACCTTCTCGAACACGCGCGCCAGCACCGGCTTGATCTCCTGCAGCCCGGTGTCGCGCCGCGCGCGCGACTCGGCGATCTGGAAGATGCGCGATTCGGCCTCGTCGAGCAGCTGCTCGACGTCCTTGCCCTGCGAATTGAGCGCGCTGTCGGCGATCTCGGTGGCGATCTGCGCCAGGCGGCGCTGCACCGAGCGCTCGCGCACCAGCTCGGCGTAGCGTCGGATGTTGAGCGCGCTCGGCGTGTTCTGGGCCAGCGCCGCGAGGTAGGCGGCGCCGCCGGTCTTGTCCTTATCCTCGCTCGCCTCGACCGACTCGCCGACCGTCACCACGTCGGCGGGCTTGCTCGCCTCGATCAGCTTGGCGATGTGGCGGAAGATGCGGCGGTGGTCGTCGCGGTAGAAGTCCTCCGCGCCCACCATGTCGGCGACGCGGTCGAAGGCCTCGTTGTCGAGCAGCAGGCCGCCGAGCAGCGACTGCTCCGCCTCGACCGAATGCGGCGGAACCTTGAGCGCGAGGAGCTGGGAGTCGGCGCTCTCGAGACGCGGCGCCTGCTGGGCGAATGCCATCGGGGCGTATTGTCCGGCCTCGCGCGCGATTAAACAACAAGGGCCGCCGGAGGAAACCTCCGGAAAAAGGAACGCCGGCGATCTGACGCCGGCGTTGGCTGTGAATTACCTGTGGGTTACTTGTGACTAAGCTGTGGCGGGCGTGTTGGTCTTTTCGCCGAGCACCGACACCGTGATGGTCACGATCACGTCCGTGTGCAGCTGGATCTGGATCGGGAAGTCGCCCACCTGCTTGAGCGGGCCCTGCGGCATGCGGATGCCCGCGCGCTCGACTTCGTGACCCAGGGCCTTCAGCCCTTCGACGATGTCATAGTTGGTCACCGAGCCGAACAGGCGCCCGTCGGGTCCGGCCTTCTGCACCACCTGCAGCGTCACGGCGTCCAGCTTGGCGCCGCGCTCCCGCGCCTTGGCGAGCGTCTCGGCCTGAGCCTTCTCCAGGTCGGCGCGGCGCGACTCGAACGCCTTGAGGTTGACCTCTGTGGCCCGCTTCGCCTTGCCGTGCGGGATGAGGAAATTGCGTGCGTAGCCGTCCTTCACCTTGACGACGTCGCCCAGCTCGCCGAGGTTGGCCACCTTCTCCATCAGAATCACTTGCATATCAGCGCCTCAACTCAGTGCAGGTCGGTGTAGGGCAGCAGGGCGAGGAAGCGCGCGCGCTTGATCGCCTCGGTCAGCTGCCGCTGGTAGCCGGCCGCCGTCCCGGTGATGCGCGCCGGGATGATCTTGCCGGTCTCGTTGACGAAGTCCTTGAGGACCTCGATGTCCTTGTAATCGATCCACTCGGCCTTCTCGGACGTGAAGCGGCAGAACTTGCGCCGGCGGAACAGCGCCCGCTGGCCCTTGTCCTTCTTGTCCTTGCCGAACTTCCCTTTGCCTTTTCCTTTGCCTCTGCGCGGCGGGGGCATCTTCAGACTCCTTCTGCGAATTCGATGTTGTTCACGTGCAGCACCAGTCTCCTGGACCTGCGGTTCTTCGCGGCGAGGAAGCCCTGGAACCGCGCTTCCACGCCGAGTTTCGAACCGGCGATCAGCCGGGCCTGCGCCTCAAACGCAATCGCCGGCATCTCGGCCTGTACCTTGCGCTTCTTCCCGGCTTCGTCCTGTTCGGATTCATGCGTCACCTTGAACTCGACGACCGGAATGCCGGCGGGCGTGAAGCGCAACGCGCCCAGCTCGGTGATCTTTCCGCTGACCTCAACCCGGTTCAGACAGCCGCAGCGGGCGCGGCAGGCACGTCAGCCGGCCGGGCATCGCCCGCGCCACCGCGCTCCATCAGCGACTTCGACTTCTCCTCCTTCATCATCGGAGAAGGCGCGGTCCACGCCTTGGGCATCTTGACGATCAGGTGGCGCAGCACCGCGTCGCTGAACTTGAACGAATGCTCGAGCTCCGTCAGCGTCTCGTTGTCGCATTCGATGTTCATCAGCACGTAGTGCGCCTTGTGCATCTTCTGCAGTGGATAGGCAAGCTGGCGCCGGCCCCAATCTTCGAGCCGGTGCACGATGCCGTTCTTCTGCGCGATGACGCCCTTGTATCGCTCGACCATCTGCGGCACCTGCTCGCTCTGGTCGGGATGGACGATGAAAACTATTTCGTAATGCCGCATGTCGATTTGACTCCTTTTCCTATGGATTAAGGCCTACCGTCATGCGTAACGGTGAGACCAGGAAGGGGACGAATTATACAGAGAATCAGCGCCTTCGGCGCAAAGACTCGTATAGGCAGATTCCGGCCGAGACCGAGACGTTCAGGCTCTCGATCTCTCCTTTCATAGGGATGCGCGCCAGCAGGTCGCAGGACTCGCGCGTAAGACGGCGCATGCCTTCGCCTTCGGCGCCAAGGACCCAGGCGATCGAGTCGGGCAGGTCCGTTTCAAAGATGGTCTTTTCGGCGCGTTCGTCGGCGCCGACCACCCAGATATTCCGCTCCTTGATGTCGGCAAGCGTGCGAGCCAGGTTCGTCACCATCAGGTAGGGCGTGACTTCGGCCGCGCCGCTTGCCACCTTGGAAACGGCGGGGGTGATGCCACAGGCGCGGTCCTTGGGGGCGATCACCGCGTGGGCGCCGGCGGCGTTGGCGACGCGCAGGCAGGCGCCGAGGTTGTGGGGGTCCGTGACGCCGTCGAGGACCAGGAGCAGCGGTTTCTCGGTCTTTTCCAGAATCTCGTCGAGGCTGTCGGAGAGCTTCTTCATGTCGATGCGCGCGACGACGCCCTGGTGGCGCCCTCCCCCGTAGAAGCCGTCCAGGCGCTTGGTCGGCACGCGCATCAGGCGCACCTTGGCGCGCTCGGCGGCGGCGGCGAGGTCCTTGCCGCGCGCGTCCTGCCGCGTTTCATCGAGGAAGATTTCGAGCACCGAGGAGGGATCGGACCTTAACCGCGCGAGCACGGCGTGGAAGCCGAAGACGACGCGCGGCTCCTTCATGCCGGGACGAAGTCGATCTTGCGCTGGTCGATGTCGACGCGCACCAGCTTCACCGTCATGCGGTCGGCCAGCCGATAGCGCTTCTTGGTGCGGTCGCCGAGCAGCATGTGGCGCGCGGCGTCGAACTGGAAGTAGTCCTTGCCCAGCTCGGAGATGTGGACCAGGCCGTCGACGAAATAGTTGTCCAGCGTGACGAACAGGCCGAAGGCGGTGACGCCGGTGATGATGCCGGGGAAGGTGCCGCCGACGTGGTCGCGCATGTAGTAGCACTTGAGCCAGTTCTCGACGTCGCGGCTCGCGTCGTCGGCGCGCCGCTCCATCTCGGAGCAGTGGCGGCCCAGTGCCTCCCAATCAATCCCTGAATATCTGGTTTTTGATAAAACGGCCTTAATGGCACGGTGCACCAGCAGATCCGGGTAGCGCCGGATCGGCGAGGTGAAGTGCACGTAGGCCTCGAAAGCGAGGCCAAAGTGGCCGACGTTGCTCGGGCTGTACATGGCCTGCTTGAGCGAGCGGAGCAGGATAGTCTGCAGCAGCGTGAAATCGGGCCGCTTGCGGATCTTCGCCAGCAGCTGGGCATAGTCCATCGGCCGCGGCACCTCGCCGCCGGGCAGCTGCAGGCCGATCTCGGCGAGGAAGGCGCGCAGCGCGGTGACCTTTTCCACCGCCGGCACGTCGTGCACGCGGTACAGCGCCGGATGCTCGTGGCTGGCGAGGAAATTGCCCGCGCAGACGTTGGCCGCCAGCATGCATTCCTCGATCAGGCGGTGCGCGTCGTTGCGCGGCTCGGGCACGATCTTCTCGATCTTGCCCTTGGCGTCGAAGATCATGCGCGTCTCGATGGTCTCGAAGTCGATGGCGCCGCGCTCGGTGCGCGCCTTGAGCAGGACTTTGAACACCTCGTAAAGGTTCTGCAGATCCGGCGAGGCCTTGCTCTTCGACAGGCGTGACCAGACTTCGGTGTAGGTCAGTCTTTCCTGGGAGCGGAACACCGCCGGATAGAACTCGAAGCGGGCCACCTCGCCTTTCGCCGAGATCGCCATCTCGCACACCATCGCCAGGCGGTCGACCTTCGGATTGAGCGAGCACAGGCCGTTGGAGAGCTTCTCCGGCAGCATCGGGATGACGCGGCGCGGGAAGTAGACCGAGGTACCACGCTCGCGTGCTTCCATGTCGAGCGCGTCGCCGTGGCGCACGTAGTGGCTGACGTCGGCGATCGCCACCCACAGGCGGAAGCCGCCGCCCTCGCGGCGGCAATACACCGCGTCGTCGAAGTCGCGCGCGGTCTCGCCGTCGATGGTGACAAACGGAAACTGCCGCAGGTCTTTCCTGCCCTGCATGTCCTTGTCCGTCAATTCATCGGCAAATGAATTCGAGAGCGAAACAGCCTTTTGGGAAAAATCGTGGGGCAATCCAAACTTGCGCACCGCGATCTCGATCTCCATGCCGGGGTCGGCGTGGTGGCCGAGCACCTCGACCACGCGCCCGATCGGCTGCGCGTGCTTGCTCGGCTGCGCGATCAGGTCGACGGTGACGACCTGGCCGGGCTTGGCGCGGCCGACTTCGGCCGGCGGGACCACGATGTCGTGCGCGATGCGCCGGTCCTCCGGCACCAGGAACAGCACGCCGTGCTCGGCGTGCAGCCGGCCGACGATGCGCCGGTTGGCGCGCTCCAGCACCTCGACGATGGTGCCGGTCGGGCGGCCGCGATGGTCGCGGCCGGCGATGCGCACCGCGGCGCGATCGCCCGGCATCGCCTGGCGCATCTCCGCCGGCGGCAGGAGCACCTGCGGGCTGCCGTCGTCGGGGTAGAGAAAGCCGTGGCCGTCCGGATGGCCTTCGAGGCGTCCCGAGACCAGGGCGATCCGCTTCGCAACCAAAAGCGCGCCGGCGCGGTTGCGCATCAGCTCGCCGGCGCGCTCGAGGTCGGCGAGCGCCGTATTGAACGCGCGCCGCTCGCTTTTCTGTACGCGCAGCCGCTGCGCGATCTCGTCGGGCGTGAGCGGCGTGCCGGCGCGCTCCAGCGCGTGCAGGATGTCGCGCCGCGGATCGGTCGGACGAATCTTGAACTTGGAACGCCTAGACACTAGAATTTCGCTCCCGCAGCCGAGGTGGCGGAATTGGTAGACGCACTAGGTTCAGGTCCTAGCGGTGGCAACACTGTGGGGGTTCGAGTCCCTTCCTCGGCACCAGATCAACGCAGCCCCGAGTTTAGCTTAGCCTCGGCGTCCCAACCGCCGCCGAGCGCCTTCATCAGGTCGACGCTGAAGGCGAGCCGCGCCTGGCGGTTGCGCACGAAAGCGAGTTCCGCCTCGTTGGCAGTGCGCTGCGCGTCGAGCACCTCGAGGTAGGGCGAGTAGCCCGACTGGTAGCGCTCGGTGGAGAGTGCGAGCGCCGCGCGCGCCGCGGCGAGGCGGTCGGCGTAGTCGGCCTCGGCGGCGCCCGACTGCTCGAAGCTCACCAGCGCGTCGGCCACCTCGCGAAAGCCCGATTCGATCGACTTCTGGTAGGTCACCAGCGCCTGCGTGCGCCGCGCCTCGGCCTGGCCGACCGCGGCTTGGCGCCGCCCGGCGTCGAACACCGGCAGCGTGGCGGCGAAGGCGATGGTCCAAATGCCGGTGCCGCTCGCGAGCAGGTCGGAGAAGGCCGAGCTCTCCGTGCCGAGCGCGCCGGTGAGCGAGATGGTCGGGAAGAGCGCCGCCTTCGCCACGCCGATCTGCGCGTTGGCGCCGGCGAGCGCCTGCTCGGAAGCGCGGATGTCCGGGCGCCGCTCGATGAGCTGCGAGGGCAGCCCCGCCGGCGGCGTCGGCGGCACCGGCAGCGTGAAGAGATCCCCCGCAGCAATCGCCGCGCCGGGCCGGCCGGTCAGGCTGCCGAGCTGGCGCTCGACCAGCGCGCGCTGGCGCTCGGTCTCGCGTCGCTGCACCAGCGCATCGGAAAGCGCGCCCTGCGCCTGGTGCACGTCGAGCTCCGAAGCAAGGCCCGCGCCGAGCCGCGCGCGCGCCAGGTCCACCGAATCTTTCCGTGCGCGGATGGTCTCGGCGAGCACCGCGAGCTGCGCGTCGAGCGAGCGCAGGTTGAAATAGGCCTGGGCGGTGAGGCCCACCTGCGTGAGGACCACCACCTCTCGCGCGTAGCGCGTGCCGAGCAGGCTGGCGCGCGCCGCCTCGCTCGAGCGCGCCAGGCGGCCCCAGAAATCGATTTCGAAGCTGGTCTGCAGCGCGAGGCGCGCGTCGGGCCGCTCGATCGAGCCGCTCACCGGCTTCGGCGGCGGCGGAACGGAGCGCTCGGTCACGCGGCTGTTCGAGCGCGAGCCTGCGGCCGAGACCTCGGGCAGCGTGGCGGCGTCGACTTGGCGCAGCACCGCCTCGATCTCCAGCACCTGCGCCGCGGCGAAACGGATGTCGGCATTGTTGGCGCGCGTCGCCGCCACCAACTCGTCGAGAACAGGGTCCTGGTAAAGCTTCCACCACTCGCTTTGAAGCAAGGCGTTTGCTTGCGAAGCGGAACCTGGATAGTTCGCCGGCAGCTCGACTGCAGGGCGCTTGTAGTCCGGGCCCACCGTCGTGCAGCCGCCGAGCGCCAGCATGAGAAGTATCTTTTTCAGGAAGTCTTCCTTTTGCTCTGGCGCGCCACGATCACGAAGAACAGCGGAATGAAGATGGTGGCGACGAAGGTCGAGGCGAGCATGCCGCCGACCACGCCGGTGCCCATCGAGCGGCGCGCCGCGGCGCCGGCCCCGGTGGAGAGCATCAGCGGCAGCACGCCCAGCACGAAGGCAAGCGAGGTCATGACGATCGGCCGGAAGCGCAGCCGCGCTGCATTCAGCGCCGCTTCCGCGGCGCTTTTTCCGTCGAGGAAGCCCTGCTGGGCAAATTCCACGATCAGAATGGCGTTCTTCGCTGCGAGTCCTATCAACACCACCAGCCCGATCTGGAAGTAGATGTCGTTCTCCAGGCCGCGCGCCGAGACGAAGCCGAGCGCACCCAGCACCGCGAAGGGCACCGCCATCACCACCGCGAAGGGCAGCAGCCAGCGTTCGTAGAGCGCGGCAAGGATCAGGAACACCATCACGATCGCGAGGCCGAAGGCGATCGCCGAAGCGCGGCCGGTGCGCTTTTCCTGGAAGGCCTGCCCGGCCCAGGCCACCTGGTAGCCCTCGGGCAGGCTCGCCGCCGCGACCTGCTCCACCGCGCGAATCGCATCGCCCGAAGACACGCCGGGACGGCCGCTCGCCAGCACGCGCGCGGCGAGAAAGCCATTGAAGCGCTCCAGCTGCTCCGGACCGATGACGTTGGTGGTGCGGATCAGCGCCTTGAGCGGAATCATTTCCCGCGTGCTGGCCGAGCGCACGTACACCGCGCCGAGGTCCTCCGGCTGCGCGCGGAACTGCGCATCCGCCTGCATCTGCACCCGGAAGGTGCGGCCGAACTTGTTGAAGTCGTTGACGTAGAGCGCCGCCATGGTGCTCTGCAGGGAATCGAACACGTCCTGCACCGGCACGCCGAGCGCGATCGCCTTCTCGCGGTCGACCTCGACCTTGAGCTGCGGCACCGTCGGCCGGAAAAACGAGTTGACCGCGGTGAGCTGGGCATTCTCGCGCAGCGCGCCGAGGAAGGATTGCGTCACCGTAAACAGGCGCGCCGGGTCGGCATCGGTGCGTGCCTGCAGGTACAGCTCGAGGCCGCCGGCGGTGCCGAGGCCGCGGATCGCCGCGGGACTGAAGGCGATCACCATGCCGTCGCGCATCGCCGCGCCTTTTTGCGCGATGTCGCGCGCCACCGCCGCGGCCGGCGCGTCTTTGCGCAGGTCCCAGTGCTTGAGCGGGATGAACATGGTGGCGGCGTTGGTCTTGTTGCCACCCCCCAGCAGGTCGAAGCCGTTGATCACCATGGTGTTCTGCACGCCGGGATGCGCCTGCGCGATCTTGCCGAGCTCGGCGGCGGTGGCCCGCGTGCGCTCGAGTGTCGCGCCGTCGGGCAGCTGCACGTTGCCGAAGATGTAGCCCTGGTCCTCCGAGGGCACGAAGCTGCTGGGGACTCGCAAAAACAAAAACATATTCAGAACTATAAGAATCAAGAACGATGCCAGGGACAACCAGGGATGCCTCAGCAACAGGTTCACGGCATCGAGAAAGCGCCGTGTCACCCAGGCGAAACCGATGTTGAAGGGCTCGAATACCCTGGAATGGTGGTCTCCCAGCTTCATCAGAATTGCGCACAGCGCCGGCGTCAGCGTGAGCGCCATGAAGCCCGAAATGACGACGGCGAACGTCAGGGTGACGGCGAACTGGCGGTAAAGCTGGCCCGCGATGCCGCCGAGGAAGGCCACCGGGATGAACACCGCGCACAGCACCAGCACGATGGCGACCACCGCGCCCGACACCTCGCGCATCGCCTCCAGCGCGGCCTCGAACGGCGGCATCTTCTCCTCGCGCATCAGGCGCTCGACGTTCTCCAGCACTACGATGGCGTCGTCGACCACGATGCCGATGGCGAGCACCATGGCGAACAAGGTCAGCGTGTTGATGGAGAAGCCCACCGTCCACAGCCCGGCGAAGGCGCCGATCAGCGACACCGGCACCGCGATCATCGGGATCAGCGTCGCGCGCCAGGTCTGCAGGAACAGGAACACCACCGCCAGCACCAGCAGCGCCGCTTCGAAGATGGTGATCACGACTTCCTTGATCGAGGCGTCGACGAAGCGCGTGGTGTCGAAGGGAATCTTGTAATCCACACCCTCCGGAAAGCCCGGTCGCAGTTCATTCATCCTGTTTCGGACTGCATCGGCGACTTCGAGCGCATTGGCGCCCGGCTGCAGGAAGGTGGCCATGCCGATGGTCTGCTGGCCGTCGAGCGTGTTGGACGTGTCGTAGTTCAGCGCGCCGAGCTCGAGGCGCGCAATGTCCTTCAGCCGCAGCACGCCGCCCGTGGAATTGGAGCGCACCACAATTTCGCCGAACTCCTCGGGCTCGACCAGGCGCCCGGTGGCCGTGACGGTATAGACGAACTTCTGGCCCGCCGGCGCCGGCTCGGTGCCGATGCGCCCGGCGGCATATTGCGCATTCTGCGCGCGCAGCGCGGCCGCGACTTCCGAGGTGGTGACGCCGAGGCGCGCCATCTTCTCGGGGTCGATCCACACGCGCATCGAGAAGTCGCGCGCGCCGAAGATGGTGACATCCGCCAGGCCCGGCAGGCGCTTCAGCTCGTCGACGATGTTGACCGAGGCGTAGTTCGACAGGAACAGCGTGTCGCGCCGGTTGTCGGGCGACACCAGCGACACCACCAGCAGGATGTCGAAGGAGCGCTTCTGCACGATGACGCCGTTGCGCCGCACCTCGTCGGGCAGGCGTGGCAGCGCAATCTGCACGCGGTTGTTGATGTTGAACACCGACTGGTCGACGTTGGTGCCCGGCTCGAAGGTCGCGGTGATCTGCAGCGTGCCGTTGGAGGACGAGGTCGAGCTGAAGAAGGACAGCTTCTCGACGCCAGAGAGTTGCTCCTCGATCGGCGCCGCCACCGTGCGCGCCAGCGTCTCGGCGCTGGCGCCAGGGTAGGCGGTGGTGATCAGTACCGTGGGCGGCGCGATCTCCGGGTACTGCGCCACCGCCAGCAGCTTCGCGGACACCAGGCCCGCCAGCACGATAATGATGGCGATGACCCCGGCGAACACCGGGCGGTGGATGAAGAAATTGCTCATTTGGAAACGACGACGACACCCGGGCGCAGGCGCACCAGGTTGTCGACGATGACGCGCTCGCCGGGCTTGAGCCCTTCCAGCACGACCCAGTCGCCGCCCAGCCAGTTGCCGGCGCGGATCGGGCGCTGCACCGCCTTGCCGTCGGCGGGCGCCAGCCAGACGTAGCGGCCGCCTTCGTTCTGCATCACCGCGGTCTGCGGCACCACGATCGCCTGCTGGCTGCCGGCGATCACGCGCACGCGGACGAACTGCCCGGGCAGCAGGCCGAGCTTCGGATTGGCGACTTCGGCGCGCATCTGCACCGTGCCGGTCGACGGGTCGACCGTCGAGCTGGAGAAATTCAGCTTGCCCGGCGTCGGGAACTCGCTGCCGTCGGCCAGCTCCAGGCGCACCTGGACGGCACGCTGGTCAGCCGCGCGCAGGCGCGCGAATTCGGCCTCCGACAGGGCAAAGCGCACCCAGATCGGGTTGGCGAGGGTCAGCGTCGTCAGCAGGCCGGCGTCGGCGCCAGGCGAGACCAGGCTGCCGATGGATTGCTGGGCGCGCCCGGTGATGCCGCCGATCGGCGCGCCCACCTCGGCATACGACAGGTTGAGCTCCGCCTGGCGCACCCGCGCCTCGGCCATCTGCACGGCGCCTTCGCCCTGGCGCACGGCCGAGGCCGCCTGGTCGGCCTCCTTCTGGCTGATGGCGCGCCGGTCGGCGAGGCCCTTCAGCCGTTCGAGCTCCTGGCGCGCGAGCTCCTGCTTGGCGGCTTCCTGCGCCAGCGCGCCGCGCGCCTGCGCCAGCTCGATCTCGAAGGGCGCGCGCTCAATACGGAAAAGCGGAGTGCCCGCCGGCACGGCATCGCCTTCGCGGTAGAGCTGCCGCTCGAGGATGCCGGTAACGCGCGCGCGCACCTGCACCTCGCGCGAACCCTCGGTACGCCCGACCGACTCGAAGGCGACCGGCACTTCGCGCGGCGCCACCTCGAGCACGCTGACCGGCACCGCGGTGGGCGCGACGCCCTTGTTTCCCTGGCGCGCATCGCCCTCGCTGCAGGCGGCGAGCGCCAATCCGATTCCAATCGCCAGCAATTTATTCATTGGTAGGCACGCAGAAAGCAATCGACGATGCGGGCGGCGCGATGGGTCTCGCTTTCCGCGGTGCGCGGCACGCCGAACAGGCGCTTGATCCGCTCCTGGCCGAGCAGCATGCCGAGCAGCAGCTCGGCGGCGAACACCGGGTCGTCGCGGCGCAGCCGGCCGGCCTGCATGGCCTCCCCCAGCAGCTGCGCCAGGCGCTGCACCAGCGCGCCGGCGCTGCCGGCGTACAGCGCACGCGCCTGCGCCGGGAAGCGCGCCACCTCCGGCACCAGCATGCGGAAGGTGGCGATGCCCTGCGCGCCGAGCGCACGCTCGCGGTAGGCGAGCGCGAAGCGCAGCAGCGTCGCGCGCAGGCCGCGCGGCGCGTCCTCCAGCTCCACCAGCACGGTGTTCGCCAGGTCGCTTGCCACCGCCTTGAACAGCGTGTCCTTGCTGGGAAAATGGTGATAGACGGTCTGCTTGGCGACGCCGGCGCGGCGCGCGATGTCGTCAACGCTCGAGCGGTAGCCGCGGGCGAGGAAGGAGCTGGTGGCGGCGCGCAGCACGCGCGCCCGGTTGGCGACGGCCATGCGGGATCACTCCGGAATAAGTAGACTAGACCGTATAGTCTAGCAGAGACCTGGCGGCCGCTGACGGGCCCCTCATTTTCCGCTCATTTTCCGACATGGTAGCGATCGCGCCCGGCGTTCTTGGCCTGGTACAGGGCGGCGTCGGCGCGCTTGAGCCAGGCCTGGCCGTCCGTCTCGCCGCCGCCGAAGGCGATGCCGATGCTGGTGCTGATGCGCACGTCCTGGCCGTCGGCGCGCGCCGGCTGGCGCGCGCTCTCCAGCATCTTCTCGGCGACGCGCGCGGCGGCGGCCTCGTCCTTCAGGTCCTCGACCAGCACCACGAACTCGTCGCCGCCGAGCCGCGCCACGGTGTCCGACTGGCGCACGCAGTCGCGCAGGCGCACGGCGAAGTCCTTCAGCAGCGCGTCGCCCGCGGCGTGGCCGAAACTGTCGTTGACCTGCTTGAAGCGGTCGATGTCGAGGTACAGGAGCGCGCAGTCGCCGCCGCCGCGCCGCGCCCGCGCCAGCGCGACGCTCATGCGATCCATCAGCGCCACGCGGTTGGCGAGGCCGGTGAGCGAGTCGGAGTGGGCCGCCGATTGCATTGCCTCCTCCATGCGCTTGCGGTCGGTGATGTCGATATTGGTGCCGATCATGCGGCTCGCCCGCCCGGTCGCCAGGTCGCGCTCGGTGACCCGGCCGCGCGACAGGATCCATTTCCACTCCCCCGCGCAGGCGCGCACGCGGTGCTCGAAGGCGTAGACCGTGCGCTGGCCCTTCATGGTCTCGGCCTGCAGCCGGCGCCCCTCCTCGAGGTCGTCCGGATGCACCAGCGCCGCCAGCTCGGCATAGGAGGTCAGCGTGTCGCCGGCTGGCGCGCCGAGCATCTCGGCCCAAGCCTCGCTCAGGAACACGCGCCCGGTGCGCAGGTCGGCATCCCACAACGCCGCACTCGATCCCCCCAGCGCCCGCTCCAGGCGCTCGCGCGCCGCGTGCAGCTCGCTGCGCGCGGCGGCCTGCGCCGTGATGTCGCTGCCGAGCACGAAGAAGCCCCTCACCCGGCCCTCGGCGTCGAACTCGGGCACGTAGCTGGTGAGGACGTGGCGCTCGGCGCCCAGGTCCCCCACCGTGTATTCGTAGGTGACGCGTTCGCCGCGCAGCGCCCGCGCGATGTTGGGTTGCAGCTCGCGGTAGCGCTCTTCCCCCCAGACGTCGCGCACGGTGCGCCCGGTAATGCGCTCGCGCGGCAGGCCGAGCCATTCCTCGTAGACGCGGTTATTGAAGACGTAGCGCTCGGCGGTGTCGACGTAGGACACCAGCGCCGGCACGTTGTCGGCGATGACGCGCAGCCGCTCCTCGCTCTGGCGCAGCGCCAGCGCGACTTCCTTTTGCGCCGTGATGTCGCGGCCGACGCCGCGGTAGCCGGTGAACCGGCCGTGATCGTCGAACACCGGGTCGCCGCTCACCAGCGCCCAGCGCGAGCGCCCCTCGCCGCCGGCGCGCTCGATTTCCAGGTCGCGGAACGGCTCGTGGCGCTCGAGCTGCGCACGGTGGCGCACCCAATCGCCGGCCGACAGGTTGCGCGCCGGCAATTCCCAGCGCGTGCGGCCGCGGATATCCACCACCTGGAAGCCGGTGCGCTCGAGCGGCGTGCCCGAGACGAACGTGAAGCGGAATCGCGCGTCCTGTTCCCAGTACCAGTCCGACGACAGCTCGGTCAGGTGGCGAAAGCGCGACTCGCTCTCGCGCAGCGTGCTATCGAGCAGCGCCGTCAGGTTGGCCGCCTGCAGGCGCGAGCGCAGCCCGATCACCACGCCGCCGAGCAGCAGCAGTCCGCCAAGCCACGCAAAGGCGACATGCGCGTTGGCAAAAAATTCGGGGAAGCGGGAAGCCGACCCCGCGTTCACAACGTAGTAGGCCAGCGAGACCGCGGCGCCGCCGGCAAAGCCGTAACCGCCGAAGAGGGCGGCGGCGGTGATCAACCCCAGTCCCGGAACGCCGAGCGGCGAGAGCGGCCGCATCCCGCCGGCGATCAGCAGCTCGACCAGCCCGACGCCGACGAGGGCAAAGCCCGCGCCCGCCAGCAAGCCGATTACCGCGCCAGAATGCCTCGCCGCCATGGCCCTCCCCACCGTCGCGACCACTGCGCTACGCCATTCTACTGAGCGTCGAACGGGTGGCGCAGGACGATGGTCTCGTCGCGCTCCGGCCCGGTGGAGATCAGGTCGATCGGCACGCCGCACAGCTTCTCGATGCGGGCGAGGTAGTCGCGCGCCGCCTTGGGCAGGCGAGCGTGCGCCTTGACGCCGACGGTGCTCTCCTGCCAGCCCGGCATCTCCTCGTACACGGGCTCGCAGCGCTCCAGCTCCTCGGCGCCCACCGGCAGGATGTCGGAGAGCTCGCCGTCCAGGCGGTAGCCGACGCAGATCTTGAGCGACTCGGCGCCGTCGAGGACGTCGAGCTTGGTGATGCACAGCCCGGAAACCCCGTTCAGCTGGATCGAGCGCTTGAGCGCCGCGGCGTCGAACCAGCCGGTGCGGCGCGGCCGCCCGGTCGTGGCGCCGAACTCCTGGCCGCGCTGGCGCAGGCGCTCGCCGACATCGTCCGAAAGCTCGGTCGGAAACGGCCCGCTGCCAACGCGCGTGCTGTAGGCCTTGGTGATGCCGAGCACGTAATGCAGGTGCATCGGGCCGATGCCGGCCCCGGCCGCCGCCGCGCCAGCGACGCAGTTGGACGACGTGACGTAGGGATAGGTGCCGTGATCGATGTCGAGCAGCGAGCCCTGCGCGCCCTCGAACAACAGGTTCCGGCCGCGTCGGTTGGCGTGGTAGAGCGCGCGCGGCACGTCGGCCACCAGCGGCTCGAAGCGCGGCGCCAGCGCCAGCGTTTCGTCGAGGATTTGCTGGTAGTCGAGCCTTTCACTTTTGAAATAGTGTTGCAGAACAAAATTATGAAAATCCAGCAAATCACGGAGTTTTTCGGCGAAGCGCTCGGGCTTGAACAGGTCCTGCAGCCGGATGGCGCGGCGCGCCACCTTGTCCTCGTAGGCCGGGCCGATGCCGCGGCCGGTGGTGCCGATCTTCTGCTCGCCCTTGGCCGCCTCGCGCGCCCGGTCGAGCGCCACGTGGTAGGGCAGGATCAGCGGGCAGGCTTCCGACACCATCAGGCGCGCCACCACGCCGGGCACGCCGCCCGCCTCGAGCTGGTCCATTTCCTCGACCAGCGCCTGGGGCGAAACCACCACGCCGTTGCCGATGAAGCAGTCGACGTCGCCGCGCAGGATGCCCGAGGGGATCAGGTGCAGCACGGTCTTCTTGCCGCCGATCACCAGCGTGTGGCCGGCGTTGTGGCCGCCCTGGAAGCGCACCACGCCCTGCGCACGGTCGGTGAGCCAGTCGACGATCTTGCCCTTGCCCTCGTCACCCCATTGCGTGCCGATGACAACGACGTTGCGCGCGCGCTTCATCTCTTTTTCGCGCCGGCGAGCGTTCTGAGATCGATGGAAAACCCGGTGGCCGGGCGCGCGCGCCCGAACGCCTTGCCCACCTCGTCGTAGCGACCGCCCCTCGCTACCGCTCCAGCGACGCCGTCGCAGTAGGCGTCGAACACCGCGCCCGAGTGATAGTGATAGCCGCGCAGTTCGGCCAAGTCGAAGCTCGCCGGAACCGGGCACGCTTTCGCCAACGCTCGAAGCGTCGCCAGCGCACGGCGCAAGCCGCTGATATTGGGAAGTTCTTTTTCCGCAACGGCGAGAATTTCGACACCGCCGTAAAGCTTGGGCAAGAGCAGCAAGGCGTCGCGAATCTTGCCGTTCAACGAGCGGCTGAGTTTCCTGATTTCAGGTGACTCCTTGCGTTGCAGCGCTTCGAACAGATCGACTTCGAGTTCCGGCGCCACCTTCGCCGCCTGCATCAGCGAGCGGAACACCGCCACATGGCCGACGTCGAGGCGCACGCCGCGCGCCCCGCCGACGCGCAGCGCCTCGCACAGCAGGCCCTGCACCTCGAGGTCGCCGCGCATGCCGGGCTCGCCGTACATCTCGGCGCCGATCTGCATCGGTTCGCGCGTGGCGCCGGGGCTGGCGGGCCGCGTGTGCAGCACCGAGCCGCAGTAGCACAGGCGCGTCACGCCGCGGCGGTTGAGCAGGTGCGCATCGATGCGCGTCACCTGCGGCGTGATGTCGGCGCGCAGGCCCATCATGCGGCCCGAAAGCTGATCCACCACCTTGAAGGTGCGCACCTCGAGGTCATGCCCGGTGCCGGTCAGGAGAGAATCGGTGAATTCGAGCAGCGGCGGAATGACGAATTGATATTTATTCTTAAAAAATAAATCCAAAATCCTTCTGCGCAGCGATTCAATGCGCGCTGCTTCGGCCGGCAGGATGTCCTCGATGTACTCGGGCAGCACCCACTTCATAGCCGCGCCCACAGCAGCAGCAGCAGGCCGGCGAGCATCGACGACAGGCCGACGAAGCGGATCTGCCCGTCGGAGAGCTGGGTGATGCGGCGAAACGTGTCGCGCCAGAGACTAGGCGAGAGGAAAGGCAGCACGCCTTCGAGAATGAGCATCAGGGCGAGCGCCAGCAGAAGCGTGGTGCCCATGGCTCACTTTCTCGGCGCGGCGCTCTTGCCCAGGGAGTCCCTGAAGTAGCGCAGGAAGTCCGAATTCGCCTCGAGCAGCATCAGGTCGTTGCGCCCGCGGAAGGTCGAGCGGTAGGCTTCCATGCTGCGGTAGAAGGAGAAGAACTCCGGGTTCTGCGAAAAGGCGCCGGCGTAGATGGCGGCCGCTTTCGCGTCGCCTTCGCCGCGCACGCGCTGCGCGTCGCGGTAGGCCTCGGCCAGGATCACTTCGCGCTGGCGGTCGGCGTCGGCGCGGATCCTCTCGGCCTCGGCCGAGCCGGTCGAGCGCTGCTCGTTGGCGATGCGCTTGCGTTCGGCCTGCATGCGGCCGAACACCGAGTCGCTGACATCCTGCGGCAGGTCGACGCGCTTCAGGCGCACGTCGATGATCTCGACGCCGATGCGCTTCAAGTCGACGCCGGCCTTCTGTCGCACTTCGGCCATGATCTCCTCGCGCTGGCCGGACACCACGTCGTGCATGTTGCGCCGGCCGAACTCGGCCTGCAGGCCGTCGGAGATGGTCTGCTTGATGCGCGTCGCGGCGCGGAACTCGTCGCCCTGCACGCTGACGTAGTACTGCCGCACGTCGGTGATGCGCCACTTGACGAACGAATCGACCAGCAGCGGCTTCTTCTCCGACGTGATGAAGCGCAGCGGTTCGGCATCATCGAAGGTCAGGATGCGCATGTCGAACTGGCGCACGTTCTGCAGCAGCGGCCACTTGAAGTGCAGGCCGGGCTTCTGGATCACGTCCTTCACCTCGCCGAGCTGGAAGATGATGGCGTTCTGGCGCTGGTCGACGGTGAACACCGTGCCCGAAACGATGGCCGCGAGCACCACCACGATGGCGACGATCGGACCGAAGGCGCGCATGCTAGCGGTCGCCCCGCTCGCGGGGGCGCAGCGTGTCGCGCGAGCGCGGGCTCGCCTCCGCCGCCGGCTCGCTGCTCGGGCGCTGCGCCGACTGCGATTCGGTGAGCGGCGCCGTGCCGCCCTGCTGCATGATCTTGTCGAGCGGCAGGTAGAGCAGGTTGCCCGCGCCGCGATAGTCCATCATGATCTTGTTGGTCGAGGACAGGATCTGCTGCATGGTCTCGATGTAGATGCGCTCGCGCGTCACCGCCGGCGCCTTGGCGTATTCGGTCAGCACCTGCCGGAAGCGCGAGGCGTCGCCCTCGGCGGTGGCGATGACCCGGCTGCGGTAGCCCTCCGACTCCTCCTTCAGGCGCGAGGCGGCGCCGCGCGCCTTCGGAATGACGTCGTTGGCGTAGGCCTGGCCCTCGTTCACCTGGCGCTCGCGGTCCTGGCCGGCCTTGACTGCATCGTCGAACGCCGCCTGCACCTGTTCGGGCGGCTGCGCGGCCTGGATGGTCACCGTGCTCACCGCGATGCCGGTGGCGTAGCGGTCGTGAATCGACTGCATCACCTGGCGCGCCTTGATGGCGATTTCCTCGCGGTTCTCGTACAGGATGCCGTCCATCTTGCTCTTGCCGATCACCTCGCGCATCGCGGTCTCGGCGATCTGCATCGCCGACTCGTCCGGCCGGCGCACGTTGAAGATGAAATCCTTCGCGTCCTTCACCGTGTACTGCACCGCGAACTGCAGATCGACGATGTTCTCGTCGTCGGTCAGCATCAGCGATTCCTTCAGCACCTTGGTGCGCACGTTGTTGCGGTAGCCGACTTCCAGCGAACGCACCTGCTGCAGGTTGACGATCTCGTGCGCCTGGATCGGCCACGGCAGCCGCCAGCGCAGGCCCGGCATGGTTTCCTGCGAGTAGCGGCCGAAGGTCATCACCACGCCGCGCTGCCCCTCGACCACGATGTAGAAGCCGCTCGCCAGCCACACCGCCAGCACCACCAGGATCAGCAGCCCGGCCCCGCCGCCCAGCCAGCGGCCCGAAGGCGGCGCCGGCGGCGGCTCGCCGCCGGAGCGGCGCCGGCCGCCGAACAGCTCCGCCAGGCGCCGGTTGAAGCTGCGCCACAGCTCGTCGAGATCCGGCGGTCCCTGGTTGCCGCCGCCAGGGCCCTGCGGGCCGCGCGAGCCGCGTCCCCAGTTCGGGTCGTTCAAGGACATGGAATCAGTGGGCTGGCTGTGGTTGGATATTCGGCGCGGAGCCGGGAGCCGCCCCAGCTCTCGCCGCCGCCCGGTCCCGGGCGAACTCGGCGATCGCACCGCGCAACTGCTCGAGTCCGGCGCCGGTGCGGGCACTCACGAAAACGCGCGAAATCCTACCATATTGATCGCGCTCGACCCCGGGGGCGAGCGTGTTTCCGGCACCGACGAGATCGATCTTGTTCCAGACCAGGAGCCGGGGGGCGGCGCCGGCGGGAATCTCGTCGAGCACCTTGTCGACCTCGGCTGCCTGCTCGTCGCGGGCGGGCGAGGCCGCGTCGACCACGTGCAGCAGCAGGTCGGCCTGCACCGTTTCTTCCAGCGTGGCGCGAAACGCCGCCACCAGGCCGTGCGGCAGGTCGCGGATGAAGCCGACGGTGTCGGACACCACCACGTTGCCGGCCTGCGGCAGCCAGAGGCGCCGCGTCGTGGTGTCCAGCGTCGCGAACAGCTGGTCGGCTGCGTAGGCCCCGGCCCGGGTCAGGGCATTGAACAGCGTCGACTTGCCGGCGTTGGTATAGCCGGCGAGCGACACCGAAAGCACCTCGCCGCGCGAGCGGGCGCGGCGCTGGACCACCCTCTGCTTTTTCAGCGTGATGAGTTTTTCCCGGAGAATCTTGACCCGGTTCGCAATGTAGCGGCGATCCAGCTCGATCTGTTTCTCGCCGGGGCCGCCGGTCTTGCCGAGGCCGCCGCGCTGGCGTTCCAGGTGCGACCAGCCGCGCACCAGGCGCGTCGACAGGTGCTCGAGCTGCGCCAGCTCAACCTGCAGCTTGCCCTCATTGGTCCGGGCGCGCTGCGCGAAGATCTCGAGGATGGTCTCGGTGCGGTCCATGACGCGCCGCTGCAGCTCCGTCTCGAGATTGCGCTCCTGCGCCGGCGACAGCGCGTGGTTGAAGACGACGAATGCCGCATTCAGCTCGGCAGCCGTGCGGCCGATCTCCTCCACCTTGCCGCTGCCGGCGTAGAGGCGCGCGTCGGGCTTTTTTTTCTTTCCTTGAATGACCTTGAAGCGACGCACCCCGGCGCTTTGCACCAGGCGCAGCATCTCCTCGGCGCTCTCCGCATAGCCGGAATCGCCAAAATCGAGGCAGACGACGACGGCGGCCTGCGGGTCGAGGGATGCTATTCGGGTTCCTTCTCGGGTCCGAGGGTGATCGGACGCGAGGGCACGACGGTGGAGATGGCGTGCTTGTACACCATCTGCGTGACCGAATTGCGCAGCAGCACGACGTACTGGTCGAAGGATTCGATCTGGCCCTGCAGCTTGATGCCGTTCACCAGATAAATGGACACCGGGACGTGCTCCTTGCGGAGCGTGTTCAGGAAGGGGTCTTGTAGCAGCTGCCCTTTGTTGCTCATGTTCTTCTCTCTTGGCGGTCTTGTCACCATACTGTAATTGATATTGCTGGGTTTTTCTACCTTTTGCCCAGTTTGGTCGGCGGGCGCACGTCGCCACATTGCGCGCGGTGGCGCAGCGCGTGATCCATCAGCACGCATGCAAGCATCGCTTCGGCGATCGGCGTGGCGCGGATGCCGACGCAAGGATCGTGGCGCCCCGTCGTTGCGATCTTTACGGAATTCCCCCTGACATCAATGGTGCGGCGGGGAATGCGGATGCTGGACGTGGGCTTGAGGGCGAGCGACACCGTCACGTCTTGGCCGGTCGAAATACCACCGAGCACGCCGCCGTTGTGATTCGACAGGAAGCCGCGCGGGCTCATCTCGTCGCCGTGCTCGCTGCCCTTCTGCCCGATGGACTGGAACCCCGCGCCGATCTCCACGCCTTTGACGGCATTGATCGACATCATCGCCCAGGCGAGATCGGCGTCCAGGCGCCCGTAGACCGGCTCGCCCCAGCCCACCGGCACGCCCTCGGCCACCACGTTGACGCGCGCGCCGCAGGAATCGCCGCTCTTGCGCAGCTGGTCCATGAATCGTCCGAGCTTCGGCACGATCGACGCATTCGGCGCGAAGAAGGGGTTTTTATTAATGAATTTTCTGTCCTGAAACGGAATTTTCTGCAAGCCCAATTCCGCCAGATAGCCCCAGATCCGCACGCCATAGCGCTCGCGCAGCCATTTCCTCGCAATGGCGCCGGCAGCGACGCGCACCACCGTCTCGCGCGCCGAGGCGCGCCCGCCGCCGCGCGCATCGCGGATGCCGTACTTCTGCCAATAGGTGTAGTCGGCGTGCCCCGGTCGGAATTTCTCGGCGATCGCCGAGTAGTCCTTGGAGCGCTGGTCCTCGTTGCGCACCAGGAAGCCGATCGCCGTGCCGGTCGTTTTGCCCTCGTAGACGCCCGAGAGAATCTCGATGCGATCCGACTCGCGACGCTGCGTCACGTGGCGCGAGCTGCCGGGTTTACGCCGATTCAGCTCTCTTTGAATATCACGACTTGATAATTCCAAACCGGGAGGACAGCCATCCACCACGCCGCCATAGGCGGGGCCGTGCGACTCGCCGAACGAGGTCACCTGGTAGATCAGCCCGAATGTATTGCCCGACATGGGGAAATCATCTCACGAAAAACCCGCGCGTCTCGAATACGCGCGCCGCGAGCGCCTTGCCGTTCGAGCGCAGATGGCGCTTCAGCACGAAATCGAACAGCAAGGGATTGTGCGCGCGGATCTCTTGCACGGTTTTCGAATGACTCGCCTTGATCAACCCCAGCGAGACCAGGTAATCCACCGAGAAGATCGGCATCACGCCGGGCAGCGGGTAGTCCGAGCCGTTGAGCAGGCGCGGGTGCCAGTCGGCGCGCTCGATGACCGCGGCGAGTGCGGCGCCCGCCCGGTTCGTCTGGGTCATGGCTGAAATGTCGCCGTAGCAGTTCATCTCGTATTTTTCGAATACCCTGGTGA
>DASWEU010000086.1:0-3410 GCA_036394595.1 Burkholderiales bacterium | reverse complement strand
GGCATGGACAAGGCCCGGGACGAAGCGAAGAAGTGGACGCCGCAGGCGGTGCAGGAGGTTACCGGCATGGCGGAGGAAGAGGTACGCACCTGCGCCGAGATCATGGCAAAGAACCGGCCCAGCACCATCATCTGGGCGATGGGGCAGACCCAGCACACGAACGGCAACGCCGTGGTGCGTGCGAGCTGCATCCTCCAGCTCGCGCTCGGCAACGTCGGCGTGTCCGGCGGCGGCACCAACATCTACCGCGGCCACGACAACGTGCAGGGCGCGACCGACGTCGGCCCCAATGCCGACTCGCTGCCCGCCTACTACGGCCTCACGCCCGCCGCCTGGCAGCACTGGGCCCGCGTCTGGAACATCGACTACGACTGGCTGAAGGGCCGCTACGCGAGCCCGGCTCTGATGGAGAAGTCCGGCATCCCGGTGTCGCGCTGGTTCGACGCAGTGATCGAGGACAACAGCCACATCGACCAGCCGTCGAACGTGCGCGCCACCTTTTACTGGGGCCATGCGCCGAACTCCCAGACCCGCGGCCTGGAGATGAAGCCGGCGATGGACAAGCTGGACCTCCTCGTCGTCATCGACCCCTTTCCGTCCGCCACCGCCGCCATGGCGGCGATGCCGAAAGATCCGGACGCCAAGTACACACCCAACCCGGACCGCGAGGTGTACCTGCTGCCCGCGGCGACGCAGTTCGAGACCGAAGGCTCGTGCACGGCGTCGAACCGCTCGCTGCAGTGGCGCGAGCGCGTGATCGAGCCGCTGTTCGACTCGCGCTCCGATCAGGCCATCATGTACGCGTTCGCGCAGAAATGGGGCTTCGCCGACCAGCTCCTCGGCAGGAAGGGCGGCCGGCAGAACATCCGCCTCGTCAAAGTGAAGAACTACCAGGAGCCGGATCTCGAGGACGTGCTGAGGAACGAGATCAACCGCGGCGCGTGGACGATCGGCTATACCGGCCAGACCCCCGAGCGCCTGCAGGCGCACATGCGCAACATGCACCTCTTCGATGTCAAGACCCTGCGCGCGCCCGGCGGCAGGGACGCGAAGACGGGGTACGACCTCACCGGGGATTACTTCGGCCTGCCCTGGCCGTGCTACGGCACGCCCGAGCTGAAGCACCCGGGCACGCCCAACCTCTACGACACGTCGAAGCACGTCATGGACGGCGGCGGCAACTTCCGCGCGAATTTCGGCGTGGAGCGGGACGGGGTCTCCCTCCTGGCCGCGGACGGCTCGCACTCCAAGGGCTCAGACATCACCACCGGTTATCCGCAGTTCGACTCGGTGCTGCTGAAGAAGCTCGGCTGGTGGAACGAGCTCACCGCGAGCGAGAAGAGCGCGGCGGAAGGCAAGACCTGGGCGACTGATCTCTCGGGCGGAATCATCCGCGTGGTGATGAAGAACCACGGCTGCTCGCCCTTCGGCAATGCGAGGGCACGCGCCGTGGTCTGGAACTTTCCCGATCCGATCCCGGTGCATCGCGAGGCGCTCTACAGCCCGCGCCCCGATCTGGTCGCGAAATACCCGACGCACGACGACGTCAAGGTCTTCTGGCGGCTGCCGACGCTCTTCAAGTCGATCCAGCAGAAGAACGTCGCGGACAAGATCGCCGAAAAATTCCCGCTGATCCTCACCAGCGGCCGCATCGTCGAGTACGAAGGCGGCGGCGACGAATCGCGCTCCAATCCCTGGCTCGCCGAGCTCGAGCAGGAGGCCTACGTCGAGATCAACCCGAAGGCGGCGGCCGACCGCGGCATCCGCAACGGCGAGTACGTCTGGATGAGAACGCCGACCGGCGCGCGCCTGAAATTCAAGGCGCAGATCACGCCGAAGGTCGGGGCGGACACCGTGTTCGTGCCGTACAGCTTCGGCGGGTGGTGGCAGGGTGTGGATCTGCTGCCCCATTACCCCGACGGCTCGGCGCCGTTCGTGCGGGGCGACGCGATCAACACCGGCACCACCTACGGCTACGACCGCGTGACCATGATGCAGGAAACCAAGACCACGCTCTGCCAGATCGAGCGCGCATAGGAAAGAAGGCGAGGAACCCGACATGGCGCGAATGAAATTTCTCTGCGATGCCGAGCGCTGCATCGAGTGCAACGGCTGCGTCACCGCGTGCAAGAACGCGAACGAAGTGCCCTGGGGCGTGAACCGCCGCCGCGTGGTCACGTTGAACGACGGGCAGCCGGGCGAGCGCTCGATCTCGGTGGCGTGCATGCACTGCTCCGATGCGCCGTGCATGGCGGTGTGCCCGGTCGACTGCTTCTACAAGACGGAAGAAGGCATCGTCCTGCACGACAAGGACCTGTGCATCGGCTGCGGCTATTGCTTCTACGCCTGCCCGTTCGGCGCGCCGCAGTATCCGCAAAGCGGCGCGTTCGGCGTGCGCGGCAAGATGGACAAGTGCACCTTCTGCGCCGGCGGCCCGGAGAAGGACCTCTCGAAAGAGGAGTTCGCGAAGTACGGCGCGAACCGCCTCGCGCAGGGGAAGCTCCCCGCGTGCGCGGAAATGTGCTCGACCAAGGCGCTGCTCGGCGGCGACGGCGACGTGATCGCCGACATCTACCGGCAGCGCGTGATGGCGCGCGGCAAAGGCTCCGAGGTGTGGGGCTGGGGCAGCGCCTATGGCAGACCCGAAAAGCCATCGGCGGCGGGGCCGTCCCGGCCTTCGAGATAACGGACGAACGATGGCAGCTAAATCCCTCCGCGCAGCTCTCCTCCCCTGCGCGATCTTTCCCGGGCTTGCAGTCGTGAGGGCGATGGCCCGGGATTCCACCCGCTAAATACCTGGAGGTTCCAATGCCAGCATTGAACATCAACGGCAAAACGGTGAACGCAGATGTGCCGCAGGACACGCCGCTGCTATGGACGCTGCGGGACGTGCTCGGCATGACCGGCACGAAATTCGGCTGCGGCATGGCGCTGTGCGGCGCGTGCACCGTGCACGTCGACGGCGCGCCCACTCGCGCCTGCATCACGCCGGTCTCGGCCGTGGCCGGCAAGAAAATCACCACCATCGAGGCGATCGGCGCCGACCCCGTCGGCAACGCGGTGCAGGCGGCCTGGCTCGAGCTCGGTGTGCCGCAGTGCGGCTATTGCCAGTCGGCGCAGATCATGGCCGCCACCGCGCTCCTCCACCAGAACCCGAAGCCCTCCGATGCGGATATCGACGCCGCGATGAGCGGCAACCTTTGCCGCTGCGGCACCTATCCGCGGATTCGCGCTGCGATCAAGCAAGCCGCCTCGACTCGGGGAGGCAAGACATGAGCGAAGTCATCAACGTCAGCCGGCGCACGTTCCTCGGCACGCTCTCGGCCGCGGGCCTGGTCCTAGCCGTGGGCCGGCCGCGGCTCGCCTTCGCCGCCGACGAACAGAAATACGGCGCCGATTCGATGCCGAAC
>DASWEU010000085.1:0-3297 GCA_036394595.1 Burkholderiales bacterium | reverse complement strand
CCTCCCAACCCTGAAAGGAAGTCTCATGAAGTCCGGTAGATTCAAATTGAAATACAGCGCCGCTGCCGCGCTGCTCGCCATCGCGCACATGGCGCCGGCGGCAGCCGTAGAAGGCTATGTCACCTCGCGCTACGACCATCAACCGGTCGTCAATCGCTACGGCGAATGCGTGCACGACTATGGCTGGCAGCCGGGCATGCGCTTCGCCGATTGCGAGCCCGCGCCGGTCCAGCCGGTCGCGGCTGCCGCGCCGCAAGCCGCCCCCGAGCAGGAGCCGCCGCTCGCCGAAGCACCGGCACCGGTGCCGGCGCCGCAGGTCGCTACCGTGGCGGTCCCCTATCTGCTGTCGGTGGACGAACTGTTCGATTTCGACAGCGCCAGCCTGAAGCCGGAAGGACGCGCCACCCTCGATGCGCTCGCGGCCAGGATCGGCTCATCGGGCTATGACAGCGTGGCGATCGTCGGCCATGCGGACCGCATCGGCTCGGCGCCCTACAACCAGCAGCTCTCCGAGCGCCGCGCCAAGGTGCTGGGCGAGTATCTCGTCGGTCAAGGTATCGACGCGCAGAGGATCGTCGCGTCCGGCGTAGGGAGCAGCGCGCCCGTCACCGCCAGGGCCGATTGCGCCGGTGCGCGCGGCGCCCGCCTGATTCAGTGCCTGCAGCCGGACCGTTACGCCGATGTCACGGTCGGCGGCACGGTACTGGAGCTGGTGCCGACGTCCGACGCGCAGTAAGAAGCCGCTGGCTATTCCTCAAACGGCGCGTCGTCGAGCACTACCGGCACGTAGAAGGTCTCGTCGCCGCGCCGGACCAGCAGGGCAACGGTCCCGGTCACGTTCTCGAATGGACTCAGGGTCTGGGCGCCTTCCAGCGGAGTTCCGTCCACAGCGAGCACGACATCGCCCGGCTGGATGCCGGCGCGCGCCGCGGGTCCGGTCGCAGCCTCGACGGTCATCAGCGGGTCAAGCGAGAGTCCGAGCCGGTCCGGCTCGGCCTGCGCCGCGGTTGCGAAAGTGGCGGCCGCGATGGCGGCGAGAAGAAGTTTCATAGCCGGGTCCTCAATCGATCAGGTTGACGGAGTGCAGCGCGTTTAGGACCCCGACGGCGAGGAACACCACCGGCACGAGGACCAGAGCGAAGCCGGTGGCGACGATGCCGATCGCGGCAAGCGCTGCGATCGCCCACGCCGTTGCCACTGCGTCGAGGAAGCGGCGCAGCATCACGTGCGCGGGAAGACGGCATCCACCGAGCCGCCGTTGACATCGCACCTGCCCTGCCCGCCGCCGGCCATGCCCTGGCTTGGCACGTTGAGATGGAAGCGGCAGGTCATGCGCTGCCCGTCGCCGGAGCGCAGCTTCGCCAGCACGCGGCCCGAGTACTGCGTGCCGGAGCCAAAGTCCGGAATCGATGCCTCGGTGAACAGATCGCTGCCGCCGCGGTCCCACTCGTTCCACACGGGGTCGAGCTCCGCGGTCGCGATCTGATGGGTGATCTCGAGGTAATCCCCGGAGAAGATCTTGCCGTCGGCGAGCGTCGCCGACATCTGGCCGCTGGTGCCGCTGCCGTCGTCGCTCTTCCACGAAAAGTTGACCGCCTCATTCCCCTGCGTGGAGTAGCCACTGCCGCTGCCCATGCTGGTACAGGCGCCGACGGCAATGCTGGCGCCAAGCATTAGCGTGTACAGCGCGGCGCGCCTCACGGGAAGAGCTTCGAGCACTGCGACGGATCGCGCAGGGTGATGTAGTAGGCGCGGCGCACCGCCGCCGAGTCGTCCTGGCCGTATTTCGCGAATGCGCGCAGGCCGCACGGATGCTGGTACCAGGCGACGCCGTCGCCAAACCACAGGTCCGGGTCCTCGCCCGCGTGCGCCGAAACGGCTAGCGACGCGAGTGCTGCTGCAAGCAAGATTCTCTTCATGATCGGGCTCCTTTCGTACCCTAAAGACCGATCATGCGGAGCCGATATTCCCGCGCTATTTCAGGCCGCTTACAGCTGCAACTCAGCGCCGGCGAAGTGTTCGGTTGTGACACGCAGGCTGTCTGTGCTGCGTCGCAGCCGCCGCAATTCCTGCACGATGAGCTCGGCATGATCGAACGCCGGGCCATGGACCTCTTGCGCGAGGCGTTGCGCGGCGCCCTCCGCGAGCTGCAGCAGGTGCACCAGGTCCTCGATGGCGCTAAGGGCGCGGCTATCGGATTCGGCGTTCATGGTGTTTTCAGGAATGGGTAGATGGCGGAGAAATCGTCGTGCGCATGCCCGTCGCGCGCGGCGAGCTGATAGGTTTCCTTCGCCGTGTTCGTCAGCGGCAGCGCGACCGCGGTTTCCTGCGCGCTCAGCGTGGCGAGGTGCAGATCCTTCTGCATCCATTCGAGCGGAAACTCGGGCGCGTAATCGCCCTGCTCGATCTTGGCGCGCTTGGCCGCGAGGTACGGCGCGACCAGCGGCGAGCCCATCAGGAACTCGAACAGCCGCTCGCGCGAGATTCCGAGCGCCTCGCCCAGCACCAGGCCTTCGGCGAACGCCGCCATCGACGAGGCGAGCAGCAGGTTGTTGACCATCTTGAGCGCCGCGCCCATGCCGTGGCCGCCGACGTGCACGGTCCGGCTGCCCATGGCGCGCAACCAGGGACCGCTTGCCTCCACGTCCGCGACATTGCCGCCGACAAAGAACACCAGTTCGCCTTTGGCCGCCGGCACGCGCGAGCCGGCGACCGGCGCATCGAGAAAGCGCAGCTTCCTCGCCTGCGCCGCCGACGCCATCTCCCGGGAGAACGACGGGTTCACCGTGCTGCAGTCGATCCATAGCGCGCCCGGGCGCAGCCGGTCGAGGAACCCGTCCTGGCCGAGCGCCGCTTCGCGCACCGCGGCCGGATGGGCGAGCATCGTGAAGAGGATGTCGACCTGCTCGGCGAGCGCCGCCGGCGTGTCGGCCCAAAGCGCTCCCTTGCTTGCCAGCGACGCGGCTTTTTCCCGGCTGCGGTTGTAGACCACCAGCGGCACGCCGGTCTTCTGAAGGTTTGCCGCCATCCGGCTGCCCATGGCGCCGAGTCCAACGAATCCGATTTTCATGGCGCCAGTTTTCCAGCCCCGCGTGGCCCCGCGGTGTCAGTCCGATTACACGTGTAACTCGCGCGACACACCGCGTTAATCGCCCCTGCCTAGCCTGCACGCATGAAACCCAGCCTGAAGACTCCGAGCGGCCTGCACCCTGACGCAACGCGCGACCTCACCGGCGCGCTGAACCTGCTGCTCGCCGATCTGTTCGCCCTGTACTTCAAGACCAAGAACTTCCACTG
>DASWEU010000084.1:0-9674 GCA_036394595.1 Burkholderiales bacterium | reverse complement strand
CTTGGCGTTGTCGAAGCCGGACATGGCCCCGCAGTCTAACCCGACCGCGCGCAGCGCGAGCAGGTAGTAGCCGCCCTGGAGCGTAGCGTTGCGGAAAGCCGTCGTCTCGGTATGGGCGCCTTTGTCGCGGAACCAGTTGATGGCGTCGGGGAGATGGAACATGCGCGGCAGGTGCTCCCAGAAGCGCAGGTCGTAGGCGAGCAGCGCAGTCAGCGGCGCCTTCATCGTTTTTTCGAGGTTGGTGGCGGAGAGCGCCGGCCGCAGCTTCTCGCGCGACTCCCGCGAGCGCAGGTAGACGATGCGCGCGGGCTGGCAATTGGCGCTGGTCGGCCCCCATTTCATCAACTCGTGCGCCTCGCGCAGCAGGGAGTCGGGAACCGGCTTGTCCTGGAAATCACCGTGCGAGCGCGCCTGGCGCAGCATGGCATCGAGCAGTTGTTGGTCGGTCATAATCCTTCCGGTGATTGACCTCGCAAGTGTAATTCGTCCGGGCGACGGAATCATCTGGGGCCAAGCCTGCGCCGAGCCGCAGACGCTGGTGGAAGCGCTGGTTTCCCAGCGGTCCCGGCTTGGCGGAGTGGCAGCCTTCCTCGGCTCGAATTACGCCGGCATCATCAAGCCGGTGCACGCCGACCACCTGAGCCTCTCGTCGTACTGCGGCACCGGGGCGAACCGCGCGCTAGCCGACGCGGGCGTGCTGCGTATCCTGCGGGTCCCCTATTCGCAGCTCGGTCCCATGATCCGGGCCCGCGAGATTCGCGCCGATGTGGTCATGCTGCAGGTCAGCCCGCCCAACGCCACCGGCGAATACAGCCTGGGCCTTGCCGCCGATTACCTGGTCCCGGCGCTGGCGACGGCACGGGTGGTCATTGCAGAGGTCAATGCCCAGGTGCCCTGGACGCACAGCGGGACGGTCCTGCGCGAAGAGAATTTCACCCTGCGCATCGAGTCTTCGCGCCCGCCCGCCTCGCCGCCACCGGCCCGGCGCGGGGCGCTCGAGGCCGCCATCGCGCGCCATGCGGCGCCGTTCATCGCCGAGGGCGCCACCCTTGAATTCGGCATCGGCGCCCTGCCGGAAGCCGTCTGTACCGCGCTCGCCGCCCGCCGCGACCTCAAGGTGCATTCCGGCACCGTCGGCGACGGCGTGGCCGAGCTGGTGCGCAGCGGCGCCGTTTCAAGCGTCGATTGCGCCATGCTGATCGGCTCGCCTTCGCTCTTCGACCTGGCGCGCGAGAACCCGGCGATTCGCCTGCATTCCTGCGAGTACACGCATGGCGCGAATGTGCTCGCGGGGATCGAGCGCTTCGTCGCCATCAATTCGGCGGTGGAGGTCGATCACGGCGGCCAGGTCAACGCCGAGGTGGCGCGGGGCAGCTATGTCGGCGCCATCGGCGGCGCTCCCGATTTCGTGCACGCCGCCAACCGCTCGCCCGGCGGGGTTTCGCTCCTGCTGATTCCCGCCTCCCGCATCGTGCCTGCGCTGTCGGCTCCCGCCACCCTCCCGGCCGAGGACGCCGGCGTCGTCGTCACCGAGCGCGGCGCTGCGGACCTGCGCGGCCACGGCAGGAAGGTGCGCGAGAAGCGCCTGCGCGCGATCAGCGAAATTCCCTGAGGTCCCGCACGGTCCAGAACGGCGCCACGGCGAAGGCAACGAATACCAGCGCCATGATGATGCCGGCCTGGTAGCCGCCGGTCAGGTCGTGCAGCAGGCCGCCGATCCAGGAACCGAACGCCGCGCCGAGAGCGTTGCAGGAATAGATGGTGCCGTAGATGGTGGCGACATTGGCGCCGGCGAAATGCCGCGCGCAGATGGACGACACGATCGGGCCGCGCACGCCCGTGCACAGGCCGAACACCGGCACGAAGGCGAGCAGCAGGACGAGCAGCGGGTGGCTCGCGATCACCAGCAGGATCGCCATGCCGGTCGCGGTGCCGCAAAAGCTCGCCGTGGCGGTCTGCCGGTAGCCGAAGCGCTCCGCGAGGAAGCCGCTGCCCATGATGCTGGCGGCGGACAGCATGCCGATGGCGCCAAACGCGGTCGCCGCGGTGATCGGCGAGAAGCCGGACTCGATGAAAAATGCCACCAGCTGCACGATGACCGAGAACATGGCGACGGCGGTGCAGACGAAGATTTGCGCCAGTCCCCAGTAGAGGCGCGTGCCCATCGCCGAGCGCAGCGTCCAGCCGCCTGCTTCCTTGGCGCGCGCGCCGTGCACCTCCGGATGCCCGGCGGCAAAGCGCCCCCAGGGGATGACGAACACGACCAGCGGCAGCATCACCAGCAGCGCGATGCCGAAGAGCCGGTAGGCGACGCGCCAGTCGTATTGCGTCACGAGGTACTGTGCCAGCGGCACGAACACCAGCGTGCCAACGCCGACGGCCGAATAGGCGATGCCCAGGGCGACCGACAGCCGCCCGCGATACCAGCGCGACAGCAGCGCCGAACCCGGCACCATGCCGTTCAGGCTGACGCCGAGGCCGATCAGCGCGCCGACCAGGAGATAGAACTGCCACAGATTGCTCATCCCCGCGGCGAAGAAGAACGCGCCGCCCAGGCAAGCGGTACCGGCGCCGTAGACCCAGCGCGGCCCGAGGCGGTCGAAGGCGAGACCGACCAGGGGCGCGGTGCAGCCGTTCACCAGCAGGTAGACCGAGAATACGCCGGTGACTTCCGAGCGCGACCAGCCGAACTCGCGCTCGAGCGGCAGCAGGAACACCGCGTAGGTGTCGCCCAGCCCGCGGCCGAACATGTTGAGGGTGAAGCAGGTGGCGAGGACCGCCGCCGCGGTGCCGAGGGACGAACTCAGGTCTTTTCCGCCGGCTCGAGCCCGAACACCTGGCGCAGGTAGCGCAGGTAGCCCGCGTCCTTGCTCACCGTCTTGCCGGGCGAATCGGACAGCTTCGCCACCGGCTGCCCGTTGCACTCGGTCATCTTGATGACGATGTTGATCGGCACGTAGCCGAGATCGTTGGTCAGGTTGGTGCCGACGCCGAAGGCGGTCTTGGCGCGGCCGTGGAAGCGGCGCGCAATTTCGAGCGACAGCGGCACGGTCAGCTGGTCGGAGAAGATCAGCGTCTTGGTGCGCGGGTCGACCCGGTTGCGCCGGTAGTGCTCGATCATGCGCTCGCCCCAGGCGAATGGATCGGCCGAATCGTGCCGCACGCCGTCGAACAGCTTGCAGAAATACATGTCGAAGTCGCGCAGGAAGGCGTCGAAGCCGTAGGTGTCCGACAGCGCGATGCCGAGGTCGCCGCGGTACTCTTTCGCCCAGGTGTCGAAGGCGAACACCTGCGAGTCGCGCAGGCGCGGGCCGAGCGCCTGGCAGGCCTGCATGTACTCGTGCGCCATGGTGCCGAGCGGCGTGAGGTTGTTGCGCATGGCGAACCAGACGTTGGAGGTGCCGGAGAAATGCTCGGGCACTTCGCGCCTGAAGGCCTGCAGCATTTCTTCCTGCCAGGCGTGCGAGAAGCGCCGGCGCGTGCCGAAATCCGAGAGGCGGAATTCGAGCGCCGGCTCGACCGTGCGCACCAGGTCGATCTTGCGCCGCAGGCGGCGGCGCCCCTCCTCCAGATCCGGCCGCGGCTGCGTGCGCCGGAAATAGACCTCGGAGACGATCGCCAGCACCGGGATTTCATACAGGATGGTGTGCAGCCAGGGGCCGCGGATGGTGATGTCGCCGCCGTCGATGCGCAGGAATTTCTGGTTGAACCGGAACAGGCCGAGAAAGTCGACGAAATCCGACTTGAGGAAACGCAGCGAGCGCAGATAAGCGAGCTCATCGTCGCGAAAGCGCAGGTCCAGCAAGGCGCCGATCTCGGCGCGGATCTCGTCCATGTGCGGCCGCAGGTCCACGCCCTCGGTGCGGCACTTGAAGCGGTATTCGACCTGCGCGCCCGGGAAATGATGCAGCACGACCTGCATCATCGTGAACTTGTACAGGTCGGTGTCGAGCAGCGACTGGATGATCATGCGGACGAGGATTGTAACCTCCTGATTCAGGGGCGATTGGACAGCACGGCCGGACTACTGTATATATCCCCACCCATGGATGCTCTTACAGACCGGCAAGCCGAAGTCCTGCGCCTGGTGCGCGAGCTGACCGAAGTGTCGGGCTACCCGCCCACGCGCGCCGAAATCGCCGAACGGATGGGCTTTCGCTCGGTCAACGCCGCCGAGCAGCACCTGCGTGCGCTGGAGAAGAAGGGCAAGATCGAAATCTCCGAGGGCGCCTCGCGCGGCATCCGCGTGCTCGACGGCAGGCCGTCGGGCCGTCTCGGGCGCCTGTGCGATCTGCCGGTGATCGGCCGCGTGGCAGCCGGCGCGCCGATGCTCGCCGAGGAACACCTGCAGGGACGCTACCAGGTGGATCCGAACCTGTTCACGCCGCGCGCCGACTACCTGCTGCGCGTGCGCGGCATGTCGATGCGCGATGCCGGCATCCTCGAGGGCGACCTGCTCGCCGTGCACAAGACCGCCGAGGCGCGTAGCGGCCAGGTCGTCGTCGCGCGCCTGGCCGATGAAGTCACCGTCAAGCGTTTCCGCCGCCGGGGCGCGACGGTCGTGCTCGAACCGGAGAATCCCGACTTCGAGCCGATCGAGGTCGACGCGCGCAGCGAATCGCTCGCCATCGAAGGCATCGCGGTCGGCGTCATCCGCAACGGCAAGAGTCTGTAAAAGCACCCGCGCCGGGTACCCGGCGCGATTTTTCTTTCCTATAGAATTGCGCAGGCTATCCGCCTGCGCATGATCCAATCCACCGCCACCGCAGCGGAAGTCCGCGACCGCGCCGATCCCGGGAAAGTCCTCGCCGACCGCGTCGCAGAACTCTACCGGCAGCTCCCCATAGCGATTACGGCGACCTTTCTGGCGGCGTGCATCGCCACCTACGAGTTGCGCGCGCCGTTATTCGAGTCGCTGCTGTGGATCTGGTGGGGAATCGTCGTGATTTTCAGCGCCGTGGCGATTGGGCTGATCTGGTCCTACCACCGCAGCGCCGACCGCCAGACCGGCGCGGAGCGCTGGCTGAACCGCATCGGCATCCTGGCGTTTGCCAATGGCGCCGCGTGGGGCCTGGCCGGGGCGGTGTTCTTTCCGTCTCTCTCGGGCGAGGAGCATGTGTTTCTTGCCTTCCTGTTTGCCGGGATGACTTCCCTTGGCATACCCATCTACGCGGTGTCGTGGCGGATCTTCGCGGCTTACGCGGCCGGCATTGTGGCGCCCTTCATCTTCGCCCTTGCCCAGACCGGCAAGCAGCTTTACATCGAGGTGGCGTTCCTCGCGCCGGTGTTTTACGCGGTGAACGTTGCAATTGCCTACCGGCTTACGCAGGTATTCGAAGCCGGCTACCGCTTGCGCCACGCCTACGGCCGGCTGACGGAGGATTACAGCGTTCTCAACCAGCGGCTGCAGGGCCAGCTGGTGGAACTGGGCGAGGCGCGCCGCCAGGTCGAGGCGAGCGGCCGCAAGCTGACGCTGTTCGCCGAGCGCTCGCCGATCGTGGTGATCGAGTTGACGCCGGAGGGCAGCGTGACCCAGGTCAACCACGCCGCCGAGATCCTGTTCGGCTACGCCGCCGACGAGCTGAAGGGCGCGAGCGTCAAGCGCCTGGTACGGCCCGAATACCACGCCGACTTCGACCGCCAGTGGGCCGAGATGGTCTCGACGCGCCAGCCGGCCACCGGTCTGCGCATCCGCACGCCGCGGCGCGACGGTATCGACCTGGTCTGCGAGTGGACCGTGACGCCGCTGGTCAACACCGAGGGCGGCCTGATCGCCGTCATAGCCCAGGGCCGCGACATCACCGCGCAGCTCGAGGCCGACCGCATGAAGAAGGAATTCACCTCGACGCTCAGCCACGAGCTGCGCACGCCGCTCACCTCGATCATCGGCTCCCTGCAGCTGGTCAATTCCGGCGTGCTGGGCGACATCGACAAGGACGTGGCGGATCTCACCCAGGTGGCGGAGCGCAACGGCCAGCGCCTGCTCGATCTGATCAACGACATCCTCGATATCGAGAAGATCGAGTCGGGCAAGCTGACGCTGGCGCCCGAAGCCATCCGTATCGACGAGATGGTGCGCGAGTCGATGGTGCTCAACAAGGGATTCGCCGATCGCTTCAAGGTGCGCCTCGAGCTGTCCGGCGCCGATGCCGGCCACAGCGTGAATGCCGACCGCAAGCGCCTGCTCCAGGTGATGACCAACCTGCTCTCCAACGCCGCCAAGTTCTCGCCCGAAGGCGGCGCCGTCGAAGTCGCCATCAGCGAGGCCGGGGCCAATCTGCGCATCGCCGTGCACGACCGCGGCCCCGGCATCCCCGAGAGTTTCCGCAGCCGCATGTTCGGCCGCTTCACCCAGGCCGACTCCGCCACCACGCGCCAGAAGGGCGGCACCGGCCTCGGCCTCGCCATCTGCAAGCGCCTGATCGAGATGATGGAAGGACACATCGGCTTCGAGGACCGCGCCGGCGGCGGCAGCACGTTCTGGTTCGAGCTGCCCCGGCACAAGGCATGAAAGAATAGCGCCGATGCCCGAACGCCCGCTCATCCGCATCTGCTACGTCGAGGACGACGAGGACATCCAGCGCATCGTGCGCCTGTCGCTCGAGCGCGTCGGCAAGATGACCGTCGAGGTGGTGGGCGATCCGACCGCCGCCGTCGACGCCATGCTGAAGTTCAAGCCCGACCTGGTGATGCTCGACTGGATGATGCCGGTGCTCGACGGCCCGGCGCTGTTCCGCGTGATGAAGGGCCGCCCCGAAACCAGCGGGCTGCCGGTGGTGTTCATCACCGCCAAGGCGGGCCAGCGCGACATGGACGAGCTGCTCGCGATGGGCGCGGCGGGCACCATTTCCAAGCCGTTCTCGCCCAAGGACCTGCCCGACCAGCTGCGCGCCATATGGGCAAAACTCCCTTAGCCGGGGCGAAACTGCCTTAGCGCAGCCGCTGGGTCTTGTCGAGGGTGCCGCCGACGTCACCGCCCGCGGCAATTCCCTGATAAAACTTGCGGTACAGAAATCCGATCACTTCGTCCGAGTTGCGGAAGCGCGCGTCGCGGTCTTTTTCCACCAGCTTGTCGAGTAGCCGCTGGTAGGCCGCCAGGCGGTCGGGCAGCGAAGGCGGCGGCGTATTGATGTGGTGCAACGCGATCTCGACCGCGGTCTCGCCGTCGAACAGGTGGGTGCCGGTGAGCATCTGGAACAGCAGCACGCCGGCGCTGTAGATGTCGGTGCGCAGGTCCAGCGCACGGCCTTGGACCTGCTCCGGGCTCATGTAGCGCGGCGTACCGAGCACCTCGCCGTGCCCGGTGCGGTCGGCGGCGCCGATATCCTTGGCGATGCCGAAATCGACGATCGCCAGGCTGCCGTCGTTGCGGAACATCAGGTTCTGCGGCTTGAGGTCGCGGTGCAGGATGCCTTTCTCGTGGATGTCGCCCAGCGCGAACATCAGCTCGCGGAACAGGCGCAGCGCCTCGTCGGGCGCCAGCGGCTTGCCGTCGAGGCGCTTGTCGAGATCGTTGCCCTCGAAGAATTCCATCACCAGGTAGGCCTGGCCCTCGAAATTGCCGTGGCCGAAGATGCGCGCCACGTGGCGGCTCTGGATGCGCTCGACCATGGCGAACTCCTCCAGGCAGCGCGCCAGCGCCTTGGGATTGGCGGTGATCTCCGGGCGCAGCACCTTGACCACCAGCGGCTCGTCGTCTTTCTCGCGCGAGGCGAGGTAGACGCGCGCCGTGCCGCCCTCGCCGATCAGGTGCAGCACCTTGATGCCCGGGATCCTGATGCGCGCGCCGAGCGACTGCCCTTGCTTGCGCGCCGCTAGTTCCGGCGAGATGGTCCTTTCTTTGGCGTTCGCCGTCAGGTCGTGCAGCGAGGTGATCAGCTTTTCACGCGTCAGCTCCTGCTTGCGGTGATAGTCGTCGGCGCCCGCCTTCATGGCGCGCACTGCGATGATCTCGTTGCCGGCGCCGGTGAGGAACAGGATCTTCGGGCAGTCGGCGCGTTTCTTGAACTTCTTCAGCCACTCCATGCCGTCGCCGCGGCCGAGCATGTAGTCGAGGATGATGGCGTCGTAGGAGCCGAGGGGAAAGGAAGCGTCCGGCATCTCCTTCACCAGCGGGTCGTACTCCGTCACTTCCGCGTCGTCCCAGCGCTGCTTGATGTAGTGCGAGAGGAGGTTGCGCAGGTCCTCGTCGTCGTCGATGATCAGGATGCGCATTACGGCAGGCGCAGCGAGTAGACCGGTGTCGCCTCGGTCTTGCCGCGCAACGGGACCTCGCCGAGCGCCTCGGCGGCGCCGGCGGGAACCATGGCGCGGATTGCCTGGTAGACGGGACCCGCGACCAGCACCTCGCCGGGCTTGGCGACATGCACCAGCCGCGCTGCCGTGTTCACTGCGTCGCCGATGATGGTGTGGCTCATGAAATGCGGGGACCCGATGTTACCGAGAATCGCCTCGCCCGACGCGATGCCGATGCCGACGCCCGTCGGCGGGCGCCCGCGTGCCACCCAGGCGGCGAGCACCGGCTGGAAGCTCTGCACCATGTCGCGCGCCGCCCGCCAGGCGCGCGCCGCAGCGTCCGCCTGCGGGAAAGGCACATTGAACCCCACCAGCAGCGCGTCGCCGGCCATGCCGAAGATGGTGCCCTCCTCGCGATAGGCGGCTTCGGTGATGACGTTGAAGTACTGATTGAGCAGCGTCACCACCTCGTCGACGGCGGTGCGCTCGGTCAGGTGGGTGAAGCCGCGCAGGTCGGCGAACAGCGCGACCACGTTGACGCGCTGCGCTTCGACGCCAAACGGCGCGCCGTCGTGATCCAGTCCGGCGATGACGCGCTCGGCGAGGCGCGGCGACACGTAGCGCGTGAACGCCTGGTGCAGCGCTTCCTTGCGCTGCACCTCGGCCGCGAGACGCCCCGCCTCTAGCTCGCGCCGCGTTTCGTGCAGCTTGCGCAGCGTGCCGACCCGCGCCAGCAGCTCCTCGCGCTTGACCGGCTTGGAGAGAAAATCGTCGGCGCCGGCGCGGATGCCCCGCACGCGGCTGGCCTGGTCCTCAAGCGCGGTCACCAGCACGATCGGGATCATTGCGGTCGCGGCGTTACCCTTCAGGCGCTCGCAGATGACGAAACCATCGGTGCCGGGCAGCATGACGTCGAGCAGGATCAGGTCGGGCGCGCCGCGCGCGACGCGCGCCAGCGCCGTTTCGCCGTCGCCCACCGTATCGGCGTCGATGCCGTCGACGGCGAGCAGGCGCGCGAGAAAAGCGGCCATGTCGGGATCGTCGTCCACCACCAGCACGCGGAACGCCGCCGGCCGCGACTCGAGCTTCCCAGCCGTGGCGCGGTCGCTCACGACGCTCATTCGAAGGCGATCTGGACCTTGGAGAGGAAGTCGCCGTACTCCGTGATGCAGGCTTGCAGGGAGGCGCGGTCGCCGCTGCGCGCGCCGTCCTCGATGCCCTTGCCGATGCTCGAGACGCGGTTGAAACCGTACGAAGTGCCGACGCCTTTCATGCGGTGGCCGAGCTGGCGCATTTGCTCGAAATCGGCGGCGGCGAGCGCGGCGCGCAGCGCGTCGAGCTCCTTGCCGCGATTTTTCATGAAGACCGGGATCAGGTCCTCCAGGTCCTTGGCCACCATGACCTTGTAGGTGTTATCGCTCATCCCCCGATTATAGAGA
>DASWEU010000083.1:0-30322 GCA_036394595.1 Burkholderiales bacterium | reverse complement strand
CCGCCGCCGCCGGTCAACCTCGCCAAGCTCGGCGAGCGCATTTTCTTCGAGAAGAAGTACCAGCTTGCCGGCGTGCGCTTCGACCTCTCCAGCCACGGCTGGCCGGTGGACGGGAACAAGGGCTTTTGAGCGCGCTCGAAGCCCGCGGCGTCCGCAAGACCTACACCCGCAACGGCAAGGCGCTTGACATCGTCGACGTCGCGGAATTTTCCGCGCGCGAAGGCGAGTTCATCACCCTCATCGGCCCGAGCGGCTGCGGCAAGAGCACTTTCCTGCACATCCTCGGCGGTTTCATCCAGGCCGAGGCCGGCAGCATCCGCGTCTACGGCCGGGAAGTCAGCGGCCCCGGCCCGGACCGCGGCATGATGTTCCAGGAGTTCGCGCTGTTCCCGTGGAAGACCGTCGCCGGCAACGTGGCCTGGGGCCTGGAGGCGCAGGGCTTCGAGAAGAAGAACATCGAGGACATCGTGCGCGAGCACCTCGAAATGGTGGGCCTCAGCGACTTCCGGCACCACTATCCGGCCGAGCTCTCCGGCGGCATGAAGCAGCGCGCCGCGCTCGCGCGCGTGCTCGCCTTCGACCCCAAGGTGCTGCTGATGGACGAACCCTTCGGCGCCCTCGACTCCCAGACGCGCGAGGAGATGCAGGAAGAGCTGATCCGCCTGTGGGAGCGCACCCGCAAGACCATCATCTTCGTTACCCACGACATCGAGGAAGCCGTATTCCTCGGCGACCGCGTCGTCGTCCTCACCGCCCGCCCCGCGCGCGTGCTCGAGGAAGTGAAGATCGACCTGCCGCGCCCGCGCAGCCTCGAGATCAAGAAATCCGCCCAGTGCCACGAGTACCGCAATTACATCTGGGACCTGGTCCGCAGCGAGTCCAAGCGCGCCGCGAAATAGATGAACCTGCCGCTTGCCGTTCCCGAGGTCGAGGTCCATGTCGAGGGCATGGGCGCCGAGACCATCGTCATGGTGCACGGCTGGCCGGACACGTACAGGCTCTGGGACGCCCAGGTGCAGGCCCTCAAGAGCCGCTATCGTTGCCTGCGGTTCACCCTTCCCGGGTTCGATGCCGCCACGGCGCGGCGGGAGTATCCGCTGGGCGAGTTGGTTGCTTTCCTCCAGCAAATCATCGAGCGGCATAGCCCAGGCCGCAAGGTCATCCTGATGGTGCACGACTGGGGCTGCGTGCTCGGCTATGAGTTCGCCATGCGCAATCCGCAGATGGTCTCGCGCATCGTCGGCGTCGACATCGGCGATCCCCGGTCGCTGCGCCGCTCGATGACGCCGCGGGAGAAGTTCCTGGTCTTCGCGTATCAATGCTGGCTCGCCATCGCCTGGAAACTGGGCGGCCCGGTCGGCGACTGGATGACGCGCGCCATGGCGCGCATGGCGCGCTGCCCGTCGGATGCGGCCCATATCGGCTCGCGCATGAACTACCTGTATTACTTGGTGTGGTTCGGCAGCCGCGAGTCGTTCCGCGGACAGGTGCAGCGTTTCCGGCCGGCCTGCCCGATGCTGTTCATCTACGGCCGCCGCAAGCCCTTCATGTTCCACGCTGCCTCCTGGCTCGACGAGCTGCGCGCGCAGCCGGCCAACCAGGTAGTGGAGTTCGATACCGGCCACTGGGTGATGTCGGCGCAGCCCGAGCGTTTCAACCAGGTGGTCGGCGACTGGCTCGCGCAATGACGCAAATCCGCAAGAGCGTGGCCGCGGATCGCGCGGCGATGCTGGCGATCATCAACGACGCGGCGCAGGCCTACCGCGGCGTAATCCCGGCCGACCGCTGGCACGAGCCCTACATGCCGGCGGAAGAGCTGGCGAGCGAGATTGCTGCCGGAGTCGAGTTCTGGGTGGCGGAAGAGGAAGGCCAGCTGCGGGGAGTGATGGGCATTCAGGACAAGGGCGAGGTGGCCCTGGTGCGCCATGCTTATGTCACGACCAAATTGCAGGGGAGGGGTGTCGGCACCAAGCTCCTGCAACATGTGGAAGGCCTAACCGGCAAACCCGTGTTGATCGGCACCTGGGCCGCCGCGACGTGGGCGATCGACTTCTATCGCCGCAATGCATATACCGTGGTGTCTGCCGAACAGAAAGATCGCCTGCTGCGCAAATACTGGTCGATCCCAGCGCGGCAGATCGAAACCTCAATCGTGCTCGCCGATGGGCGATGGATCGAGGCACAGGCGGCGCAACGACCCAAATAAATCAAACTAGTTTGCGGAATACTTTGTGATTGCCAAACTGAAACGCTCTATTAGCGGTGCATTGCTGGCTACTATCACCTCGCTTTCTTTGCTGGGCTGCATGTCGTTACAAAGTAAGTTGGCGGAGGACACGCAAATCGGGCACCCATACTCCGGAGTAACTGGGGACGCACTTGTTATTAGGTGCGCATGGGAAATGCCCGGAATCGCGAAAGAAAAAGATGGAACGTCGTACTTTGCCAGTGTCCCGCTCGCGACACTTTTAACTCTTTTGTTTCTGATTGACACGCCGTTTTCGGCGATTGCCGATACGCTTCTACTTCCTCTTGATATCGCTAAGGAACCGACTCGCGAGCGGTGGAGTCTTAGTTCCCCGCCGTGCAATCGCAAGCAGAGTTGAACAAAGTCAGCGCGGCAGGAAGCTCTGGTCGACCATCGAGTCGACGTTGACCGGCTTCTCCAGCCACTGCAGCTTGTCGAGCATGAAGGTGGAGAGTTTCTTCAGGCTGTCGACGTTGACGCGGCCGTCGGGCGTGCGCTTCCAATCGGAGTTTTTCAGGTAAATCTCGAGCGGCGTACGCACGTAGCCGGCCTTGTGCAGGTCGGCCTTGGCCTGCGCCATGTTCGCGAGGTAGTATCGGGTCACCGCCACGTAGTCGGCGAGGAAGCCGCGCACGGCGTCGGGATTGCTCTTGAGGAATTTCTCGCCGAAGAAGATGTCGAGCAGCTCGTGCTCGTAGCCCACCGAGTCCACCGCGTTGAAGAGCGGCCGCAGCCCGCCCTTGGCCATCTCCATGGAGTAGAAGGGCTCGACGAAGGTACCGGCGCTCACCTTGCCGGTGCGCACGGCGTCGCCGATCACCGGGAAGCCCATCGGCACCACGCGCGTGTCCTTGTCGGGCACCAGGCCGGCGTTGATCAGGCCGGCGCGCGCCCACAGGTCGGTGGCGGTGCGGATGCCGACCACGGCGATGGTGCCGCCCTTGAGGTCCTTCACCGACTTGATCGGGCCGTCGGCCTTCACCATGTACTGGGTGGTGAAGATGCCGGGCCCCGAGGCCTCGAGGCAGATGCTGGCGACGATCTTCATGTCCACGCCCTGCGCGCGGGCGGCGATCACCGCCAGGCCCGGCGCGGTGCCGGCATCCAGTTCGCCAGCGAGGAAGGCCTGGAAACGCTCGGGGTTGGCCTGGAACAGAATCTGGTTCAGGCGGTAGCGCTTGTCCTGGTTCGGCGTCAGGTCCTTGCGCACGCTCATCAGCCACACCTGCTCCTCGGCGGCGAAGCCGCGGCCGAAGCGGATCAGGGGCGCTTCCTGCGAGATCGCATTGCCGCAAAAGACGATGCCAATGGAGAAAACCAAGAAGCGAATCACTGGACCTCCCGTTACACGTAGTAGGTTTCGAGTTTTTCCCAGTATATCAACCGGTCGCGCAGAAACACGAGCGCGCGGTCGAGCGCCCAGCCGAGCGCGGCGATCACCACCACCACCGCCAGCATGCGGTCGGTCTTGAGCGAGGACAGCGAGTAGATCACGAGGTAGCCCAGGCCGTCGGCCGAGCTCACCATCTCGGTGATGATCACGATGATCAGCGAGATGGGCAGCGCGACGCGAAAGCCCGCGAAAATGAAGGGCGCGGTCGCCGGCACCACCACGCGGCGCAGCGCGCCGGCGGCGGAGGCGCCCATGTTCGCCGCCGACCACAGCAGCACGCGGTCGACGCCGCGCGCGCCCTGCGAGGTGACGATGATGATCGGGTAGAGGCATTCGAGGAACACCAGCGCCACTTTCGACAGGCTGCCGATGCCGAGCGCGAAGACGAAGATCGGGAAGAGGGCCAGCTTCGGCACTGCGTAGGTGCCGGAGAACAGCGGGTCGAGCGCCTCGCCGACGGCGCGCGAGCGCCCCATCACCATGCCAAGCGGCACGCCGACCGCGGCGGCGAGCGCGAAGCCGCCGAGCGCGCGGTAGAGCGACACCCAGGCGTCCAGCAGCGAGTCGCTTTTCGAGATAAAAAGCATTAACTCCTGAAAAATTCTTTCCAGCCGGGGAAACAGCAACGGATTCCACAGCCCGCTGCGCGCCGCCGCCTCCCAGGCGACCAGCAGCGGCACGACGAGCAGGAACGGCCGCAGGCGGTTCAGGCGGAGCGCTCCTGCCAGGCAAGCACGCGGTGGCGGGCGAAGCGCAGCAGCCGATCGCCGGCGTAGCCGAGCAGCGCGATGCTGATCAGCGACACGTACATGAGGTCGAAGCGCAGGCTGTTCTCGGCGATGCGGATCATCTGGCCGAGGCCGGAACGGGCGTTGATCATCTCGGCGGCGAACATGACGATGAACGACAGCGCGAGCGCCACGCGCAGGCCGGCGAAAATCTGCGGCAGCGCCGCGGGCAGCACCACGCGGCTGAAGATCCGCCAGCGGCCGGCGCCCATGTTGAGTCCCGACCAGACCAGGATCTTCGGCGCGGCGCGCACGCCGTAGTAGGCGTTGATGAAGAGGGGATAAAAGCAGGCGAGCGCGATCACCAGGATCTTGGACGTCTCGCCAATGCCGAACCACAGCATGAAGAGCGGCAGCATCACGATCTTCGGCACCGGGTAGCTGAGGAACACCGCCGGGCTGAAGATCTGGTCGAAGGCGCGCGAGCGGCCCGCGGCGAGGCCGAGCGCGATGCCGGCGAGAGAGCCGAGGGCGAAGCCGGGGAGCGCGCGCGCCAGGCTCGCGCCGCAATTGACGTAGAGCTCTCTGGTGCCGAGCGCTTCAACGAAGTCCTTGAGAACCTCCCATGGCCCGAGCAGGAACTCCGGCGCGCCGGCCATGACGGCGAGCTGCCAGAGCAGGAGGGCGGCAGCGAGCGCCCCGGCGCGGGCTAGACCCACACCTGCAGCACGTAGTCGTAGGCCGCCTGGGCGTTCGTCATGTCGACGCGCTGGAGCTGGATGGAGTATCCCTTTTTGTTTCTTTTTAATTTATGAAAATATTTACCTGCAAAATGCCGCACGTCATCCCGTCGCAGTTCCATCATGTGGAATCGGCTTCTAACGTGCACCTCTCCTTTGGATTCCTTTTCGATGACCACGTTCGAAACTATGTGGTTCGTTCCCCACAGCGGCCGCTGCGACCAGGCGTCGGGGTGCAGCACCCGGAGCTTGCGCACCGTCATCAGGTTCTTGTCCTCGGCGAAGATCGCCGGCTGGCCGTCCCAGGTCTTGTACGAGGCATCCGGCGGCATCCAGTAGATGCCGTCGGGTGCGAAGAGGTCGATCCACGCCTGCCACTGCCTGGTGTCCAGCAGCTCGGATTGCCGGTAGAGGAACTGCTCGACGTCGTGTTGCAGATTCACCGAGGCCCCATGTATCGCGCCCAGGCCTTCATCTGGTTCCTCATCGGCGCTTCCGAGGTGCCCATCTTCGGGCCGGAGGAGACCTCGCCCGCCTTCTCGATGTCGCGGCCGAGGTGGCGGCCGAGGCTGACCCAGTCGCCGCCGTCCGAGGCGAGCCCCTGGTGGCATTTCCAGAAGTTCTCCAGGTCGTCGGCATTGATCAGCGTGGCGGGGGAATTGACCAGGTTGTAGTAGGCAAGCGAACGCCGGTAGATCGGTTCGGGCGCGCCTTTGAGGCGGAAGTGCCAGATCTCGGTCAGCGTGCGGTCGACGCCGAGCGGCCGCACCGCGCGCAGCTGCTGCAGCGGCGACTGCACCGACAAGCCCGGGTAGACCAGCACGTGGTGGATGTTGACGCCGATGATCTCCTCGAAGCGCTTCTTGCCGTAGGCCTTGATCATGATCTTGTCGTAGGCGAGGGTGTCGGGGTCCTGCGGCCGCAGGCCCATGTAGCCGGTGAGGACGCAGTGGCCGTAGGGATAGTTGATGGTCTGGAAGTCATCCCATTTGTCGATGGTCACCGTCGCGAAGGCCGACAGCATGTGATACGACAGGGGCGCGGCGCCGCCTTTCGCCTTCTTGGCGAGGATCTTCTCGACCTCGTGCGCGGCGCGCCCGGTGGACTGGTGCACCACCGAGGGATGGAGCGCGTCGAGCTGGTTCTCGAGGAACAGCTTCCAGTTCGAGTGCTGGATCACGCGGAAGCAGTTCGGCACCACTTCGACCTCGCCCTCCGGCGCGCGGTCGCACATGTCGTCGAACGCCACGATGCTTTTACCTAAAAATTCTTTTAATGAAGGGCCATCTTTTGCCAGGCTGGCGAAGACGAAACCGCGGTAATTCTCGACGCGCGCCGCTTTTTTCACGCTGCAGTCGGGGTTGTCCTTGCCGTAGCGCGTGCCGGCATAGGCGTCCTTCATCGGGATGGTCTTCAGCTTGCCGTCGTGGTGGAAAGTCCAGGCGTGGTAGGAGCAGCGGAAGAAATCGCCGGTGTTCCCGTTGACGTCGCCGCAGATCATGTTGCCGCGGTGCGGGCAGCGGTTGTACAGCACGTTCACCTTGCCGTTGGCGCCGCGCACCAGGATCATCGGCTGGCGGCCGACCTGCGCCGTGTAGTAGTCGCCCGCCTTCGGCACCTGGGAGTCATGACCGACGTAGATCCACACCGACTCGTGGATGCGCGCCATCTCCTCCTCGAAGATCGCAGCGTCGGTGTAGACCTCCTTGCGCACGCGGTCGGGCTCGACCATCTTGGACAGATCGGAAATAGGTTCGCGCAGCATGCCGTGCCTCCTTGAGCGAATGATAATCTAGCGCTTCACGAGGAGGAGCGACCATGTTTCGCATCGCGCTGGCTGTGCTGCTGGCGGGGCTCTCGGGCGCCGCGCTGTCCCAGACCCTGCTGCGGGTGAAGATGTTTCCCGGCGCGCAGTCGCTGCCGGTGCTCGCCGCGGTGCAGGAGGGCGCGTTCGCGCGCCACGGCCTCAAGGTCGAAGTGCTGTTCACGGCCAACTCGGACGAGCAGCGCAACGGCCTCGCTGCCGGCGAGTTCGAGATCGCGCAGGCTGCGGTCGACAACGCCGTGGCGATGGTCGAGCTGGCGAAGCAGGACGTGATCATCGTCGCCGGCGGCGACAGCAGCATGAACGAGCTCGTGGTGCAGCCCGAGGTCGGCTCGGTGCGCGACCTCAGGGGCCAGACGCTGCTCGTCGATGCGCCGAACACCGCCTACGCGCTGCAGTTGAAGAAGATCCTTCTCATGAGCGGCCTCAAGGAAGGCGCCGACTACGCGATCCACCCGATCGGCGGCACCAGCCAGCGCCTGCGCGGCATGAAGGACAACAAGGCCTACAAGGCCGCCATGCTCAACCAGCCTTTCGCGCTCGATGCCAGAGCGGCGGGGCTGAAGAGCCTGGGCCGGGCGGTGGACCTGATCGGCCCCTACCAGGCGAACGGCACCTTCGTCCTGCGCCGCTGGGGACTGGCCAACCGCGACACGCTCGAGAGCTACCTCGCCGGCGTGATCGAGGGCACCCGCTGGTCGCTGGCGCCCGCCAACAAGGATGCGGCGGCAAAGATTCTTTCCGAACGGCTGAAAGTCACTCCCGAGGTCGCCCGGCGCACTTTGGAGCTCATGACCGAGCCCGGTTTCGGCCTGGCGACGGACGCGGCCTTCGACATGGCCGGATTCCGCAGCGTGCTCGCGCTGCGCGCCGAAATCGAGGGCAGCTGGGGCGGCCGGCCGCCGGCGCCGGAGCGCTACGTGGATTTAAGCTTTTATGAGAAGGCGTTGAAGCGCGTCAGCCGCTGAGCCCTATTCGGGCTGGATGCCCGCGGACTTGACGAGCCTAGCGAACTTCTCGTATTCGGCGCGGGTGAAGGCGGCGAATTCTTCCGGCGTGCTGGCCACCGCGTCGGCGCCGAGCGCGGCGAAGCGCTCGGCGAATTCCGGCAGGCGCACCAGCCGCGCAATTTCCTGCTGGATGCGCCCGACCACGTCGCCCGGCGTGCCCTTCGGGGCGTACATCCCGTACCAGACGTAGGTCTCGTAGCCGCTGAGCCCCGCCTCGGCCGCCGTCGGCACATCGGGCATCGCGCCGGCGCGCGCCTTGCCGCCGACCGCGAGGATGCGGATCTTCCCGGACTTGTAGTGGGGCAGGAAGGTGAGCACGCTGGTGAAGCCGACCTCGATGTGGCCGCCGAGCATGTCCTGCACGATCTGCGCGCCGCCCTTGTAGGGCACATGCACCAGGTCGACGCCCGCCGCCTGCTTGAACTGCTCGCCCGCCAGCCGCGAGGAGGACTCGGAGCTGCCGAAGCGCAGCTTGCCCGGGTTTGCCTTGGCGTAGGCGATCAGCTCGCGCAGATTCTGCGCCGGGACGCCGGGGAAGACGCCGATCACCCACGGCGAGGTGGCGAGCAGGCTGACCGCGGTGGTGTCGGCGATCGGGTCGAACGGCATCTTCGCCTGCAGCACTGCGTTCACCACGTGGGCGCCGACGACCGCCGCCAGGGTGTAGCCGTCGGCAGGCGACTTCACCATCACCTCGGTGCCGATGATGCCGTTGGCGCCGGGCCGGTTCTCCACCAGCACCTGCTGCTTCCAGCTTTCCTGCATCCCGGCGGCGAGCGCGCGGCTGATGATGTCGGTGCCGCCGCCCGGGGTGTACGGCACGATGATGTGTACCGGCTTGGACGGGAACTGCGCGATTGCCGGGAAAGAGAAGATTATTCCGACCGTGAAAAGCAGCAAGCGCGTCATATCTTGTTCCTCCGGATCAGTTCCCTGGCGATGATGATGCGCTGCATCTCGTTGGTGCCCTCGCCGATGCACAGCAGCGGCGCGTCGCGGTAAAGGCGCTCGACCATGAATTCCTTCGAGTAGCCGTAGCCGCCGTGGATGCGCACCGCCTCGTGCGCGTTCTCGAACGCGGCTTCGGTGGCGAAGTACTTGGCCATGCCGGCTTCCATGTCGCAGCGCTCGCCGCGATCGTAGATTTCCGCCGCCTGGCGGACCAGCAGCCGCGCCGCCTCGGTGCGCGTCGCCATCTCGCCGAGCTTGAGCTGGATCGCCTGGTGCTCGCAGATCGGCTTGCCGAAGCTCTCGCGCTGCTGCGAATAGCGCACCGCCTCGGCGAGCGCCGCCTGCGCAATGCCGACGCCGCGCGCCGCGACGTTGATGCGTCCCAGCTCGAGCCCGCCGGCCGCCTGCTGGAAGCCGCGGCCTTCCGCGCCAATGCGGTTGGCGGCCGGCACGCGGTGGTCCTCGAACACCAGCTCGGCCGAGTCGATGCCCTTGTAGCCGAGTTTCTCGAGCTTGCGGCCGGCGCTGAAGCCTGGCCCTTTCTCGCACAGGAACATCGTCATGCCGCGGTGGCGCGGCTCGGCCTGCGGATCGGTCTTGGCGAGCACGGCGAAGCAGGAACCCTGGATGCCGTTGGAGATCCAGGTCTTGGTCCCGTTCAGGACGTAGTCGGCGCCGTCCTTTCGCGCGCGCATCCGGATTGCTTGCAGGTCGGTGCCGGCATTGGGCTCGGTCAGCGCCAGCCCGCCGCGAATTTCGCCGCTCGCGAATTTGGGCAGATAGTTGTCTTTTAAAGACGAAGAACCATATTTCTCGACCAGCAACGCCATCATCAGGTGCGAGTTGAAGATCCCGGTCAGCGACATCCAGACTTCCGAGATGCGCGCGACGATGCGCGCATAGAGCTGCGCCGAGAGCCCGAGCCCGCCGTACTGCGGGCTGATGGTCGCGCCGAACAGCCCGAGCTTCGTCATCTGCTCGACCATTTGCGCGGGCCAGACGTCGTCGCGTTCGAGCTGCGCCACGCGCGGCTCGACGTCGCGCCGCAGCCAGCGATCGACCGCGTCGAGCATCGCTGCGTCGGGATCGGGCTTCAATGCAGGTCCTGCAGCTTGGGCATCACTTCCCGGGAAAATAGCTGCAGCGAGCGCAGCGCGTGCGCGGGCGCAAGGTCGCCGAAGGAGAAGATGCACATCAGGTAGTTCATGCCCGAGTCGCGCACCGCGGCTTCGAGTTCGGGCAGGATGCTCTGCGGCGTGCCGACCGCCAGGCGCTGTACCGATTCCTTGGCGAAGGGGTCGAGCTTAAGCACCTCGGGCCGGCCGTGCTTGCGCGTCAGGTAGTGCATGTGGCTTTTCCAGGTCTCATAGGCCTTCAACCCGAGCTCTTCGGCTTCAGCGCCGGACTCGGCGATCACGATGTGCTGCGTCTTGGCGAGGAAGGGCCGCTCGACGTGCGCATTGTGGCGGCCGGGGTCGTTGCGGTGCTGCGACCAGATTTCCCGGTATTTGGAAAACAGCTGTCTTGCCGTATCGATCGTGGTGTTGAGCACGGTGCTGTAGCCGTGACGCGCGGTGAACTCGATGGATTCCTGGTTGCTGCTCGGGAACCACAACGGCGGCCAGGGGTGCTGCAGCGGCTTGTTGTAGAGATCGACGTCGTGGTCGCGATAGCGCAGCACCCGGTTTTTGCAGGCCGCAAAGAACAGGTCGAGCGTTTCGCGGTATTTCGCGCGCGACTGCTCGATATCCGTCAGGCCGAAGATTCTCGACTCGATCGGCGACACGCCGCGTCCCACGCCGAGCTCGAGCCGACCGCCGGAGAGCTGGTCGAGCATGCAGACCTCGTTGTAGAAGCGGTAGGGGTCGTACCACGGCAGGCAGAAGGTGAGCGCGCCGAGGCGCAGGCGCCGGGTGCGCTGGATCAGGGCCGCGAGCAGCACGCTCGGCGAGCCGTCGATGGAGAGCGGCGTGCCCTGGTGCTCGGCGAGGAACAGGCCGTGGAAACCCGCTTGATCGGCTGCCGCGGCAAGCTCGATCTTGTGTTGGTAGATTTCCCGGGGCGAAAGCGAATTCGAAGCTTCCACCCAGTCGAATATGCCGAAGTTCAGCTCAGTCACTTTTGATCCCGGCGGTCGTCACCGCGGCGGCGTAGCGGTCCAGGTCCTCGCGCACGAAACGCGCGTAGTGCTCGCTGCCGTCTTCCCGCAGCTCCATGCCGAGGTTCGCCATGCGCTCGGCGAGATCGGGCTCGCGCAGCGCCCTGGCGACCGCCAGCTGCAGCCGGGTGGCGACTTCGCGCGGCAAACCGGCCGGCGCCTGCAGGCCGATCACCGTGGCGATGTCGAATCCCGCGAGCCCCTGCTCGATGCAAGTGGGAACGTCGGGTAGCGACCCCGAGCGGTGCGCTGTGCTGATGCACAGCACGCGCAGCTTGCCGGCGCGGATGTGCGCCGCGACATTCGGGATGCCGGACCAGCCCGACTGCACCTCGCCGGTGAGCAGCGCGGCGACCAGCGCCGAGCCGCCTTTGTAGGGGACGTGCAGCATCTGCACGTCCGCGCGGGCCATGAAAACCGCCATGGTGAGATGGTGGATCGAGCCGTTGCCGGCGGAGCCGTACGCGAGCTGCTTGCTTTTCGCTTCATTTACAAAATCATTTATCGAAGCAGAAAGGAGAGACGGATGCGTCACCAGCACGGTCGGCACCGCCGCGAGCGCCGTGATCAGGCTGAAGTCCTTCAGCGGGTGGTAAGTGAGCTTCGGATTAAGCGCCACGTTGATCGCCAGCGCGCCCGAGTCGCCCAGCATCAGCGTGTGGCCGTCGGCGGGAGCGCGCGCCAGCTGCTCGGCGGCGACCACGCCGCCCGCGCCGGGGACGTTCTCGACCACGAACGGCCGGCCGAAGGCGTCGGCGAGCTTCGCCGCCAGCAGGCGCGCCAGCACGTCGGGATTGCCGCCCGGCGCCGCCGGCGCGACCAGGCGGACCGTTTTCGTCGGGTAAGCCTCCTGCGCCTGGACGGCAACAGTGAAAAGCGCGATGAAAAGCAGGACCAGTCTCAACCTAGCCCCTCTTGTCGACGAAACGCGGCGCCTTGACGGAGGATTCAAACTCCTTGGCGATGGTGCCGCGCGGCAGGAGAGAAACCTTTGGGGTTACTTGAAAGGTTTTTTTCAACAGCTCCACGATTTTTTGCTCGTTTCCGGATCGCAGTTCCACGTGCAGATGAAGCACGTCGTTGTCGCCGTCGTTGGTCACCTCGGCGCGGAAATCCACCACGGCTATATCGCGGAACATCGCGTCCTCGAGGTCGGCGTGGTTGATGTTGACGCCGCGCACCTTGAAGAAGCCGATGGTACGGCGCGCGTGGCGCATGATGGGAAACACGGACCAGGGGTGTTTGGAGTCGGCAGAACTCTTCTGCGACATTGAAACCAGATCGCCGGAACTCCAACGGAGAAACGGCGTCATGGAGTTGCTCCACAGGGCGGTCATCACCAGCGAGCCGGTGTCGCCGTCCTTGACCGGGTTGCCGGCTTCGTCCAGCACCTCGAGATACCAGAGGTCGGTGAAGGCGTGCAACCCGTGATGCCCCAGCCCCTCGCCGGCGACGAACGCCGCCTCGGTCATGCCGAAGTGGTCGAACACCTCCGCGCCCCAGGCGCTCTCGAGCTTCTTTCGCTTCTCGGGCGAAAGGGGCTCGGCAGCGACAATGATTTTCTTGACCGAGGAATTCTTGAGATCGAAGCCTTTCACCTCGGCGAGGTTCGCCAGGTGCAGCCCGTAGCTCGCCATGCCGAGCCAGAGGCTGGGCTTGAGGTGGTCGATCAGCTCGAGCTGGGTTTCGGAAGGCGTGTTATTGCCGGCGCCGCACCACACGGTGCCGATGCCAAGCTGGATCGCCGCGCGCGCATAGAGGTGCGCCACCGGATGCACGCCGAGCGGGAAGGAAATGTGCGCGCACTCCCCCGCACTGGCGCCGATGAGCGCGAAGGCGCGCTGGAAGGCGAGCAGGTTCCACACCATGTCCTCGGCCGAGCGCGGATAAAACAGCGGCCGGCCGGTGGCGCCGCCCGAGCGCCAGTACTCCACCGTGCGCACGCGCGGCTGGATGCAGAATTCCTCGTGGAAGCGTTCCGGCGCAATCTGCCTCAGCTCCTCCTTGGTCAGCAGCGGGATCTTGTGCCAGATGTCTTCGGCATCTCCAGGGGGAATTCTTTTCTTCAGGAAAGGCGATTGCCGGGCGCGCTCCAACGCGATGCGCCGCCGTTCCGTCTGGATCCTGGAAATCTGCTCGACCGAGGAAGGCCACTGCAAGGACATCACACCCCCAGGTAACGGTGCCACAGCCCGCGGTCGGCGTCGAGCGCGGCGGAGCTGCCCTGCCAGGCGACGCGCCCGCGCTCGATGATGGTATGGCGGTCGGCGAGCTTCACCAGGCGCTCGAGGTACTTGTCGATCACCAGGATGGTCTGGCCGGCGGCGCGCAGGCGCTCGAGGCACTGCCAGATCTCCTCGCGGATCAGCGGCGCCAGGCCCTCGGTCGCCTCGTCGAGAATCAGCAGGTGCGGGTTGGTCACCAGCGCCCGGCCGATGGCGAGCATCTGCTGCTCGCCGCCGGAGAGCTGGTTGCCCAGATTGTCTTCTCTCAATTTCAAATTATTGAACAGTTCAAAAATCCGATCCGGTGTCCAGGGATCCTTGCTGCCGCAGCGGTTGCCGGCGAAGGCGGCGAGGTTCTCGCGCACCGTGAGGTTGGGGAAGATCTGCCGGCCCTCGGGCACCAGCGCGATGCCGAGGCGCCCGATGCGGTCCGGCGAATGGCGCTCGATCGCCTCGCCGCGAAAACGGATCGAGCCGGCGCGCGCGCGCGTCAAGCCCATGATCGAGCGCACCGTGGTGGTCTTGCCCATGCCGTTGCGGCCCAGCAGGGTGACGGTCTCGCCTTTCTCCACCTGAAGATTCAGATTGAACAGCACTTGACTGGGGCCATAGGCGGTCTCGAGATTGTCGACTTCAAGCAGCAAGCTCGTCCCCCAGGTAGGCGCGGCGCACTTCTTCGTTCAGTTTTATCTTTTCGGGAACGTCGGTGGTGATGAGGCGGCCATCGACCAGCACCGAGATGCGGTCGGCGAGGCGGAACACGGCATCCATGTCGTGCTCGACCAGCAGCACGGCGGCGCGGCTGCGCACGCGGGAAATGAGCTCGATCATGCGGCTCGACTCCTCCGGGCCCATGCCGGCCATCGGCTCGTCGAGCAGGACGAGCTTCGGCTGCGTGGCAAGCGCCAGGCCGACTTCCAGCGCGCGCTGCTCGCCGTGGGCGAGAGTGGAGGCGAGATGATTTTTCTTCTCTTGCAATCCAATCTCTTCAAGAACCGAGAGCGCTTCGTCGAAAATCATTTTTTCCTTCGCCACCGGTTTCCAGAAGGAAAAGCTCGAGCCGGTGCGCGCCTGCACCGCGAGCGCCAGGTTGTCGAGCACGCTGAAGCTGCGGAAGATGCTGGTGATCTGGTAGCTGCGGGCGAGACCCGCCGCGATGCGGGCGTGTTGCGGAATTTTGGTGATTTTTCTGTTTTCAAAAAAAACGTCACCGTGGTCCGGAGCGAGGCCGCCGCAGATCTGCCCGATCAGCGTGGTCTTGCCGGCGCCATTCGGGCCGATCAGCGCGTGCACCTCGCCCGCGGCCACCTCGAGCGTCACGTCGTCGGTGGCGACGACGCCGCCGAAGCGCTTGCACAGGTGCTCAAGCCGGAGCACGTTTCGCCTCCGCTTTTCTCCTCGACAGCAGCCCGGCGATGCCCTGCGGCGCGAACAGCACGATGGCGAGCAGCACCAGGCCGACGCCGAGATTGCCGTGCTGCTGGTAGTTCGGCGCCAGGCGCTCGAGCCAGCCGAGCGGATAGTCGGCGATCAGGTGCTCGAGACAGAGCAGCACCGCCGCGCCGATCACGCCGCCCCACAGCCGGCCGACACCGCCGAGGATCACCATGATCATCAGCGTGCCCGACTGCGCCCAGTGCAGCACGCCGGGGTTGACGTACTTGCCATGGCTCGCGAGCAGCGCGCCGGCGAGGCCGCCGGCGGCGCCGGCGATGACGAAGCAGGCGAGCTGGTAGCGGAACACCGGCAGGCCGATCGCTTCGGCGCGCGCCTCGTTCTCGCGGATGGCGACGATGACGCGGCCGAAGCGGGAATTGATCAATCGATAAAGAAGAAAAACCATGCTGGCGAGAATGCACAGGACCGCATAGTAAAAAACCACTTCGCTGCCGAGATCCAGGCCAAATCCAATCTCGGCGCGCCGCGGCAGGCTGAGGCCCTCGTCGCCGCCGTAGGCCTTCATCGAATTGACGAGATAGAACATCATTTGCGCGAAGGCGAGGGTGATCATGATGAAGTACACGCCGCGCGTGCGCAGCGAGATCGCGCCGATCCCCCAGGCCAGCAGCGCCGCCGCGGCGACCGCCGCCGGCCAGGCAATCCAGGCGCTCGTCACGCCCTCGGCCATCAGAATGCTCGCCGCGTAGGCGCCGGCGCCGACGAAGGCGGCGTGGCCGAAGGACACCATGCCGCCGTAACCCAGCACCAGGTTGAGGCTGGTGGCGGCGAGCGCGTAGATCATGACGCGGCTGGCGAAGCTGACGTAGAACAATTGGTCCGTTGCTTGCATCAGTAACGGATACAAGATAAATATTATTAATATAAAAACGCTTCGTTTCATCCGCGCGCCGGAAACAATCCCTTGGGTTTGAAGTAAAGCACCACCGCCATCAGCAGGTAGATCGACACCGAGGCGATGGCGGGGCCGGCGGCGCTCGCCACGCGCGGCTGGAAGAAATGGCCGAACAGGATCGGCAGGAAGGCGCGCCCGATGGTGTCGACCACGCCGACCACCAGCGCGCCCACCAGCGCGCCGCGGATCGAGCCGATGCCACCGATGACGATGACGACGAAGGCGAGGATCAGGATGTTCTCGCCCATGCCCACCTGCACCGCGAATAGCGGCGCGAGCATCGCCCCGGCGAGCGCGCAGAGCGCCGCGCCGGCGCCGAACACCGCGGTGAACAGCCAGCGGATGTTGACGCCCATGGCGAGCGCCATCTCGCGATTCGACGCCCCCGCTCGGACCAGCATGCCAATGCGGGTTTTTGCGACCAGAAAATAAAGCAGAAGAGCGACTGCAAGACCCACCACGATGATCACGAGGCGGTAGGCCGGGTAGCGCAGGCCGGGCAGCAGCTCCACCGGTCCGGAGAGCGCCGCCGGCATCGGCAGCGCGGCGTCCGAGCCCCACACCAGCCGCACCGCCTCGTTGAGGATCAGGATCAGCGCGAAGGTCGCGAGTACTTGGGAAAGGTGATCCCTCTCATAGAGTGTTCTTAAAATTGTTGTTTCTAGAATCATCCCAAGAATCGCCGTCGCCGGGAGCGCCAGCAGCACGCCCGCGGTGAAGGAGCCGGTGAGCGCGACGAAGGTCGAGGCGAGGAAGGCGCCCAGCATGTAGAGCGAGCCGTGCGCCAGGTTGATCATGTCCATGATGCCGAACACCAGCGTCAGGCCGGCGGCCAGCAGGAACAGCATCAAGCCGAACTGCAGGCCGTTAAGGGCCTGCTCGAGGATCAGAATCCAGGACAAACGCGGACGGACAAATTCATTTCATCTTGCAGTCCTGGACGTAGGCGTCGCCGTGGTCCCGGAAGATGGTGCCGATGGTCTTGTTGACCAGGCGGCCCTGGCCGTCCTTCGCCACCACGCGCAGGTAGTAGTTCTGGATCGGCATCTGGTTGCGGTTGAACTTGAAAGCGCCGCGCACCGACTCGAACCGGGCGGCGCGCATCGCCTTCCTCACTGTTTCGACGTCCTCGATCTTCCCCTTGCTGTCGCGCACCGCGGCGTCGATCAGGAGCGCCGTGTCGTAGCCCTGGGCGGCGAACACCGTCGGCAGGCGCTGGTACTCCCTCTCGAACGCGGCGACGAATTTGCGGTTGGCGGCGTTGTCGAAGTCGATCGCCCAGTGCGCGGAATCGAACAGGCCGAGCATGGCGTCGCCCACCGGCCGGATGATGTCCTGGTCGTCGCCGAAGCCCGGCACGATCAGCGGCACGTCCTTCGACAGCCCCGCGGCCACGAACTGCTTGATGAAGTTGATGCCCATGCCGCCGGGCAGGAAGATGTACAGCGCGTCGGGTTTCGCGGCGCGTACCTGCGCGAGCTCCGCCGAATAGTCGAGCTGGCCGAGCTGGGTGTAGACCTCGGCGGCGACCGTGCCCTTGTAGTAGCGCTTGAACCCGGCGAGCGAATCCTTGCCGGCCTGGTAGTTCGGCGCGATCAGGTAGGTGCTCTTGAAGCCGCGGTTGGTGGCGTGCTGGCCGGCGGCCTCGTGGTAGGCGTCGTTCGGCCAGGAGGCGACGAACAGATAGGGATTGCAGTCCTTGCCGGCGAGCGGCGAGGGCGCGGCGTTCGGGCTGACGTAGAGGACCTTGTTCTCGAAAGCCACCGGCACCGAGGCCAGCATGATGTTCGAGAACACGATGCCGGTGAGGAAGTTGACCTTGTCGAGCTTGATGTACTTGTCGGCGAGCTGGCGGCCGACGTCGGGCTTGAACTGGTCGTCGCCGATTAGCACCTCGGCGGGCAGCCCGCCGAGCTGGTTGCCGTTCATTTTCACCGCCAGCACGAAAGCGTCGCGGATGTCGACGCCGATGGCGCCGCTCGGGCCCGACAGCGTGCTGATGAAACCGACCTTCACCTTGTCCGCGGCGTCGGCGCCGAAGGCCAGCGCGCACGCCGCAAAAACAACCGCCGATCTGAATTTCATGAACTCCCCCTCTAACTGATTTTACGTCCGATCCAGCGGATCTGGCGCTGCCAGGCGGGCGACGGTGCGACGGCATCGGCGGCGGCCATGGCGGCAAGCCGCGCTTCCTTGGCCGGCGTGTTCTCCGGGATGACATCGAGCGCGTCCTTCAGCATCGGCTCGTAGTCGGCGCCGACCGGGCAGACGTCGGCGCAGCGCCGGCAGCCGGTGATCACGCCGGCGCCGCGCAGGATGCTCTGCCACAGGTTGAAGCTGTCTTCCGAGCGCAGCAGCGCCTTCTTCTTTTTCGCGTCGGGCTCGTCGATCACTTTGCCGAGATATTCGGAGAGCTGCGCGAAGCCGTGGGGAGAACGATACCGGTCGCAGCTTTCCCAGTCGCGCTCCCAGTGCTGGATGACGTCGCCCGGGCAGGCCTTGAGGCAGCGGCCGCAGCTTGCGCCGAGGCACAGCGCCTTTTGCATCGGGCGGTCGCACTCGACATCCACCGTGCAGAGCACCGCGGTCAGGATCACGCGCGGCCCGTACTGCGGCGTCAGGAGCTGAAGGTTGAGACCCAGCGTGCCGAGGCCCGCCAGCACCGCGGCGTGCGGCAGCGACAGCAGCGTGCCCTGGTGCTGGTTCGGATCGCCGCCGTAGCGCCAGGGATCGACGTGCGTCGGCGGCACGATGATGGCCGGGTAGCCGGCGTCCTCCAGCCAGTACACCAGCTCGAGCGACACTTCCTCGAGGAAGGTGAGCGAGAGCTCATCGTTGTAGTACTTGTTGCGATCGTTCCACGGCAGGATGCGCGAGCTGCCCGCCTGCACGCGCGCCGCCAGCACGATGACGCGGCCGCCGTCGTGCTCGGTGATCTCACGGGTGTTCAGCTCGGCGCCGTCGGCGATGCCGACCAGGTCCGCGCCGAGCGCAAGGGCTTTGGCTTTTATTTCTTCTGCGCTTAATTTTCTCTTGAAAACATTCACTGCTTTTCCTTCTCTTTCTGCAGCCGCTTGAATTCCTGCAGTTGCCGCGCCACGATTCCCTGGTAACCCTTCTCGCCGACCCAGCGGATGTTCCACTCCGAGAGCCCTGGGAGATCGTGGCCTTCCTTGCGTGCTTTCTTGAATTCCGCCGCCTTGGCCACTTTCTCCAGCGTCTTCTCAGGGATGACCTTCTGGATGTCGGCGAGGTGGGCGTGATAGTCGTTGCCCACCGGGCAGACCGCGAGGCAGCGCGGGCAGTCGCCGAAGGAGCCCACCACGCGCAGCAGCCCCTGCCAGAAACCGAACAGATCGCGCGACTGCATGGCGGTCTTTTTCTTTTCCTGGGGTAGATCGAAGTACTTGTCGAAGAACTTTGTAATCTGGGCAAAACCGAATTCCTGCGCCTCGGTGGCGCAGGCGGCCTTGTCGAGGCCCCACTGGCGCACCGCATCGGGCGGGCAGGAGTGCAGGCAGCGGCTGCAGGACTCGCCGATGCACACCTGCTCTTCCATGCGCTGGTCGGCCTCGAGCTCGAGCTCGGTAAGGATGCCGGTGAGGTAGAGGCGCGGGCCGAATTCGGGCGTGAGGATGTTGACCTCCAGGCCGAGCGTGCCGAGGCCCGCCTCGACGCCGAGGTGGCGGGTCGAAAGCCGCGCGTAGCTCGCGCGCTTCAGGTTCCAGTCGGTCTCCTGGGCCGCGAGCGTGAACGACGGGTGGCCGACGCGCTCCAGTTCCTGCGCGAGCTTCAGCGCGATGCGGTCCATGCGCCGCAGCACCAGCATGTCGAGGTACTGCACCGGCACGTTGGTCTTGCAGCGGAAGGCGCCGGCCGGGATGCGCTGCACGACGACGATCACGCTCTTGCAGTAGGGCGAGATGCGATCCGGCGTCTGCGGCCAGCGCGGGTCGGGCGGAAACGCATTGAGCGTGGCGGCCGAGGCGATACCGCACAGGTCAGCGCCGAGCTCGAGTGCGCGGCGCTTTACTTCCAATGAATTTACCGGAGAACCCAGCGGAGTACCGCGTCGAAGGTTGCGCGCCATATGCCCAGTATAAGATTCCGGCTGGAGTTGTGATGCCTATAAAACTGCCCAAGACGCGCGCCGAAATCCAGCGCATTCAAAGCGAGCGCAAGCGTGCGGCGGTGGAGCAGGCGCTGCGCTCGCCGTTCTGGACGAAGAGGCTTGCAGGCCTGGACCTGAAGGACCTGGACGACCCACAGACCTGGCGCCGCATCCCGATCCTCGACAAGGACACGCTGCGCAGCCTGACGGAGGTGCAGTTCTACGGCGAATTCTGCATCCCGGGGCATGACGCGGTGAGCGAATATTGGCGCTCGGGCGGCGTCACCGGCAAGCCGCTGTTCTACCCGCGCAGCTTCAAGGACATGGAGTATTGCCTCGAGTCCTTCGCGCGCACCTACGACCTCGCCGGAGTGGGTCGCGGGGAGCGCGCGCATGTCTCGTTCCCGATGGGCATCCATCCGGTCGGGCAGGTTTTCTGCCGCTGCGCGGCCTCGCGCGGCATCACGGTGAACTGGGCGGGCTCGGGGGCCTCGACGCCCTCGGCGCTCCAGCTCGATCTGATCCAGAGCCTGCGGCCGTCAGTCTGGCTCGGCATGTCGAGCTACGCGCTGCACCTCGCCAACCTCGCCGAGGCGCGCGAGATCGACCTCACGCGCTCCTCGGTGAAGCGCATCATGACCTCGGCGGAGCCCGTTTCCCAGGCCAAGCGCGACAAGATCGAGCGCACCTGGGGCGCGAAGCTCACCGACACCTTCGGCATGACGGAGGCCGGCATGATGGGCGCGGAGGACCAGCCGGGATTCGGCTTCCGCATCTGGTCGGATCTTTACTATTGCGAAGTGCTGGACCCGATGACTTTCGAGCCGGCCAAGGAAGGCGAGGTCGGCACGCTGGTGGTCACGGCGCTCCGCAGCAACAATGTCACGCCCTTCCTGCGCTGGAGCTCGGGCGACCTCGTCACCTGGAGCGAGGCCGACGACGGGGATGGTCCGTTTTCGGTGTTCCCGCGCCTCAAGCATGCGCATCGCACCACCGGGTTCTTCAAGGTCCGCGGCGTCAACCTCGGCCACCAGGACCTGGAGGACTTCATCTTCCGCCACCAGGCGATCGGCGACTTCCGCGCCGAGGTGCTGAACGAGGGCGACAATGACATCCTGCGGCTCTCGATCGAAGTGCGGAAGGGCGCGGATCAGGATGCCCTGCTGAAAAGCATTGCCGAGAAATTCCGGAACAGCTTCGAGTTCGCTCCACTGGTGGTGGTGCTCGAGAGCGGCACGCTGGCGCGCGAGTTCGAGGCCGACATCAAGGCCGCGCGCTTCATCGATCGAAGAGGGTAAGCACCTCTTCGGCGGTGCGCACGTCACCAAATTGCTGGATGACGTTTTCCAGCGTGGCGCGATGCTCGTCGTCCGACAGCGCGGCGGTGCAGTCCGAAAGCATTACCACCTTGAAGTCGAGCATCATGGCGTCGCGCGCCGTGCACTCGCAGCAGACGTTGGTCTTGGTCCCGGCGATCAGCAGGGTATCGATTTTCCGTTTTTGAAGTTGCTGTTCGAGATCAGAGGATTTTCCGATGAGCGCGCTGTAGCGATTCTTGCTGATGGAAATGTCGCTGGCGTGGGTCTTCAAGTCCGGCCAGAGCTTCTGCAAGGCATTGCCGGCCGTGAGCGCGGCGGCAGCGGCGGCGCGCTTGTCCGGCGCGACGAACACGCCGAAGAAGGCGTTCCAGTCGCCGCCGCCGGGCTGGTTCTCGTGCAGCACCCAGATCACCGGCACGCCGCGGCGGCGCAGCTCGGCGGCGAGGCGGTTGATCGGCGCGACGATGCCGCGCGCCGCCGGCACCTCGACTGGCGCGCCGGGGGCGACGAAGGCATTTTGCATGTCGATCACCAGCAGCGCGGTGCGCTTCGGATCGAGGGCATCGAACACGTGCAGCTTGCCGCGCCGGGCGATGACGCGGTCGATGATTTCCTGGCGAAGCTCAGAGCGCATCGAAATAGTCGGCCATCTTGATTCTTTGATTTGCACTTGGAAAAACACCCAGCCCTGCGCCGAGGTTGTCGCGCATGTGGTCGGGGCGGCCGGTGCCCGGGATGGCGCAGGTGACCGCCGGGTGCGACACGATCCACTTGAGGAAGTACTGCGCCCAGCTCGCGATGCCGAGCTCGGCGGCCCAGGGCGGCAGCGGCTTGCCTTTGACCCGTCCGAACAGCGCGCCCTCGGCAAACGGCCGGTTGATGATGACGGAAACGTCCAGGTCCTTTGCGACAGATAAAAGACTCTTATCAGCGTCGCGTTCGCCGAGCGAGTAGTTGATCTGCACAAAGTCATATTGCTTTGTCTTCAGCAGCCGCTCGACGTCGCGGTGCGCCGACGCGGTGTAGTGGGTGATGCCCATGTAGCGGATGGCGTTGCGCGCCTTCATGTCGAGCAGCGTCTTGGTGTGCGTCTCGACGTCGAGGAGGTTATGCACCTGCATGAGGTCCATGCGCTCGACGCGCAGGCGGCGGAACGAGGTCTCCATCTCGCGGATGCCCTCGGCGCGGCCGCGCGTCCAGACCTTGGTGGCGATGAACAGGCGCTCGCGCTTGCCGAGCTCGGCGATCAGCTCGCCCGCCACCGCTTCGGCGCGGCCGTACATCGGCGAGGAATCCACCACGTTGCCGTCGAGCAGGCGGATGACCTCGCGCAGCGGTGCGCGCGAGGCGGCGTCGCCGCCGACGTCGAAGGCCTGCCAGGTGCCGACGCCGATGCGGGGAAGCGGAATTTCTTTCGCGGTCGAATTGTTCATCACCAGTCCCATGCCCGCGGCGAGGATCGCTCTTCTGCGCGCGTCCATGCGCCGATTTTAGCTGTGATAGCCTCAAGCCAAGGAGATCCACGATGAAACGACGCAGTTTTGTGATCGGCGTTGCCGCCGCCGCGCTTGCGCCAGCGGCGTTCGCGCAGAAGCCGATGAAGATCGGCGTCATCGGCTCCGGCCGCATCGGCTCGACGCTCGGCGGCCTGTGGGTCAAGGCGGGGCATGAAGTCATGTTTTCCGACCGCGACCCCGAGGCGGTGAAGCGCGCCATGGACGGCCTGGGACCGCGTGCCCGCGCCGGCAGCGTGCCGGAAGCGGTGGCCTTCGGCGAGGCGATCCTGATCGCCGTGCCCTACCTGGCGCTGCCGGCGATCCGTGACCAGGTCGGCGCGCAGCTCAAGGGCAAGGTGGTGATCGATCCCAACAATCCCGTCGCCGCGCGCGACGGCGAGATGGGCGCACAGGCGCGCGAGAAGGGCGCCGGCGTGTCGACGGCGGCGCTGCTCCCCGGCGCGCATATCGCACGCGCGTTCAATTCGTGGGGCTACGCTACGATGGCGCGCGAAGCGAACCGCCCGGCGCCGCGCATGGCGATCCCGGTTGCAGCGGACGACGCGGTGGCGATGACGGTGGGCCTGCAGCTCGTCAACGACGCCGGTTTCGACGCAGTGGCGGCAGGCAATCTCGCTGCCTCGAAGGCTTTTGACCTTGGTTCATCGGTCTCCGGCCGCGTGCTGACGGCGGCCGAGCTGCGCCAGGCGTTGCAGCTCAAGCCCTGACTTTCCTCACTCGACTCGTGGCGGTCCGGCCAGAAGAGGTCCGGGCCCTGCTTTGGTCGTTCGCGTACTTCTTTTGCCTGCTCGCGGGCTACTACATCCTGCGGCCGCTGCGCGACGAGATGGGCGTGGCGGGCGGCGTAGGCAACCTGCAGTGGCTGTTTACCGCCACGTTCCTGACCATGCTCGCCGCAGTCCCGCTGTACGGCGCGCTGGTCGCGCGCCTGCCGCGGCGCCGCTTCATCCCCATCGTCTACCATTTCTTCGTCGCCAACCTGGCGGTTTTCTGGCTGCTTCTCACGCTGGACGTCGAGCGCCAGATGGTGGCGCGAGTGTTCTTCGTCTGGATCAGCGTGTTCGTGCTGTTCGCCGTGTCGGTGTTCTGGTCTTTCATGGCCGACCTGTTCAGATCGGAGCAGGGCAAGCGCCTCTACGGCTTCATCGCCGCGGGCGGCAGCGCAGGCGCGCTGGCGGGCCCCGCGCTCACGATCGGCCTCGCGCCGGTGATCGGCGCGACCAACCTGCTCATCGTGGCGGCGCTGCTGCTGGAGGGGGCAGTGTTCTGCGCGATGCGTCTTGAAGTTAAAAATGAGAATCCTCTGCAAACCGAATCCACCATCGGCGGCGGCTCCTTCGACGGCCTGATGATGGTGCTGCGCTCGCCCTATATCGCCGGCATCATGCTGTGGGTGTCGCTGCTGTCGGTGGGCGCGACCTTTCTTTACTTCGAGCAGGCGCGCATCGTCGCGGCGGCCTCGGACGATCCCGCGGTGCGCACGCGCATCTTCGCCGTGGTCGATCTTGCCGTCGGACTGCTGACGCTCGCCGTGCAGTTCGTCGCCACCGGCAAGCTGATCGCCCGTTTCGGCGTCGGGCCGGCCCTGGCGCTGCTGCCGCTGGTGTTCGCGGTGGGATTCGCGGTGCTCGCGGCGGCGCCGGTGCTCTCAGTGGTGATCGCCTTCCAGGCGCTGCAGCGCACGGCGAATTTCGCCATCTCCAACCCGGCGCGCGAGGTGCTGTTCACGGTCGTTGCGCGCGACGAGAAGTACAAGGCGAAGAACGTGATCGACATCGTCGCGGTGCGCGGCGCCGATGCCGCGGGCGGCTGGTTTTACACGGCGCTGCGCTCGCTCGGCGTCGAGGTGCGTTCCGTGCCGCTGGTCGCCATCGGGCTTGCGGCCGCCTGCCTGGTCCTCGCCGTGGCGCTTGGTCGCGCGCAGGAGCGCCGCGCCGTCGCCCGGCAGATGGAACCCTAGGCTAGCGGGGCGCTCGACCCGCGTCTTTTGCGGCGTTGAGCCGCTGCAGGATGGTCTCGCGGGTCTTGCCGACCTCCTCGGCATAGCGCCCGGGCTGGGCCGCAGCGCGTTCGATGATGGGCAGGGCCTCGGCGTTGCGCCCCAGATCGGAGAGGGTTTGCGCCAGGTTGTTCAGCACCGGCACCGAGGCCGGGTCGCGCCGCGCCGCCTCGCGCAACACGCCTTCTGCCGCGCCCAGCTCGCCGAGCGCGTAATGCGCGTTGGCGAGGCCGATGGCGGCGGTGGTGTTGTCCGGCCATCGCTGCAGGAAGGCGGAGAAATTGAGGACATTCTTCTGCTGGTTGCCCTGCTTCTCAAAAGCCAGCAGGGAATCCAGCCAGCGGCCTTCTTCTGCGCTCACCGGGATGCGCCCGGGGGGCAGCGCCACCATCGACCAGTAGCCGCCGCGGCGCCAGAAGAATTCCTGCATGCCGAAATTCATCACCTTGCGCGCGGTCTCGCCCGAGCGCAGGAAGAGCTCGCCGGCCTCGAAATCGTAACCGACGGCGACCGCGTAGTGCCAGCCGCTGAAGATGCCCAGGTTCTGCAGCACGATCACCGGCGTGCCGGCGGCGAGCTCGCGCAGCAGGGCGGTGTAGGTCGGCGGCAGCGTGTAGGACACCAGGCCGTTGCGCCGCGCCGCCGCCAGCATCTCCACCTGCAGGCTGCCCTGGCGGGCGGGCAGGTACACCTGCGGCACTAGGTCCGCCGGCGTGATCGTCACGCCGGCGTTCGCCAGTACCGTGGCGAGGGCGGCGGGGCCGCACTGGTACTCGTCCTGCGGGAAGAAGGGCACCGCGGCAAGCTCGACACGCGCCGGCAGCCCCGCCGGCAGCCAGGCGTCGCGCAGCTCGACCGTCTGCGGCACGAGGCTGGCGCAGCCGGCTCCGACGCAAACTAAAACGCCCGCGACGAGGCGGGCGCTTTTCGTGGCGAGCGCGCAGGCTAGCGCTTCTGCTTGTATTGGCCCCAGAAGATGTACCAGACGACGGCGACTACGATCGCCGCGAGAATCCAGCCCTCGATGGTGCCACCCGCCGGAAGGCCGCGCATGTCGCCCGCGATCGCCCGGATTTCCTCGTCGGAGAGCGCGGCGACGCGCGCCTGTGCTGCCGCCGGATCGAGGCCGAGGGCCTGCAGCTCGCGGGCGACGTCGGCGCGCGCGAGGAACGCGGACACGGCGTCGCGCTGCGCCTGCGGCGCGGCAGCGGTCTGTCCGGCGCCGATCATCCCGGCCTGCGCCAGCTGGAACGGCGTCCAGGCCATGAGGGCGATCAGGAGGCGGCAGAGTATTGTTTTAGCGGCGCTCATTGGTGCTCCCGTTGTCGATTGACGGTTTCAGCCTAGCGGTCGCCCCCCACGAAGTCAAATTCGGGCTGTGCCAGAATCGGCGCGCTTGTCCTCCGCCCGACAGCTCGAGCAGGCGCTTTCCCGCGCGATCACGGGCGAGGTGCGCTTCGACGCCGGCGCGCGCGCCGCCTACGCCGCCGACGCCTCGAACTACCGCCAGGCGCCGGTCGGCGTGGTGCTGCCGCGCTCGATCGAGGACATCGTCGCCGCGGTCGCCGCCTGCCGCGCGCACGGCGCGCCGCTGTTGCCGCGCGGCTGCGGCACCTCGCTCGGCGGGCAGAGCGTCAATGCGGCGGTGGTGATCGACTGCTCGAAGTACCTGCAGCGCGTGCTCGCGGTCGACCCGCAGGCGCGCCTCGCGCGCGTCGAGCCCGGCGTGGTATGCGACGCGCTGCGCGATGCAGCCGAGCGCCACGGCTTGACCTTCGCGCCCGACCCGGCGACGCATTCGCGCTGCACGCTCGGCGGCATGATCGGCAACAACTCCTGCGGCCCGCACTCGGTGATGGCCGGTAAGACGGTGGAAAACATCGAACGGCTGGAGGTCCTCACCTACGACGGGGCACGCTTCTGGTGTGGAAAAACAAATGATGATGAATTTCAAAAAATCATTTCATCCGGTAACCGACAGGCGCAGATCTACCGTCAACTTCGGCAGCTCGCCGGTAAATACGGCGGCCTGATCCGGCAGAAATTCCCGAAAATAAAACGCAGAGTCTCCGGCTACAACCTGGACCAGCTGCTGCCGGAGAACGGTTTCCACGTCGCGCGGGCGCTGGTGGGCACGGAGGGCGGCTGCGCGCTCACGCTGCAGGCGGAAGCGCGCCTGGTGCAAAGCCCGCGCGAGCGCGTGCTGCTGGTGCAGGGCTACGCCGACATTTACGCCGCGGGTGACGCGGTGCCCGAGATCCTTGCCGCCGGGCCGATCGCCTGCGAGGGCCTCGACGAGGCGATCATCGGCGGCCTGCGCGAGCGGCGCCTGCGCCTCGAGGACATTGAACTGCTGCCGCCGGGCAAGGCGTGGCTGATGATCGAGTTCGGCGGGGATTCGCAGGAGGAAGCTCTGGCAAAAGCCAAATCGTTGCGAGGAAGGATCCTCACCGACAAGTCCCTGATCTCCCGGTTGTGGACCATCCGCGAAACCGGCGCCTCGGCAACGGCGCTCAAGCTCGGCGGCAAGGGCCCCGACCCGGTGGTGGGGTGGGAAGACGCGGCGGTCGACCCGCTGCGCCTCGGCGACTACCTGCGCGAATTCCAGGCGCTGATCGACCGCTTCGGCTACCGCACCTCGCTCTACGGGCACTTCGGCGACGGTTGCATCCACGCCCGCATCGACTTCGACCTGCGCTCGCGTGCAGGCCTCGACCACTGGCGGCGCTTTCTCGAGGCGGCGGCGCACCTGGTGGTGAAGTACGGCGGCTCGCTCTCCGGCGAGCACGGCGACGGGCCGGCGCGCGCCGAGTTCCTGCCGATCATGTTCGGGCCGGAATTGATGCAGGCGTTCGGCGAATTCAAGCGCATCTGGGACCCGCACAACCGCATGAACCCCGGCAAGCTGATCGACCCGCACCGGGCCGATGAGCACCTGAAGCTGGGGCCGGATTACCAGCCTTTAACCGTAAAAACCCGTCTTGCGTTCAACAGCGAAGTGGGCAATGGATTTGTAAGAGCGACAGAACATTGCATCGGCATGGGGAAATGCCGCGCTGCCGAAGGCGGCACCATGTGCCCGAGCTACCGCGCCACGCACGAGGAGCGCTACTCGACGCGCGGCCGCTCGCGGCTGCTGGCCGAGATGCTGCGCGGCGAGATCATCACCGAGGGTTGGGCGAGCGACGACGTGAAAGAGGCGCTCGACTGGTGCCTCGCCTGCAAGGGCTGCCGCAGCGACTGCCCCACCCACACCGACATGGCCGCCTACAAGGCGGAATTCATGTCGCACTACTACGAGAAACGCCTGCGCCCGCTCGCCGCGCAGGTGATGGGACGAATTGGAGAGTGGGCGCCGATCGCAGGAAAGCTGCCTTGGTTGTTTAACGGCTTGTCTTCGCTGGGGAAGGGATTCGCAGGAATCGCTCCTGGAAGGACATTACCCAGATTTTCAAACAGAACCTACCGAAGCGATTTCAAGGGCGGCCACAGCGGCGAACGCGTCATCCTGTTCGACGACACCTTCAACAACCATTTCCGCCCGCAGACGGCGCGCGCGGCGCAACGGGTGCTGGAGGCGGCGGGCTGCGCGGTGGAGCTGCCGCGCGAGCATCTCTGTTGCGGCCGGCCGTACTACGACTTCGGCATGCTGGACCGGGCCAGGGCGGCGCTGGCGAAAGTCATGGACGTCCTGCCGCCAGGCGTGCCGGTCGTCATGCTGGAGCCGGGATGCCTGTCGGTGTTCCGCGATGAATTGCATCAGTTGTTCCCGGATCATCCAAAAGCGAAAAGCCTGCAACTGTACTCGCTGGCTGAATTTCTCCAGGGGAAAAAGATTCCTGCAGTGAAAAAGCAGGTCCTGGTGCACGGGCATTGTCACCAGAAGGCGCTGGCCGGGATGAAAGCGGAGCTGGAGGTGCTGCGGCTGGCGGGCTGCGAGGTGAGCGCGCCCGAGACCGGCTGCTGCGGCATGGCGGGCTCGTTCGGCTACCGCGCCGAGTTCTTCGAGGCCTCGCAGCGCATCGCCGGCCTCGGCATCCTGCCGGCGCTGGTGGCGGCGCCGCAGCGCGCGGTGGTGGCGAACGGCTTTTCCTGCCGCGAGCAGATCGAGTCGCTCGGGCGCCGGCCGACGCTGCACCTGGCCGAGTTGCTAGCCGAAAGCGTCCGCCAGTAGCTCGTAGGAACGCGCCCGCGATTCATAGTCGCCGGTAATGGTCAGCACCATGATCTCGTCGGCCGCATAACGTTCGGCCATCGCCTCGAGCGCCGCGCGGCAACTGCGCGGGCCGCCGATCACGGCGCGCGCGCGCTGCGTGAGGACGTAGCGGCGCTCTTCCGGCGTGTAGGGATGGCGCAGCGATTCCTCCTGCGTCGGCACCGGCGAGTCGATGTTGAGCGCCATGTGCAGCCGGCGCAGGTCGATCGGCGCGGCGAGCCGCTCGGCCGCCGCGTCGCTCTCGGCGCAGATGAGGAAGGTGCAGACCATGGAGCGCGGTCCCTTTTCTCTTCCGGCGACAAAGCACTGACGATAATTTCTTGAAACCCCATCACCCCCCTCGGGATTGATGAAATGCGCGAAGGAGAATGGCAATCCGAGCTGCGCCGCGAGAGCGCCGCTGTAGTCGGAGGAGCCGAGCAGCCACACTTCGGGCGCGCCATCGATCTCGGGCTGCACGCGCACGCGCTTGAACGGATGCTCGTCGGGCAGCGTGCCGTCGAGGTGCGCGAAGAGCTGCCAGACCTGGTCCGGGAACTGGCGCGCGTCCGGCAAGCCGCCGCCCGCGACGGCCTGCGCCGTGCGCTGGTCGCCGCCCGGCGCGCGGCCGATGCCGAGGTCGATGCGGCCGGGGTAGAGCGCCTCGAGCATGCGGAAGGCCTCCGCCACGCGGAAAGCGCTGTAGTAGGGCAGCAGCACGCCGCCGGTGCCGATACGGATGCGTTGCGTCTCCGCGCCGAGGCGCGCCAGCAGCAGCTCGGGACAGGGATCGGCGAGCGCCGCGATGGCGTGGTGTTCGGCAAGCCAGTAGCGGTGATAGCCGAGCGCGTCGGCGCGCCGTGCCAGCGCCAGCGTCTCCTCGATGGCGCGCCGCGCGCCGAGGCCGCTGATGACGGGGGACTGGTCGAGGATCGAAAGACGCATCGCGCGTCGCCCGCGGGCGACAGGAAAAAGCTCCGTGGATCAAGGCGCTGTGCGCCGGGCGGCGCGGCGCCGTCGCCGCTGCGCGACACCGTGCCGCTACTGCGCGCCGCGATTGTGTCACAGCGCCTGCGCAACCCGCTGTTGCGGCTGCAATTTGCCCCGCAGGCACGACCCGTGCATCGGAGTTGCGCATGGACCTGCATCAAGCCAGCCCGAAGAATGAAATCGTCTCCCTCGCGCAGGCGGCCGCAGGCCTGGCGCAGATCTGCCTCGTGATGCTCGGCATCATCGGCACGCTCTACAAGATGGCTGCGCCGGAAGGCTGGATCGCCCAGGCGTTCGGCCGCAGCCTGACCGCTGGCGGCGCTACGCTGGGCTCCCTCCTGCTGCTTGCCGCCTGCGCCTGGTACACGCACGGCTCGGCGCGCCGCTACCACCTGCTGTCGGAAATCGTGGTGTACGGCTTTGCCGCCGCCGGCGTGCTCTATCTCGCGCGCTACCTGCTGCAAGGCAGCGTCTAGGTTTCTCCCTCCGGGCCCGCCGGCGTTTATCCCCCTACTGGCGGGCCCGGTTTTTCTTCGCGCGCCTAGATCAGGACCAGGATC
>DASWEU010000082.1:0-13999 GCA_036394595.1 Burkholderiales bacterium | reverse complement strand
CGCGGCAAGGCGAATTTCCTCGTCCTGGTCGACGCGCTGGTGGACAACCCGCCGACCGCCGACCCGCGCGAGCAGGCAAAAGCCATCCGCAAGGCGCGCGAAGCCGCATTGGCGGACCCCGAAGGCAAGGCGCTCGGCACGGCGCTCGGCAAGCCAGTGCTGTGGCTCAAGCCCGTGGCGCGCACGTAGAATCCCTCTTTGCCCGGAAACACCGTCATGGCCAGCGTACCCCAGCCCAGTGTCGGCGCCGCGCGGCAGGACCTCTACCGCCGCATGGACAAGCACAATCTCGCGCCGCTGTGGGAGGTGCTGCACAACCTCATCCCCAACGAGCCGGCGACGCCCTGCAGGCCGGCGCTGTGGAAATACCAGCACGCGCGGCCCTACCTGATGGAGTCGGGCAGCCTGATCACCGCCAAGGAGGCCATCCGTCGCGTGCTGGTCCTCGAGAACCCGGGCATGCGCGGCGAGTCCTGCATCACGCAGAGCCTGTACGCGGGACTGCAGCTGATCCTGCCGGGCGAGATCGCGCCCAGCCACCGCCATTCGCAGTCGGCGCTGCGCTTCATCGTCGAGGGCTCGGGCGCCTACACCGCGGTCGATGGCGAGCGGACCACCATGCACCCTGGCGATTTCATCATCACGCCGTCGTGGACCTGGCACGACCACGGCAACCCGGGCGCCGACCCGGTGGTGTGGATGGACGGCCTCGACATCCGCATCGTGCAGACCTTCGCCGCCCAGTTCCACGAGCCCTTCCCCGAGGAGGTGCAGCCGGTGTCGCGGCAGGAAGGCGCCTCGGCGGCGCGCTACGGCAACAACCTCGTGCCGCTTGGCGCCGCCGCGCCCTTCGGCAAGACCTCGCCGATCTTCAACTACCCCTACGCGCGCAGCCGCGAATCGCTCGCCCTGCTGTCGCGCGACCAGGACCCGGACGCCTGCCACGGCTGGAAAATGCAGTTCGTCAATCCGCTCACCGGCGGCCACGCCATGCCGACCATCGCCGCCTTCCTGCAGCTGCTGCCCAAGGGCTTCCGCTCGGCTCCGGCGCGCTCGACCGACGGCACCATCTATTCGGTAGTCGAGGGCGAAGGGCACGCCGTGATCGGCGACGAGAAATTTGGATTCGAGCCGCGCGACACTTTCGTCGTGCCTTCCTGGGTGCCGCTGCGCCTCGAAGCGAACAGCGAGACGGTGCTGTTTTCCTTCTCCGACCGCCCGGGCCAGGAGGCGATGGGCTTGTGGCGGGAAAAGCGGGGATGAGCGCGACCGCCGCAGCGCCCGCCGCCGACAAGGCGTTCCTCAACCGGGAATACAACAACCGCGAGCTGGTGCCCGACCATCCGCGCCATTTTGCGCGCTGGGCGGAAGACTCGGCGCGCGCGCGTAGCACCATGAGCGCGCGGCTCGACCTGCGCTATGGCGATATGCCGGGCGAGACGATCGACCTGTTTCCGTCGCGCAAGGGCGACGGCAGCTGCCTGATGTTCATCCACGGCGGCTACTGGCGCTCGCTCGACAAGAAGGATTTTTCCTTTCTCGCCCCCGCCTGGGTCGGGACCGGCGTGTCGCTGGCGGTAGTGAACTACGACCTCTGCCCACGCGTCGGCATGGACGAGATCGTGCGCCAGATGCTGCGTGCCAGCCGCTGGCTGTGGCTGAACGCCGAGGACCACGGCATGGACCAGGACCGGCTCTATGTCTCGGGCCACTCCGCCGGCGGCCACCTGACGGCGATGCTGATGAGCGCGATCTGGCCGGTGTTCGACGCCCGGCTGCCGCGCGACCTGTGGAAGGGCGGCCTCGCGATCAGCGGTGTCTACGACCTGCGGCCACTCCTCCAAGTGGACTTCCTGCAGCCCGACCTGCGGCTCGATGAGGACATGGCCCTGCGCCTGTCGCCCGCCTTCCTGCCGCCCGCCACGCGCGCGCCGGTGATGACCTGCGTCGGCGGCGCCGAATCGAGCGAATTCCTGCGCCAGAACGCGCTGCTCGGCAGCCGCTGGCGCGGCGCCTTCGCCGGCGACGTCGCCATGCCGGGTCGCAATCATTTCACGGTGATGGACGGGCTGGCGGATCCGGCAAGCGCGCTGTTCCAGGGCGCGCGCCGGCTGATGAAGCTCGACCAATGAACCAATACCTCGCCCCGGGAAAATTCGTCGACAGCGCGCACGCGGCCGTCCTTGAATTTTCAAAAAAACATTCTTCCGGAAAATCACCGCGGGAAAGGGCAATTTCCCTTTACTACGCGGTGCGTGACGACATCCGCTACAACCCTTTCCTGGATTTCTCGCGGCCCGAGGCGTTCCAAGCCTCTGCGGTGCTGCGGGCCGGCGAAGGATTTTGCGTTGGCAAGGCCGCCCTGCTCGCCGCCGCCGCGCGCGCGGCGGGCATCGCGGCGCGGGTCGGCTTCGCCGACGTGAAAAACCACCTGACCTCGCCGCGCCTTGCCGAGACCATGGGCAGCGACCTTTTCATCTACCACGGCTACACCGAGCTCGAGCTCGACGGCCGCTGGGTCAAGGCGACGCCCGCATTCAACCTCGCCCTGTGCCGGCGTTTCCGCGTCAAGCCGCTCGAATTCGACGGCCGCGAGGACTCGATCTTCCATCCATTCGACGCCGACAACCGGCGGCACATGGAGTACCTGCGCGAGCGGGGCTCCTACGCTGACGTGCCGGTGGACGAGATCCAGCGCGCCTTCCGCGAGGCATATCCGAAGTTCTACCGGCTGGGCGCCGACGCGGCCAAGGAATCGTTCACGCCCGGCTGATGCGCGCGCTGCTGGAAGCAGGCTTCCGGGCCGCGGTCGCCGCCGCCGATCCGCTGCAGATTCTCGGCGCCCGCCTGCCGGCGCCGCCGCGCGGCCGCATCTTCGTCGCCGCGGCCGGCAAGGCCGCCGCGTCGATGGCGCTGGCGGCAGAGAACCATTTCGCTTCTCCCCTCGACGGCATTGCCATCACGCGGTATGGCCACGGCTTGCCGACAAAGCACATCCGGGTGGTCGAGGCCGGGCATCCGGTCCCCGACGCGGCCGGGGAAAAAGCAGCCGCCGAGATTCTCGAGCAGGTAAAGGACCTGCGGGAAGACGATCTGTTACTGGCGCTTCTCTCCGGGGGCGGTTCAAGCCTTCTGTCCTTGCCAGCGCCAGGCGTATCAATGGCAGCGCTGAAACAGCTCACCAACCAGCTCCTGCGCAGCGGCGCGCCGATTCAGGCAATGAACACCGTGCGCAAGCACCTGTCGGCGATCCAGGGCGGGCGCCTGGCGGCGGCCTCGCGCGCGCCGGTGGTAGCGCTGATCATCTCGGACGTGACGGGCGACGACCCGACGCACATTGCCTCGGGCCCCTGCACGCCCGATCCCACCACCAGCGCCGACGCCCGGGCGATCCTGTCGAAGTACGGCATCGACTTCCGCGGGCCGTTCTCCGAGTCGCCCAAGCCGGGGGACAAGGTGTTTTCCAGGACAAAGAATGTCGTTATCGCGACGGCTTATCGCTCGCTCGAGGCGGCGGCGGAAGTGTTCCGCCAGCGGGGTATCCGGCCGGAAATCATCGGCGACACGATTACCGGCGAGGCGCGCGAGGTCGGCCGCGAGATGGCGCAACGGGCGCGCAGGACGAAGGGGCCGGCGGCGCTGATTTCCGGCGGCGAATGCACGGTGACGCTCGAGGATGGCCAGGAAAATGCGGGCGGCCGCGGCGGGCGTTGCGCGGAATTCCTGCTCGCGCTCGGCATCGAGCTCGACGGTGCGGCGAACGTCTGGGGCATCGCCGCCGACACCGACGGCATCGACGGCTCCGAGGACAACGCCGGCGCGGTTCTGGCGCCGGATAGCGTGAGGAGAATTCCCGGAGCGAAGGACTTCCTCGCCCGGCACGACAGCTACGGCTTCTTCAAGGAATGCGGCGGGCTGCTGGTGACGGGACCGACCCGCACCAACGTCAACGACTACCGCGCCATCCTCGTCCTCTAGGCCGGTGCGCGCGCAGCTAGCGCCCGGAACATGCGGCTCATGGTGTTGACGCGCGCGACATAGCGCGCGAGATCGTGGTCGCCGCAGCGCTGGCGCTCAGCCGGCCGGAAGCCGCGCCGGGCATACGCATCGCCAGCACCGGCGCCGCACAGATGGATCACCGCGGCGAGGTCCCGCTGCTGCTGCGGCGGTGCACCCTGCAGGCGACGCCGCGCGAGGATCTCGGCGACGCGCCGGTCGAGGTAGGCCGAGGTCATCTCGACGGCGTGGCTAGGCACCACGCGCAGGTACAGGCGGTTGAACCAGCACGAGCTCCAGTCGTGCCAGGGCCCGTCCTCGACCACCGCGTGGTCGCGGATGCAGTAGCGCTTCGCTTCGCGGAAGGTGCCGTCGGTGATCTGGTACATGCCGACCGCGCTCGACGCCGGCCGGTAGATCTCGAAGGGCTCGTGCGTCAGGCGCCAGCGCCAGTAGGTGCGGGCCACCGGATTGCCCGCGCCCTCCAGCTGGGCGAGCGCAGCGAGCAGCTCCGCTGTCATGACCGGCGTCGAATGCTCGCGGAAGATCGGCGCGTACTGCCTCCAGGTCTCGGCCGGCATCTTGCCCAGTGCGCCGCTGACCGGAAAGAAAAGCTCAGCCGGCTTGCGCACCGCCTGGTAGGCCCAGTTGGCGCCGAGCCATACGGCGACGACGAAGAGCGCGCCGAGAAGGAGCAGGAATGTCGGCGACGCTTCGGCCAGCGTCAGCAGCCAGGCGAAGCGGCGAGGAGGCCGTCGCCGGGCTCGGGAGCGCCGCGCGCGGTTCAGGCAGCGGCTTTGGCCGCCTGCTTCTTCTCGTTCTTTTTCTCTGCGGCCGGCGGCGTCTGCGTCTCGGTCTGCCCGGCGCGGTCGAGCAGCGTCACCAGCGCGAGGGGCGCGTTATCGCCGTTGCGAAAGCCGATCTTGAGGATGCGCAGGTAGCCGCCCTTGCGCTTGGCGTAGCGCGGCCCGAGGTCGCCGAACAGCTTCTCGACGATGTCGCGGTCGCGCAGGCGGTTGAAGGCGAGGCGCCGGTTGGCGAGGCTCGGCTGCTTGCCGAGGGTGATCATCGGCTCCACCACCCGGCGCAGCTCCTTCGCCTTGGGCAGGGTGGTACGGATCTCCTCGTGGCGCAGGAGCGAGACCGTCATGTTGCGCAGCATCGCGAGCCGGTGGCTCGAGGTGCGGCCGAGTTTGCGAAGTCCGTTGCCGTGGCGCATGGCCGCCTCCTCAGGTGCGGTGCTCGAGCCCGGCCGGCGGCCAATTCTCGAGCTTCATGCCGAGCGTCAGCCCGCGCGAGGCGAGCACTTCCTTGATCTCGTTGAGCGATTTGCGGCCGAGATTGGGCGTCTTGAGGAGCTCGGTCTCGGTGCGCTGGATCAGGTCGCCGATGTAGTAGATGTTCTCGGCCTTGAGGCAGTTGGCCGAGCGCACCGTGAGTTCCAGGTCGTCCACCGGGCGCAGCAGGATCGGATCCACCGCCGGCGACTTGGGCTGCTCCGCGGGCAGCGCCGTGCCCTCGAGCTGCGCGAACACCGACAGCTGGTCGACCAGCACGCGCGCGGCGTAGCGGATCGCCTCTTCCGGCTCGATGGCGCCGTTGGTCTCGATGTCCATGATCAGCTTGTCGAGGTCGGTGCGCTGCTCGACGCGCGCCGACTCGACGGCGTAGGACACGCGCCGCACCGGGCTGAACGAGGCGTCGAGGATGACGCGGCCGATGCCCTTGTTCTCCTCGGGCAGGTAGCGCATGTTGCCCGGCAGGTAGCCGCGGCCCGACTCCACCTTGATCTGCATCTCGAGCTTGCCGCCCGAGGCGATGTGGGCGATGACGTGGTCGGGATTGACGATCTCGACGTCGTGCGCCGGCTCGATGTCGGCCGCCGTCACCGGGCCGTCGCCTTTCTTCTTCAGCGACAGGATGGCCTCCGCACGGTTGTGCAGGCGGAACACCACGCCCTTCAGGTTGAGCAGGATGTCGACCACGTCTTCGCGCACGCCGTCGAGCGTCGAGTACTCGTGCACCACGCCGGCGATCTGCACCTCGGTGGGCGCGTGGCCCGGCATGGACGAGAGCAGCACGCGCCGCAGCGCGTTGCCGAGCGTGTGGCCGTAGCCGCGCTCGAACGGCTCCATGGTCACCCGCGCATGATTCGGCGAGAGGTTCTGTACGTCGACAATACGCGGCTTCAGAAATCCAGATTGCGGCATGTTGGTGTCCTGTGTGCTGCGCGGACCGGAGTCCGCGGCTAACTGGCTACAAAAACGTCGCGTTAATTACTTCGAGTACAGCTCGATGATCAAGTGCTCGTTGACATTGGAGGGCAGATCGGCGCGCACCGGCATGGCCTTGAACGTCCCTTTCAGCGCCTTGCTGTCCACTTCCAGCCATTCCGGGATGTGGCGCGCCGCCGCAGCCTCGGCAGCCGCCTTGATGCGCAGCTGCTCCTTGGCCTTGGGCGCCACCTCGACCACATCGCCGGCCTTGACCTGGTACGAAGGAATGTTGACGCGCTTGCCGTTCACCAGGATGGCGTTGTGGCGCACGACTTGCCGCGCCTCGCTGCGCGACGCGCCGAAGCCCATGCGGTAGACGACGCTGTCCAGGCGCGATTCGAGGAGTTGCAGCAGCCGCTCGCCGGTCACGCCCTTGGAGCGCGCCGCCTGGGCATAAGTGTTGCGGAACTGGCGCTCCAGCACGCCGTAGGTGCGGCGCATCTTCTGCTTCTCGCGCAGCTGCTTGCCGTAGTCGGAAAGGCGCGCGCCGCTCTTCTGGCCGTGCTGCCCGGGAGCGTAGGCGCGCCGCTCGACGGCGCACTTGTCGGTGAAGCACTTTTCGCCCTTGAGGAAGAGCTTCTCGCCCTCCCGGCGGCACTGGCGGCACTTGGCGTCGAGGTTTCTGGCCATGCGTTCTCCTGAATCTTCCCGGTCAGACCCGACGGCGCTTGGGCGGCCGGCAACCGTTGTGCGGCACCGGCGTCACGTCCGCGATGCTCGCGATCTTCAGCCCGACCGCGTTGAGGGCGCGCACCGCCGACTCGCGGCCGGGGCCGGGCCCCTTGATGCGCACTTCGATATTTTTCACGCCGCATTCCTGCGCCGCGCGACCGGCGCGCTCGGCGGCCACCTGGGCGGCGAACGGCGTCGACTTGCGCGAGCCCTTGAAGCCGGCGTTGCCCGAGGTCGCCCAGGACAGCGTGTTGCCCTGGCGGTCGGTGATGGTGACGATGGTGTTGTTGAAGGAGGCGTGGATGTGCGCGATGCCTTCCGACACGTTCTTCTTGACCTTTTTGCGCGCACGCGCTTGCGCGGTCTGCTGCAGTTCCTGCCGGGTGGGGGCGTTGCGGCCGGTTGCCATGTCTTACGCTGCCTTTCCGGCTTGCACGTTGAGCTTGATCGCGGCCTTGCGCGGACCCTTGCGCGTCCTTGCATTGGTACGCGTGCGCTGGCCGCGGACCGGCAGCCCCTTGCGGTGGCGGTGGCCGCGATAGCAGCCCAGATCCATCAGGCGCTTGATCGACATCGACACCTCGCGGCGCAGATCGCCTTCGACGGTGAAGCGCGTGACGTTCTCGCGAATGCGGTCGAGCTCGGCGTCGGTCAGGTCCTTGATCTTGCGCGAGCCCACCACGCCGGCGGCGGCGCAGATCGCCTGCGCGCGTGCGCGACCGATGCCGAAAATCGCCGTCAATGCGATATCGGCATGCTGGTGATTCGGAATATTGATGCCTGCAATGCGAGCCATAGGGAACCCGAAATTATATCAGAGTTAACAAGGCGTTACTCAACCTTGGCGCTGCTTGTGACGCGGGTCGGAGCAAATGACCCGCACCACGCCTTTGCGCCGCACGATTTTGCATTTGCGGCAGATTCTTTTCACTGAAGCCATGACTTTCATAGGGTTCTCCGAACTTCGCTCGTTTTCATTTTGCCCTGAACGTAATTCGACCCTTGCTGAGGTCGTAGGGGGTCATTTGGACCGTCACCTTGTCCCCGGGCAGGATGCGGATGTAGTTCATGCGCATCTTTCCGGAGATAAAGGCGTGAATGGTGTGCCCGTTCTCCAGCTTCACCCGGAAGGTGGCATTGGGCAGGTTTTCCACCACTTCGCCCTGTAATTCGATGACGTCTTCCTTGGCCATGCGCTAGCGGACCGGCAGCCCCCCCTTGAAGTTGGCCTTGCGCAGCAGGCTCTCGTACTGGTGCGTCATGATGTAGGCCTGCACCTGCGACATGAAGTCCATCGTCACCACCACGATGATCAGCAGGGAGGTGCCGCCGAAGTAGAACGGCACGTTCCAGCGCAGGATCAGGAATTCGGGCAGCAGGCAGACCGCCGTGACATAGGCCGCGCCGCCGAGCGTCAGGCGCGTCAGGATCTTCTCGAGATACCGTGCGGTCTGGTCACCCGGCCGGATGCCCGGGACGAAAGCACCGGACTTCTTCAGGTTGTCGGCCGTTTCCTTCGGGTTGTACTGCAACGCGGTATAGAAAAAGCAGAAGAAAATGATGAGCGCGGCGTACAGCAGCACGTAGATCGGCTGCCCCGGCGTCAGGGTGCCGGCGATGTCGCGCAGCCAGATCATCCCCTCGGCGGCGCCGAACCAGCCCAGCACGGTGGCCGGAAACAGGATCAGCGAGCTGGCGAAGATCGGCGGAATGACGCCCGACATGTTGAGCTTGAACGGCAGGTGCGAGCTCTGCCCGCCGTAGACGCGGTTGCCCACTTGGCGCTTGGCGTAGTTGACCAGGATCTTGCGCTGGCCGCGCTCGACGAAGCAGACGAAGGCGGTGATCACCACCACCGCGACGGCGATCAGCAGCGCGGTGAGCGGGTGCATGGCCCCGGTGCGCACCAGCTCGAGCGTGCCGGCGATGGCGTTCGGCAGTCCGGCGGCGATACCGGCGAAGATGATGAGCGAAATACCGTTGCCGAGGCCGCGCTCGGTGATCTGCTCGCCGGGCCACATCAGGAACATGGTGCCGGTGACCAGCGTCGTCACCGTGGTGACGCGGAACATCAGCCCGGGATCGAGCACCAGTCCCGGCTGCGATTCGAGCGCAATCGAGATGCCGGTGGCCTGGAACAGCGCCAGGAACACCGTGCCGTAGCGCGTGTACTGGGTGATCTTGCGCCGCCCGGACTCGCCTTCCTTGCGCAGCTGCTCGAGCTGCGGGCTGACCGCGGTCATCAACTGCATGATGATCGAGGCGGAGATGTACGGCATGATGCCGAGCGCGAAGATGGTGAAGCGCGACAGCGCGCCGCCCGAGAACATGTTGAACATGCCGAGGATGCCGCCCTGCTGGCCGTGAAATAGGTCGGCGAGCACGTTCGGGTCGATGCCCGGCACCGGGATGTGCGCGCCGACACGGAACACCAGCAACGCACCGGCCAGGAACAGCAGCCGCTGCTTGAGATCGCCGTAGCGCGCGCCCTTGCCCGCGCCGGGGAGGTCCGTCGCCATCAGGCTGCCGGTTTCCCTTCAGGCCGGTTCTTCTTCGGCAGTTTCCTCACCACTTCGGTGCTCGGCTCGGTGTACTCGACCTTGCCGCCGGCCGCTTCGATCATGGCGCGCGCGCCCTTGCTCGCCTTCACTTCCTTCAGCGTGATCTTGCGCGACAGCTTGCCCGAGACGATCACCTTCGCGCCGAGCGCGCCGTGCGGCACCACGCGCTCCGCCTTAAGTGCGGCAAAACTGATCTCGGTGGCCTTCATCTTCTCCAACTCGCCGGTGCGCACTTCCGCGATGTCGTCGCGCGTTGGCGAATTGAAGCCGCGCTTCGGCAGGCGCCGGTGCAGTGGCATCTGGCCGCCCTCGAAGCCGACCTTGTGGAAGCCGCCCGAGCGCGCGCGCTGGCCCTTGTGCCCGCGACCCGCGGTTTTGCCCCAGCCGGAGCCGATGCCGCGGCCGACGCGGTGCCGCGACGAGGTAGAGCCCGCGGCGGGCTTGAGCGTGTTGAGTTTCATCTCTAGGCCTCGATGCGAACCAGGTAATTGACCTTGTTGACCATGCCGCGCACCGCCGGCGTATCGGCGAGCTCCACCACATGGTTGATGCGCCGCAGGCCCAGCCCGCGCACGGTATCGCGGTGGCTCTGCCTGCAGCCCGCGGTGCTCTTCAGCAGGCGGATCTTGATCTTCTTCATCCGGTGATTTCCTCGACCGTCTTGCCGCGCCGCGCGGCGATCTCCGCCGGCGTGCTCATCGACTTCAGGCCGTCGAGCGTCGCGCGCACCACGTTGTAGGGGTTGGTCGAGCCGAAGCATTTGGCGAGCACGTTGCGCACGCCCATCACGTCAAACACCGCGCGCATCGGACCGCCGGCGATGATGCCGGTGCCGTCGGAGGCCGGCTGCATCAGCACCTTGGCGGCGCCATGCCGGCCGATTACGGTGTGGTAGAGCGTGCCGTTCTTCAGCTTCACCTTGAAGAGGTTGCGGCGCGCTTCCTCCATCGCCTTTTGCACCGCGACCGGGACCTCGCGCGCCTTGCCCTTGCCCATGCCGATGCCGCCGTCGCCATCGCCCACCACGGTGAGCGCGGCAAAGCCGAGCACCCGGCCGCCTTTCACCACCTTGGTGACGCGGTTGACCGCGATCATCTTCTCGCGCAGCCCGTCGCCGCGTTCCTCCGACTGCATTCTGGGTTGGATCTTCGCCATATTTCCTCGCTAGAACTTCAGGCCGCCGGCGCGCGCGGCCTCGGCGAGCGCTTTGACGCGCCCGTGGTAGCGGTAGCCGGAGCGGTCGAAGGCCACCGTTTCGATGCCCTTCGCCTTTGCCTTGGCCGCGATGCGGCTGCCGACCAGCTCGGCCGCCTTGCGGTTGCCACCGTTCTTGATCTGACCGCGCAGGTCCTTCTCCAGGGTCGAGGCGGTCGCCAGCACCTTGTCCCCGGCGGCCGACGTGATCTGCGCGTAGATATGGGCGTTGGTGCGGTGGACCGTCAGGCGCACCGCGCCGATTTCCCGGATTTTCAGCCGCGTCTGGCGCGCACGGCGCAGGCGGGCAAAGTTTTTGTCGATCATGCTCGGTTTCCCATCCTTACTTCTTCTTCGTCTCTTTCAACACGATGACCTCGTCGGCGTAGCGCACGCCCTTGCCCTTGTAGGGCTCGGGTGAGCGATGCGCGCGCACTTCGGCGGCGACCTGGCCAACGAGCTGCTTGTCGATGCCGCTGATCACGATCTCGGTCTGCGTCGGCGTCGCCACCTTGATGCCCTTGGGCATCTGGTGCACCACCGGGTGCGAGAAGCCGAGCGTCAGGTTCAGCTTGTCGCCCTGCGCCTGGGCGCGGTAGCCGACACCGACCAGGGCGAGCTTCTTCTCGTAGCCCTTGGTGACGCCGGTCACCATGTTGGCGACCAGCGCGCGCATGGTGCCGGACATGGCATCCGCGTGATTCGAGTTGCCGAGCGCCTTGCACACCAGCTTATCGCCGTCCTTCTCCACGGCGACGTTCGGATCGGAGGCGCGCGCGACGATGCCAAGCGGGCCCTTGACCGAGATCTGGCCGGCGGCGATGCTCACTTCAACGCTCTTGGGCAGTGCGATCGGGAATTTGGCTATGCGGGACATGGGAGGCGATCCTCAGGCCACGATGCAGAGCACTTCGCCGCCAACACCGTCGGCGCGCGCCTTGCGGTCGGTCATCACGCCGCGCGAGGTCGACAGGATCGCCACGCCGAGGCCGTTCATCACGCGCGGAATGTCGCCGTGGCCGCGGTAGACGCGCAAGCCGGGCTTGGAAATGCGCTCCAGGCGCTCGATCACCGGGCGGCCGGCGTAGTACTTCAGTCCGATGCGCAGCTCCTTGCGCGGACCGCTTTCGCGCAGCGCGAAATCCTCGATGTAGCCCTCGTCCTTCAGCACCTGGGCGATCGAGGCCTTCAGCCTCGAAGCCGGCATCGCCACTTCCGTGTGACCCACCATCTGGGCGTTGCGGATGCGGGTCAGCATGTCCGCGATCGGGTCGCTCATGCTCATGCAGTTCTCCTTACCAGCTCGCCTTGATGACGCCGGGCACTTCGCCCTTGAGCGCCAGCTCGCGCAGCTTGTTGCGGCCGAGCCCGAATTTGCGGTAGACGCCGCGCGGCCGCCCGGTCAGTGCGCAGCGGTTGCGCAGCCGCACCGGCGAAGCGTCGCGCGGCAGCTTCTGCAGCTTGACGCGTGCTTCCTCCTTCGACTCGTCGGAGGCGCGCGGATTCTGCAGCACCTCGAACAGAGCGGCGCGGCGCAGCTTGTATTTCTCGACGATCTGCCGGCGTTTCTTGTCGCGGTTCTTTACGGAGAGCTTGGCCATGCGGGTTTCCTCAGTGCTTGAACGGGAAGCGGAACGCTGCCAGCAGCGCGCGCGCTTCGTCGTCGGACTTGGCGGTGGTGGTGATGGCGATGTTCAGGCCCCGCAGCGTGTCGATCTTGTCGTAGTCGATCTCGGGGAAGATGATCTGCTCCCTGACGCCCAGGCTGTAGTTGCCGCGGCCATCGAAGGCGCGGTTCGATACGCCGCGGAAATCGCGGATGCGCGGAATGGCGATATTGACCAGGCGGTCGAGGAATTCGTACATGCGCGCGCCGCGCAACGTCACCATGCAGCCGATGGGAAAGCCGGCGCGCAGCTTGAAGTTGGCGATCGAGCGGCGCGCTTTGGTGGTGACCGGTTTCTGGCCGGCGATCTTCACCATGTCGCCGAGCGCGTTGTCCAGCATCTTCTTGTCGGCGGTGGTTTCGCCCACGCCCATGTTGAGCGTGATCTTGCGGATGCGCGGCACCTGCATCACGGTTTTGTAGCCGAACTTCTGCATCAGGTCCGGCACCACCTTCTCGCGGTAGAACAGGGCGAGGCGCGCCGGCGGCGCGGGCTGCTGCGGCGCAGACGCTTTCGGCGCCGCAGCCGCGGTTTCCTTTTTCGGCGCCGCCTCCTTCTTCGCCGCGGGCTTTGCCGGCGGCGGCGTCTTCGGTTCGTGCTTGGGTTTCTGGTCTTTTTCTTTGGCCATGGTCAGGCATCCACCTGCTCGCCGTTCGCCTTGAACACGCGCACCTTGCGGCCGTCGTCGAGGCGCTTGACGCCCGCGCGGTCGGCTTTTTTGGTGGCCGGGTTGAACAGCGCGACATTCGAAACATCGATCGGCATGTCCTTGTCGACGATGCCGCCGTTGATGCCCTTCATCGGATTGGGCCGCTGGTGCTTCTTGACGCGGTTGACGCCCTCCACCACCACGTGGCGCGCGTCGACGCGGCGCAGCACCGTGCCGCGCTTGCCCTTGTCGCGCCCGGAGAGCACCACTACTTCGTCGCCTTTTTTAATCCTCTGCATGGCGCATCTTCCTAAATTACCTCGGGTGCCAGCGAAACGATCTTCATGAAGCGCTCGGTGCGCAACTCGCGCGTCACCGGCCCGAAAATGCGCGTGCCGATCGGCTCGAGCTTCGGCGTCAGCAGCACCGCGGCGTTGTGGTCGAAGCGGATCAGCGAGCCGTCGGCGCGCCGCACCCCCTTGGCGGTGCGCACCACCACGGCGTCGTACACCTCGCCCTTCTTCACCCGTCCGCGCGGCGCGGCGTCCTTGACGCTCACCTTGATCAGGTCGCCGATCGACGCATAGCGCCGCTTCGAGCCGCCCATCACCTTGATGCACATGACGGCGCGCGCACCGGTGTTATCGGCGACGTCCAGCACGGTCTGCATCTGAATCATTGGCTATTTTCTCCATCCAACTTGCCGGTCACTGGACCGGCAGTTTTGGACCCCGTTTTGGGGACCGCAATTTTACCTCAAACCGCCTTCGATTTCTCCACCAGGCGGGTGACTTTCCAGGACTTGGTGCGCGAAATCGGGCGGCATTCGGCGATTTCCACCAGGTCGCCCTCGCCGTAGGCACCGGTCTCGACGTGCGCGTGATACTTGCGCGAGCGCGTGATGGTCTTGCCCATCAGGGCGTCCTTTACGCGGCGCTCTACCCGCACCACCACTGTCTTCTGCATCTTGTTGCTGGTCACCCG
>DASWEU010000081.1:0-3285 GCA_036394595.1 Burkholderiales bacterium | reverse complement strand
GCTGGATAGAGCGGAGACTGCGCCACGTCTTCCGACCCCATCACGCGTGGGTGTGTGGGCAGCATGGCAGGGATTCGAATGGTGAAGCAGGAGCCGCGCCCTGGCTCGCTCTCGACGGTGATTTCACCGCCCATCATTCGGCACAGCTTCTGGCTGAGGGCCAGTCCGAGCCCGGTGCCGCCATAACGGCTCGAGGTCGAGGCCTCCGCCTGATTAAAGTTCTGAAACAATTTCGGCAGGACCTCGGGCCGGATGCCGATGCCGGTGTCGCGGACGGCGATGCGGATCCAATCGCCGTCGCTCTTCTCGCGCATTGCGCCTAGCGTGACGCGGCCGCGATTGGTGAATTTGGCGGCGTTGCTCAGCAGGTTGAGCACTGCCTGGCGCAGCTTGGTGGCGTCGCCGACGATGACGCCGAGACCGTCGCCGCGCTCGACGACGAAATCGTTTCCATTGTCCAAGACCAGCGGCCGGCACGTCGCCACGACGTCGTCGATGAAGGTGTTGAGATCGAAGGGCTGTGCCGACACATCCATCCTGCCGGCCTCGATCTGCGAGAGGTCGAGTACGTCGGTGACGAGCGACAGCAGATGCTTGCCGGCGCTGTTGATGCGCCGCAAATCGGCGATCTGCTGCTGCTTTCGGCCGTCGAGTTCGGCATCTTCCAGCAACATCTCGCTATAGCCGATCACGGCATTCAACGGCGTGCGCAGCTCGTGGCTCATCTTGGCGAGGAATTCGGACTTGGCCCGGTTCGCCGCCTCGGCCTCCTCCTTGGCCTCGTGCAGTTGGATCGCGGTGGCGCGGTGGTTCTGCACCTCGCGCTCGAGCTCCGATTGCGAGGCAACGACATTGGCGTAGTAGAGCGCCATCATCGACATGTAGACGGTGGCCGACAGCACCGAGGTGAGGCCGAGCCCCGACATGGCTGCGATCGGCACATGCTCGGGGAAGGAATGGTCCACCGCATAGGCGAGATAGAAGCCAAGCAGATTGAGTGCGAACAGCGCCAGCACCAGATAGCGCAGCCGCGGGCGGTCGCCGAGATAGAAGAACAGCAGGAGCAGGGCGTTGAGCAGCCATGGCAGGAAGGGCGAGCTGACGCCGCCATAGTGATAGGAGCCGAACAGCGTGACGAAGGTGAGGTTCTCGACGGTGAACAGCGCCAGCGGTGTGAGACGGCCGGTGAGCTTGAGCCAGAAGGGGAGGGTCCAGAACGCCGTGATCGACGCCACGATGGTCCAGTAGGCCGGGCCCGGATTGGGATCGAGGATGTAGAGGTAGACGCTGATGCTCTGGCCGAGCGAGGGCCCGAACAAGTGGCTGAACACGAAGATACGCGCGCGGCCGAGCGTCGCTGCGTCCGTCCTGAGCGAATCCGGGATGAACCAGTCGGTGATCGCTGCCGACCGACGGTAGATGACGGAACCGATCGCCGCGAGCGCCTTAACCATTAGACCAGCCCCGCGATCCTCTGGTGTTTTCATGGCCCTCGACTGTATGGCCAACCGGTTAACGGTCTGTTCAGACGCCGCGGTGGCGGTCCATGAGCGCTGCTGTCACCGGCGCTAGGTCGCTCCATCATGGTTAGCAGGGCGTAAATTCGCGTGGCCGGGATTAGATCACGCCCGTCCGGCGCAGTTCGCCGATTGCTGCTTCGTCGTAGCCGATCTGCTGCAGGATCTGCTCGGTGTGTTCGCCGAGCAGAGGTGCGCGGCAGCGGATGCCGCCGGGGGTCTCGGACAGCCAAACCGGCGTCTTGGCGATCGGCGCAGGCCGCTTCAGCCCGGGATAGTCGACCGGCTGGAAAAATCCCATCGCGCGGACCTGGGGATCGTCGAGCGTCTGCTGCGGCTTGAGCACCGGCGCTGCCGGAATCTTCTCCCGGCCGAGAATCTCGAGCGCCTCGGCGGTGGACCGCTCGGCGCACCAGCGCGCCATACGCTCGCTGATGACCTCGCCGTGGTCGCCGCGCGAGAGATCGTCCTTGAAGCGCGTGTCTTCGAGCCAGTGCGGCTCGCCCATCAGCGCCGCCCAGCGCCGGTAGAGCGGCTGCCCGATCACCTGGCAGATGATCCAGCCGTCCTGGGTGCGGTAGAGATCGACTGGCGCGGCGGTCTGGCCGCGATTGCCGGTGGGCACGCGGTTGGCCTCGATCACGGCCTGCTCGATCAGGAGGGCGTTGGTGAAGGTCAAGGCGGTCGCGAGCAGCGCGCCCTCGACCTTCTGGCCCTTGCCGGTCTCGCGGCGTGCCATCAGCGCCGCCATGGTGCCGAAGGCGCAATGCAGCGCCGTGCCGAAATCGACCCACGGGACCTGCGCGCGATAGGGCCGATCGGGTTCGCCGGTCATGTAGACCGCGCCCGACATGACCTGGCCCACGCCGTCGAACCCGACCCGGTCGCCATAGGGCCCGCTCGGACCGAAGGCGGAGCTGGTGGTGAGGATGATGTCGGGCTTGACCGCTTTGAGGCTGTCGTAATCGAGCCGCATCGCAGCCAGTGTCTGGGGCGGCAGGTTCGCCACGACGACATCGGCAGTGCGCACGAGGCGGCGCACGATCTCCTGTCCCGCCGGGGTCATCGGGTCGAGCGTCAGCGACAGCTTGTTGCGGTTCATCTGCAGGAACAGCGCACCCTCGCCGCCGCTGCCCACTGGGGCGACGTAGCGATCCTCGCTGCCCTCGCGCTTCTCGATACGGATGACCTCGGCGCCATGCTCGGCCAGCAGCGCCGCGCAATAGGGGCCGGCGATGTACCGGCCGAAATCGAGCACGCGAATGCCCGCGAGAATGCCCGCCATGCTGGCCTGCCCCCGATGCCAAGCTTCTTGCTTTAGGAGAAACGCCATCGCGGCGGCGGCGTCAACCAGTGCCGGATCAGCCGCCTTTGGGAAGACTAAACCATCCTCATCCAGTCTAGGCGGAAGTGCTACAGGTTGCGACAGGTGGCGGGGCGCAGCGCCGGGGCGCGGGTCGCCGCCGCCGGCGACCGTGGCGGCCGAAACCTGCGGAAATCCGCGGAAACGGCGGGCGTTTGTATCACGTGAAACCTATACATGCGCGTCCGACTGGACCATTCCGGCCGGGGATTCGCTACAGCAGTGGATGATGCGGCGGACCATTGCCGGACCATGAGCGGACCACCGGCGCGGCAGCGCCGCTACCCGGGACGGCGGCGCGGATCCGCTTGAGGTCGACCCGCCCTGTCCGAGGGAAGCGGCGGGCGCGGCTGCTAGAGCAGCCAGGCCCCCAGCACGAGCAAGGTGATGACGATGCCGGCGATG
>DASWEU010000080.1:0-1720 GCA_036394595.1 Burkholderiales bacterium | reverse complement strand
GCGCCGACCTTGCGCACCTCTTCGTCGGTGATGATGTCGACCAGGCGCAGAAAGACGTTGCGCGGCAGCTCGCGTTCGCCGCTCCAGTTTGAAAAATCGGTCTCGGATGCCCCTAGATGCAGGCGGAGCTTTTCTTCGCCGCCGAGAATCTGGGCGGCGCGTCGCAGTGCGCGGGTGTGGATATCGTGAAGCACCAGGCCCTCCCCAAGGCTGTCACTTCAGAACTGCTTTGGAATTAAAACGACGTGCCGACAGGATGCACCGCGGCGCGCGCAGCGTCAACGAATTGCGGCAAAAAAATTTTCGCGCTCAGTCCTGGATGCGGATGTTTTTCTGGCGCGCGATGTCAGTCCACTTCGAAACTTCGTCGCGCACCTTCTTCGTCAGCACGTCGGGCGTGCCGCCCGCTGGATCGAAGCCCATTTTGGCGAAACTGTCTTTCGCCTGCGGCAGCGCGAGCACCGCGTTGAGCTTGGTGTTGACCAGGTCGATCACCGCCTGTGGCGTCTTTGCCGGGGCGAACAGTCCATACCATGTAGTGAGATCGAATCCCGGCAGCGCCGTCTCGGCGATGGTCGGCGTGTCGGCGAAGACGTGCCAGCGCTGGGCGCTGCCCACCGCAAGGAGCTTGACCTGCCCGGCGCGGATCGCCGGCACCGCGGCGCTGCCGTCGAAGGTGTACTGAACGCGCCCGGCGATGAGATCGACGAGCGCGGGCGCACCGCCCTTGTAGGGCACGTGGCCCACGTTGATGTTGGCGAGCGAGTTGAAGAGCTCTGCGCCGAGGTGGTTGATGCTGCCGTTGCCGAAGGACGCGTAGTTCAGCTCGCCCGGATGCGCGCGCGCCAGCGCGATCAGCTCCTTCGCCGACTGCGCCTTCACCGAGGGATGCGCGATCAGCAGGAACGGCGAGGTGCCGATGAGGCCGATCGGCGAGAAGTCCTTGATCGGATCGTAGGGCAGCTTGGTATAGACGGCGGGATTAGTGCCATGCGTGCTCGGCGTGCCGACGAAAATCGTATAGCCGTCGGGCGCCGCCTGCGCCGCGCGCGAAGTGCCGATAGTGCCGCCGGCGCCGCCGTAGTTCTCCACGAACACGCTCTGCCCGAGCTCGGTGCCGATGTGCAGCGCCACCACGCGCGCCGCGATGTCGGCGCCGCCGCCGACCGGAAACGGCACGATCATCTTGATCGGCTGCGTGGGATATTGCTGAGCATGCGCTGCTCCTATGAGGAGGAGCGTGAGAAAGAACTTCATTTCGCCTCCACCGCGTGCATGCGGTAGTTCGCCGACGCCTTGCCCGCCGAGGTCTGCACCACTCTGGCCGGGCGCACATAGTCGGCGGTCGTAGCGGCGCGTCCAGCCACGCGCGCGAGCGGCTTGGCGCCGGGGCTGCGCTTGGAAGGCATCTCCTCCAGGTACTGGACGATGGCGCGGCCGAAATCCGGCAGGTCGCCCGGCAGGCGCGAGGTGATGAGGTTGCCGTCGCGCACCAGCGGCTCATCCACATAGTTGCCGCCGGAATTGATGACGTCGTCCTTGATGATCGCCACGCAGGTGACGCGCCGGCCCTTGGCGATGCCGGCTGAAGCGAGCAGCCAGCCGGCGTGGCAGATCGCGGCGACCAGGCTGCCCTGCTCGTGCACCTTGCGCACCAGGTTCACGATCTGCGGCGTGCGGCGGAAATTCTCCGGCGCGAAGCCCCCGGGAATGATGAGCG
>DASWEU010000079.1:0-15985 GCA_036394595.1 Burkholderiales bacterium | reverse complement strand
CGACTGCCGCCGCCCGCCGCGGCCCAGCGCGCCAGGCGCCGGTGGCCGGCCAGGGAGCGCAGCGCCCCCGCGGCGGCGAGGTGGGACAGATTCTTCCGGTCGAGATGCATTTCCTCGACCGAGGCGTAAGGCCTGCCCGCCGCCACCCGCAACCCCTGCTCTTTCGCCAATCCCGACACCACCCGCAATCCCAGGCGTAGCGCCCCATCCTCCAGCGTGCAGTCCCACTCGCTCGCGTTGACGTCTGCCGGGCGCACCTCGACGCCATGGCGCCGCGCGTCCTGCACTAGCTGCGAAGGTTTGTAGAAACCCATCGGCTGGCTGTTGAGCAGCGCAGCGCAGAACACCGCCGGGTGGTAGTGCTTGATCCAGGCCGAGACGTAGGCGAGCAGCGCGAAGCTCGCTGAGTGCGCCTCCGGAAAGCCGTAGTCGCCGAAACCCTCGATCTGGCGATAGATGCGATCGGCGAATTCCGCGCTGTAGCCGTTCCCGAGCAATCCCTTCTTCAGCTTGTCTTTGTAGGGGCTCATGTCGCCTTTTTCCTTCCAAGCCGCCATGGCCCGGCGCAGCTGGTCGGCTTCCCCAGCGGAGAAGCCCGCCGCCACCATCGCCAGCTGCATCACCTGCTCCTGAAAGATCGGCACGCCGAGGGTGCGCTTCAGCACATCCTCCACGGCCTTGGTGGGATAGTCGGCCTTCTCCAGGCCAGCCCGGCGGCGCAGGTAGGGATGGACCATGTCCCCCTGGATCGGCCCGGGCCGCACGATCGCGATCTGGATCACCAGGTCGTAGTAATCGCGGGGCCTGAGCCGCGGCAGCATGCTCATCTGCGCGCGCGACTCGATCTGGAACACGCCGATGGTGTCGGCTCCGCAGATCATGTTGTAGACCGCGACATCCTCCTTGGGGATCTCGTCCATGCTTTTCAGGCCGAGCATCCGCAGCGCCTTATGGATAGCGCTCAGCATGCCGAGGGCCAGGACATCCACCTTCATCAATCCGAGTGCTTCCAGGTCGTCCTTGTCCCACTGGATCACGGTGCGCCCCGGCATCGCCGCGTTCTCCACCGGTACCAGCTCGGCCAACGGCCCGCGCGAGATGACGAAGCCGCCGACATGCTGCGAAAGATGCCGAGGAAACTTTATTAGAGCCATAGCGAGCGGCAGCACCTCTTCGCCAGGCAGGCCTTCGAGCGCCCTGCCGAGGTCACGCAGGATGCTCCTGCTTCGATAGCGGATCACGGTGGCCGCGAGCGCCGCGCGCCCGCGCCCGTATTTGTCGTAGATGTACTGAATGACTTCCTCGCGCCGCTCGTGCTCGAAATCCACATCGATGTCCGGCGGCTCGTCGCGTTCGCGCGAGACGAAGCGCTCGAACAGCATGCTCATCTGCGCCGGCGCCACTTCGGTGATGCCGAGCGCGTAACACACGACCGAGTTCGCCGCCGATCCACGCCCCTGGCACAGGATGCCTTGGTGGCGGGCGAAACTCACCACGTCGTGCACGGTAAGGAAAAAGGGTTCGTAGCGAAGCTCGGCGATCAGCCGGAGCTCGTGTTCGGCCTGCTTGCGCACATGTGGCGGTGCGCCCTCCGGATAGCGCCCGCGCAAGCCTGCTTTGGTCAGCTTGCGCAGGTGGCTCGCCGGCGTTTCGCCCGACGGCACGATCTCTTCCGGGTACTCGTACTTGAGAGTGTCGAGGTTGAAACGGCAGCGCTCGGCGATGCGCAGCGTCTCCGCAAGCAGCTCCGGGGGATAAAGCTGGGCAAGGCGTATGCGCAGCCGCAGGCTGCGCTCGGCGTTCGGGAACAGCGCATGGCCACACTCGGCCACGGGGCGACCAAGCCGGATCGCCGTCAACACGTCCTGCAGCCGTCGGCGCGAGCGCAGGTGCATGTGCACGTCACCCGCGGCGACCAACGGCAGGCCGGAATCCTTTGAAAGACCTCTCAGCACATTCAATTTTTCATGGTCATTGGGGCCGCAGTGCAGTTCTGCGGCGATCCAGCCCGCGCCGTCGAAACGCTCCTTCACCCAGCGGGCGTCGTCCGTGCCGCCGCTGCAGAGCAGCGCCAGGGTTCCGCTGCCCGCCAGGGCTTCCACGTCCTTTCTTTCGAGCTGGTATTGCCCCTTTGCCGCGCGCCTGCGCCCGGCGGTGATGAGCGCGCAGACCGCGCCGTAGGATTTCCGCTCCGTCGCCAGCAGCACGAGCTTCATGCCATCCAGGGAGATCTCGGTGCCGACGATCAGCGGCAGCCCGTGCGCCTTCGCTGCCACGTGGGCGCGCACGATGCCGGCGAGCGAGCATTCGTCGGTCAGCGCGAGCGCCTGGTAACCGAGCGCGGCGGCCCGCTCCACCAATTCCTTGGGATGCGACGCGCCGCGCAGGAACGTGAAATTGGAGAGGCAGTGCAGCTCGGCATATCCAGGCAGGGAGACCATGTTCAGGCAAACAAGCCGTGCAGGTACCACTCGCCTGCTTCGCGGTAGACCCAGGCCAGGCTCGACTCGCCCAGCCGCGCCACGAAGTAGTCGCGCTTTGCGTCATCGCCGTCCCACCAGCCGCTCTCTATGCGTTCGGGCCCGGCGAGCAGCGCGAAGCCGCCCTCGCCCAGCCGGCGCGGCTCGAGGAGCCAGGCCGGCCGCGGCCCGGGCTGGCGGAACTCGCGCGGCTCCCAGTCCCCCGGCGCGACGCGCCGCCAGGCGTATTCCGGCCGGTGGTCCGGGTAGAGGCTGAGGCCGTGCACCGCCGCGCGCCCGAGGCGCGCCTGCAGCCGCTCGAGGAGCTGCGTCCAGTCCTCGGCGTCAGCCGCCGCGTCGCCGAACATGCCGCGGCTCTGCCCGGCAAACGGGACGAAGCCCCCGGCCTCCACGGCGATGGCTTCCACCGGTTGCGCGAGCTTCATGGCACCGAGCCGCTCGCGCAGCAGATCCGCCATCCTTTTCTTATCCCTGGTGGGCGAAGCCAGCCCGATGTAGACGTTCGAAAAGACCGTCTTCTCGTGGAAAAGAATGAAATCAAATCCCCGGGTACCCTCCTGCCTGGCATCGAGCAGCCCGGCGAGTTGCGCCAGCAGGTGTCGTGCCGGGAACAGCAGCGCTTCCGCGTATACCGTTTCCGCCGGCAGCTCGAGCCGCGCCGCGAAGCTCGCTGGCGGCTCGAAGAAAGTGCGCGGCTCGGCCAGGCGCCCGAGCGCGCGGTCGATCTCGGCGACCAGCGCCGGCCCGCAGCGCTTCGCCAAGCCTTCGCGAGGCAGCTGCAACAGGTCTCCGACTTGATGAACGCCGATGCTTTTCAGGAATGAAAGAACATCTTCCGTACAAACCACTTCCACCGGGATGTCTTCGAGCCGGCGGCCGCCGCCGCGCGCGATCCACAGCGCGGCGCGCGCCGTGGGCGCGGTGGCGACGGTAGCTTCCAGTCCCAGCTCGCCGAGTCCTTGGCGGATTTTTTCCAGCAACCGCCGCGGGCCGCCGAAGCGGCGCAGGCTGCCCGCCACTTCCGCCAGCAGCGCCTGCGGCGGCTCGAGCGAGACCTTAGGCGTGAACTGGCAGGCCCAGGCGGCGACCGGTTCCAGCGTCGCGGGCGGCAGGCGGGGGAAATGAAGCGCGACCCAAAGCATGGAAGACATTCCTCACCGGCAGGAGGATCGGCGCCGGCGCCGGCAGGCCGCGCCGCTTGAGGATGCGCACGGCAAGCGTCTGGCCGTCAGGACCCGGCTCCAGCGCGAGGCGCAGGTGGGCGGGCGTGGGCTCGGCGGCGGCGGCGCGCGGCCGGAACAGCAGCGCGCAGGCGCCCCCCGCGCCGGCGGCCACGGCGAGGCGCCGCAGCTCCGGGTAGCGGGCCTCGGGCAGCCACGCGAGCAGCGCATGGCAGCTGCCGGCGCGCAGCACCTGCTCGGCCGCCCACAGGGCGTCGCGCCGGCCCGGCGCGCGCACCACGGCGAGATGCACGAGGTCGATGCCCGCGGCGGCCAGCGCCGGGGCGTAGGGCAGATGGGGAGGCGCGAGCCAGGCGACGCGCCTGCCCCGTGCGGTCAGGGCCGCGAGCGCCGGCAGGACGAGCTGCAGCTCGCCGATCCCCTCGCGCTCGCCCAGCAGCTCCGTGAGCCCGCCTGAGGGCCATCCGCCCCCCGGCAGCTCCCGGTCGAGAGCGGGAAAGCCGCTCGGCACCGCGGGCGCCTGCTCGAAGCAGGCCGCGCCGCGCCAGCCGGGGTAACGCCGGAGAAGATCCGCCAGAGCCGCCATGATACTGTACTTATATACAGTAAAGGCGGCGCAGGCAAGCGTCCAGTTTCTCCAGGTCGCGGGGGGTGTTGTAGAGCTGGGCTGAAACGCGCAGCAGGCGTGCCGGCCGCCCCTCCCAGTCGAACAGCGCGACCTCGACGCCTCCCTCCCGCCACAGCGCGTCGAGATCGACCGCGGCCTCCGGCAGCGGCAGGCTCGCCATCGATCCCAGCATCTCCTCCGGCGCCGGCGGCGCTATGCGCAGCGACCGGCAAAGCAGTTCTCTTCCCTTCAGGGCGAGCGCGTGGTTGGCGCGCATCACTCCCGGCCAGCCCTGCGGCGAAAGCGAGGCCATGAACGCGATCGCGGCCGGCACGCAGAGCGCCGGCGTCGGGTCGGCCGTCCCGGTCCAATCGAAGAGCCGGCGAAACGGCCCCTTCCTTACCGCGCCCTTCCAGCCGCCGTGCGAGAGGGAAACCGGGACGATGCGGTCCTGGCGATCAGGCCGCACGTGAAGGAAACCCGCCCCCTTCGGCGCGCACAGCCATTTGTGGCAGTTCCCGGTGTAATAGGCGGCGCCGAGACGATCGAGCGCGAGGGGAAGCATGCCGGGGGCGTGCGCGCCGTCCACCAGCGTGTCGATGCCGCGTGCCGCCAGGGCTTGCACCAGTTCCGCCACCGGGAAGATCAATGCCGTCGGGCTGGTCACGTGATCGAGCACCGCGAGCCGCGTGCGCGGCCCTGCCGCCTGCAGAATCGGCCGGGTGATTTCCGCAACGGGAAAGGGAACCGGGACCACGACCACTCGCGCTCCGGTCCGCTGCGCGACATAGTCGAGCGTCGCGCGGCAGGCCGGGTACAGGTGATCGGTGGCGAGGATTTCGTCGCCCGGCTCGAAGCGCAGCGAGCGCAGGACCGCGTTGATCCCCGCCGTGGCGTTGGGCACGAACGCAAGATCCTGGGGCGCCGCGCCGACGAACGCGCCCAGCGCCTCGAGCGCCTGCGCCAGGAGACCCTCCAGCTCGCGCGCGAAGAAGCGCATCGGGTTTGCCTCGAGGCGCGCACGCAGGCGCGCCTGCTCCTCCAGCACCGGCACCGGGCAGGCGCCGAACGAGCCGTGATTGAGGAAGGCGACGCCGGGGTCGAGCGTCCAGTGCTGCCGCAAGGCGATCAACTGGTTTGCAAGTAACCTATTTGCCGCCCTTCAGGCGACGCAGCTGCGACTGATAGGCGCTCATGAAGTCGCGCCCGAACACCTTGGTGAAGTCCTCCTGCGCCTCGCGCACCAGCTTCTCCTGTTGCGCGACGAACAGGTCCCAGAGCTTGCCCTTGCGCCCGCCGAGCGCGAATCCGGGCGAGGCCTTCTCGTAGGCGCGCTCGAGCGCGTGTGGGTCGACGCGCCGCAGCGCGCCGAGGATCGCGGCGCGCATCGCCGCGATCAGGGCGATCTCGTGCGAGCGCAGGTCCTCGCAGGCGTCGCCCACGGCCTGCACCGGATCGAGGAAGCCCGAGGTGCGCTCGCTGGGGTCGAGGAGAAAATCCATCGCCTCGTGCGGGTCCGACATGAGCTTGAGCGGATTGTTGTCGTGCGCCGCCACCATGGTGCGCTCTTCGGCCTGCATCTCCTTGCGCATCTCGGCGCGCGCCACCAGCAGCATCATCAATCCCTCGACGGCGGCGCGCAGCACCGCGCCGCTGTCGCGCAGCAGCCGCTCGCTGTCGGCGGCGGAGAGCTCCTTGGCCGGCACGCCGGCGCCATCGAGGAACAGGCGCAAGGCGCCTTCGAATCCGGCGACCGCCGCCACCGGGCGGGCCGCGGGTTTCGCCGGCGCGGCCGCCGCCGGCTTCGCCGCAGCAGGCACCGGCGGCTTGGTGCCGGTACGCTCGCCGCCGACGAAAGTCGGTTCCTCGAAGATGGCGTTCGGATCCGAGATATCGATCAGCTCGTCGGCCTTCTCCGCCGCGCCCGCCTCCGGCAGAAACACGTGGATTTCGTACTCCCCCATCTCGAACGTGTCGCCGGACTTGAGCGTCAGCCGAGTGCCGGGGCCGTAGCGCCGGCCTTTGACCATCACCGGATTTACCTTGGAAGCCACCGACATCCAGTACACGCCGTCCTGCAGCTCGATCTCGACGTGAAAGCGCGACAGGTGCTTTTGCGGGTCCTCGACCACCACGGTGCAGCCCGCGTCGCGTCCGATGGTGATCGGCAGGACATCGAGCTCGCGGCTGGCGTAGAGCGTGGGCCGGCCGGCGGCGTGGGTAAAGATCTTGATCGAGACCGTCATGGGCTCAGGCCGCCTCGGCGCCGCGCGCATCGCGGCTCGACCAGCCGTGCTCGCGCCAGCGACCGTCCATCATGCCGCAGAACTGCGCCGCGGACGGCAGGTTTTCGCACAACAGCGCGCAGGGCGCGATCAGCTCCGAAGCGCCGTTGAGCCACACGGCGCAAGGCTCAGCGAGTTGAACCACGAGCCCGGCCGCCTGCGCCGGCGACGCCACCAGCATTTGCGCCCGCGCGCTGCGGAACGGCACCGTGGCGTCGGGCGTCTCCTCGCGGCTTCGCAGTGCGTCGGCGGGAAACGGACATGCGCTGACGGCGGCGTCGATCTTTTTCACTTCCGCGCGCGGCGCCAGGGCGTCGAGCGCGATCGTTTCGATAGCGTCGAACCAGCGCCGTGCCGACTCCAGGCAGCCCGGCAGATCGAGCCGAACCGCCGGCAGCGCGCAGGCGATCGTGAGCGGAAACTGGCGGCCGACGGCATCCACGCTGGGAACCATGACGCCGGTCCAGGCCTGCGGCGTCAGCATGCCGGCCGAGAGCAGGAAGCGCCACGGCGGCATCGAGAGATAGTTTGCCTGCCACTGCGTGCCGAGGCGTTCGCGGCCGCCGTCCATCGACTGCTGCAGCCAGCGGTCCCAAGCCTCGCGAAATGCCTCGGGCAGCCGGCGCACCACGAAGTCGCCGGTCGCCGGGATCTTGCCGTACCAGCCGGGCGTCAGCGCGCCCTGCGCGGCGGGCTGCGCGCTCACGCCTTGGCTCCCCGCAGCGCCAGCGCCGACCGGATGTGCGCCGCCAGGTCCTTTTGCAGGTTGCCGGGCAGCCGCCAGGCCTCCGCGGCGGCCAGCTGCGGCAGCAGGATCTCGCGCAGCGCGTTCTGGTAGGCGCGCTCGGCCTGCGCATCGAGTTTTGTGCCCTGGTAAAGGCCGAATCCGGTGGTCCAGGCCGCGCCGCCCTGGCGCAGATCTCGCAGGCGGTTCAGGGCCGAGACGAGCCGCGCTTCGTCGACCGGGCGCAGCGTCGCAAGCGCATCGAGTTCCCGCTTCGCTTCGCCGGCGCGGGATGCCGTCGCCTCGATCAGCCGCAGATTGCCGAAGTAGCTCGTGGTCCAGCCGGCGATCAGGAGAAGGCTCGCGGCCGCCATGCCGCCGTAAGCCGCGATGCGCTCCATCCGCCGCTGCCGCTGCTGCGCCGGATTGGATCCCGCCAGCCCGGACTCGCCGAAGATCACCTCGCGCAGCAGCCGGCGCAGGAAAAAGCTCTTGCCGCTACCCAGCGTCGGCGGCTGCACCTTGCGCTCGAGATTGAAGCTGCGCGCCAGCGTGCCGAGCACGCGGTCGATCGGGCTGCCTTCCTGGGTGCCGCTGGCGAAATACACGCCGCGCAGCAGCGGCGCCTCCCCGCTCCAGCCGGTGCCGAAGGCCGACTCGAGGAAGCTCGCGATCATCGGCCCGGTGCCGCGGAATTGCTGCGGGAAACGGTAGACCGCGGCGCGCCGCTGCAGGTCGCGCTCCTCCTGCAGGCGCGCGGGCAGCATGGCGTACAGGCGCCGCTCGAGCTGCCGGAAATCATCGTCGAAGCGCGCCACCATGGCGAGCGGATCGGCGGCGAATTCGCCGACGCCGAAAGTCACGCCCCAGACCTGTGCCCGCTCCGCGGCGTCGAATTCGGAGAAGTACTCGCTGAACCCCGCCAGCAGGTCGGCCTTGGTGATGAGCAGGTAGAGCGGCAGCCGCACGCCGAGCCGCGTGTAGAGCTCCCACACCCGCTCGCGCACGTGCGCCGCATAGGTCGACAGCTCTTCTTCGTTCCAATGCGCGAGATCCGCCGCATTGAGCGTGACGATGGCGCCATTGAGCGGCTGGTGCGGGCGGAAGCGCTTGAGCAGATCCAGAAAACCCAGCCAGGCCGCGGCGTCGGCCTGCTTGTCGCTGCCCTGCGTGGTGTAGCGCCCCGCCGTGTCGAGCAGCACCGCCTCGTCGGTGAACCACCAGTCGCAGTTGCGCGTGCCGCCGACCCCCTGCAGGGTGTTGCCGGTACCCGGGTCGCCGAGCGGGAAGCGCAGGCCGGCGTTGAGCAGCGCCGTGGTCTTGCCCGAGCCGGGCCCGCCGATGAACATGTACCAGGGCAGCTCGCTGACCGTGCGGCGCTCGCCGTCCGCGCCGCGAAAGCGCGCGTGGCGCAGCACGCCGAGCGCCTCCTCGAAACGCTGGCGCAGCACTTCGATTTCGTGCGCCGCGCGCGCCGCCGAGTCCTGGTCGGCGATGCCGCCGGCCAGGCTTTCCAGCAAGCGCGCATTTTCCTTCAGCTTGCGCTGCTGGCGCAAAACTTCCCAGGCCAGCCACGCCGCGACCACGGCAACGAGGAAGACCATGCGCTCCGCCGTCGAATCGAGCGGGCGCCACGCGCCGAGCGCAACGACGTCGCCGGCGAACCAGACCGCCGCCGCGAGCGCAACGCAGGCGAGCAGCCCGACGGCCCAGCGGCCCGTCAGCCAGGCGCCGATCATGGCAGCGGCCTCAGGATGATGGCGACGCGGCGGTTGCGCGCGCGGTTGGCGGTGCTGTCGTTGGGCGCCACCGGCGCGGAATCGGCCAGTCCTTCCGCCTGCAGGCGCGAGGGATCGCGCAGGCGCGAAGCCATCAACCCCACCACCGAGTCGGCACGGTCGGTGGACAGCTCCCAGTTCGACGGATAGCGCGCCGTGCGGATTGGCACGTCGTCGGTGTGGCCGGTGACGACCACGGTGCCGGGCACCCGGTCGAGCGCCTCGCCCACGCGCAGGATGACCGGATGCAGCGCCGCGTTCAGGCGCGCGCTGCCGGGAGCGAACAGCTCGTCGCTGTGCAGCGAGATGACCGCGGCGCCCGCGACATCGGCGACGTCGATTTCGCGCCGCGCGATGGCGTCGGCAAGCGTCGCGGCGAGCTGCGGCACGGCCGCCGACTTCGCGTCGGCGGGCGCCGCTGGCGCCGGCGGCTTGAGCGTCGCCAGCGACCGGGCCACCGGGTCGGACCGGGCGCCGAGCGAGACGCTGAACGCGAAATACAGCGCCGCCAGCACCAGGACGCAGACCGATGCCGCGCCCCACATCGCCAGCGCATCCGAGACCCGGCGCGCGCGAATGCCGGCACCCTGCCAGCACCCCGACAGCGCCGGCGCCGTCGGCGCCCGCAGCGCGGCGAGCGCCTCGTGCAGGCGCGTGCGCACCTGGGCGAGCGCCTGGCGCCCGCCCTCCCCGCCGCGGTAGCGTCCCTCGAAGCCGAGCGCGAGGCAGACATAGAAGAATTCGAGCGGCTCGACGTTCGCCTCCGGCGCCGCCAGCAGGCCGTCCAGCAAGGTGTAGAACTTGTCGCTGTTCGCTTCCCCGTGCAGTTCGGCGAGCAGCGGCGCCCAGTCGCGTCCCCAGGGAGTGGCCTGCGCCGAATCGTCGAGCAAGGCGCACAGCGCCAGGCGCGTGCTGAGCAGCGGGGCTTCGGCAATCTGCGCCGCGCGCGCGGTGCGCTCGAACAGGCGCACCTGCTCCAGGAGCCGCTTGCGCAGCGCGAGGGGATCGGGATGGCGCAGCGCGTGCCGGATCTGCGGCACGACGGCGAGGATGGGATTGGCCGCTTCGACCAGCCGGTTGAGGCCGCCCAGTGCGGTGAGGTCGGCTGCCGCGGCAGGCCGATCGAGGACCGGATCGAAGGGACCGCGCCGCCGACCCGGAGTCGGCAGCGCGACCGTGGCCTCGGCGTCGGGCTCGCGGGCGCCGCCGGCGCCCTGCTCTCGCTCGCTCATGTCCCCGGATTTTTACACGTGCCGAGCGGCTTATGCGCCCGGCGCGTTCACGCCGCGCCCGCTAGTTGGTGCGCCGGTTGTCCTTGACTTCTTCGCCCAGCGCCCGGGCGGTGTTGTACCACTTGAGCGATTCGGCGTAATCCCGCGGCACGCCCGCGATGCCCTTGTCGTAGACCTCGCCGAGGCGCTTGGCGGCCTTGCCGCTGCCGGAGCGGGCCGCGCGCGTGTACATGCGGACGGCTTCGGCGCCCTTGCCTTCCTTCTCCAGTCCCGCCGCCTGCTCGAACAGCTGCTCGCCGGTGGACGCCGCGCTGCCGGCGGGCGCCGCCGAGGCAAGCTTGGCCTGTTTTTCCAGCGCGGCGATCTTCTCCTGGGCCGCGCGTTCGGCCGCCGCGATCCGTTCCTGGGCCTCGCGCTCGGCCGCTGCCACTTTTTCGTGCGACGCCCTTTCCGCTGCTTTCTGGTCCGCGGCGAGCTTGGCGCTGTCGGCGGCTTTCTTCTTGTCGGCCTCGGCCTTGGCAACGCGGTCGCGCTCCTGCTGCGCTTCCGCCGATTTCTTCTGCGCGTCCTGGTTCGCCCGCGATGCCTGGCTGGCCGCTTCGGTGCGCGACTTCTGCTCGGCCTCCGCCTTCGCACGCTCGGCGAGCGCCGCCTGCTGCGCCGCGAGGTTGCCCGATTTCTTCGCCGCTTCCTCGGCCGCCCGCGCTTTTTCCACCGCCAGCTTGGCCTCTTCTTCCTTCCTCTGCGCCGCGGCGAGATCGGAGGCGGCCTTCTGCTTCGCCTCGTCGAGCTGTTTCTGCATCGCCGCGATCTTCGCCTTCGCCGCCTCGTCGCCGCTCGGCGAGAAGTAGCTGTAGACGCCGATGCCGATGGCGGCGACCGCTACCGCGATGATGATCGGAACGACCGGCGAAGGTTTCTTCTTGCCGCTGGCGAGCAGCGTGGCTTCTTCGGCGCGCGCCTTGAGCTCAGCTTCGCGCTTCTTGAACTCGGCCTCGCGCTTGGCGCGGTCTTCCGCTTCCTTCTTGGCGCGCGCTTCCGCGTCCTTCTTGGCCTTGACCTCGGCTTCCTGGCGCGCCTTTTCCTCGGCCTCGCGCTTGGCCCGGGTCTCGGCCTCCTGCTTGGTGCGCAGCGCGGCTTCCTGCTTGGACTTCTCCTGCGCTTCCTGCTCGCGCTTCTTGTACTCGGCTTCGCGCTTGGCGAGCTCCGCCGCCGCTTCCTGCCTGGCCTTCTCGGTGGCGGCCGCGGCTTCCTTCTTCGCCCGCTCGCGTTCGGCGGCAGCCTCCAGCTTGACCTTTTCCGCCTCCGCCTTGGCGCGTTCGCGCTCCGCAGCGGCTTCCTGCTTGGCCTTTTCGGCCTCGGCCGCGGCTTCCTTCTTCGCGCGCTCGCGATCGGCCGCCGCTTCCTGCTTGGCTTTTTCGATCGCCTCGACGCGCGCGCGCTCCGCCTCCTGGCGCTTGGTCTCCGCTTCGGCCTCGCGCTTCTTGAATTCCTCTTCCTTGCGCGCGAGCTCCGCCTCGAGCTTGGCCTTGTCCTCGGCCAGCTTGTTGCGCGCCTCGGTTTCCTTGCGGGCGGCGTCCTCGGCCTCCTTTTTCTCTTGCTCGCGCGCCTTCACGCTCGAGTCGTCGAGCGGGATGCCGCGCAGCTTGGCGATCTTGCGCTTGGCGAGCGCGGCGTAGATGCCAGTCGGAAACTGCTGCACGTACAGGTCGAAGTCGTCCGGGTCGTTGCCGTCCTTGATGGCGCGCCAGAATTCGAGCTCGACTTCCTGGCTGCCGGCCTGCGAGCCGCCCATCGTGCCCGAGGTCTGGCCCGGCTGCGCCGCCGCCGCGGCCGGCCGCGGCTGCGCCTTCGGCATGTCCGGAATCGCGCCGCCGACGATGGTCTTGTCCGAATCGTCCTCGGCCGGCTTGCCCTCGATGGCGCGCTTCAGCGCGAGGCCGAGGTCGCGCGCCGTCTGGTAGCGCTCGTCCGGATTCTTGGCGAGCGCCTTGTTGACCACCGAGTCGAACAGCGGCGTCACCGCGTTGTTGATGGTCGACGGCAGCGGCGGATCCTCCTGGATGATCTTCTTGGCGATGGTCCAGGCGCCGCCGCCGGTGAACGGCTTCTCGCCGGTGAGGAACTGGTACAGGATGATGCCGGCCGAAAATACGTCGGTGCGCTTGTCGACCGAGCCGCCGGTGATCTGCTCGGGCGACATGTAGGCGGGCGTGCCGACCATGGTGCCCGCCTGCGTCTTCTCGACCGAAGTCTTGTCCGAGTCCTGCACGCGGGCGACGCCGAAGTCGGTGAGCTTGGTGCGCGCCTGCGAGTCGATCATCACGTTGGCGGGCTTGATGTCGCGGTGGACGATGCCGGCCATGTGGGCGAATTCGAGCGCCTCGCACAGCTCGACCATGATGCGCACCGCCTCCTTGAGGTCGAAGCGCTCGTTGGCGTCGAAGAAGTTCTTGAGCTCCTTGCCCTTGATGAACTCCATCACGAGGTAGGCGACTTCGCCCTCCTCGCCGAAGTCGTACACCTGCACGATGTTGGGGTGGTTGAGGCGCGCGACTGCCTGCGCCTCCCGCACGAAGCGCATCGCGAAATCCTTGGCCGTGTCCTCGTCGAGGTTGCTCTTGAGGATGGTCTTGATGGCCACGCGCCGGTTCAGGCGCGGGTCGACCCCCTCGTAAACGACTCCCATCGCCCCCTTGCCGAGGACGCGTTCGAGGTTGTACCTGCCTAGGGTCTTAAGCTCAGCCGGTGCCGCCATGGCCTAGCCGTGGCTCCATTAATTGACGCAGGCGCACATTATCCCGGCGACCGGCCCGGCCTGACAAGGCCGAATGTCGCGTCGCAACTACAGGTTATCGGCTTTTGGGGGGGAGCTATCTGCCCCTGATGGGGGGCAGGGGCTTGGCTAGGTCGACCCCTTGCCGGCGAGCCCTTTCGTACCATCGGATCGCGCTTTGGTAGTCACGATTGATGACCCTGTTGCCGCGATCATAGATATTCGCGAGCTTGAGTTGCGCCACGCCATGCCCGGCCTCCCCGGCTTGCAGGAAAGCCTCGAACGCCTCGGCATCCCTGCCCGCGCGCTCGTGGTCCAGGCCCTCTTGATATTTGCGGGAGCCCAGATCTTGTGTAATAGATTGTTTGGGCGTGCTTTTCTTGTCCTGGGACAGCACCGGCGACTGCCAGAAGCCCAAGGTGATCGCCGTCAGGCCCACGACAAGAATCAGATTCGTTGTCATTCGCAGAAGAACTCCAGCACATCGGTGGACGAAGCGCGCGCCTGGCCGAAGGCGATCCAGCCATGGCCGCGCAGCGTGAATTCCTCGCGGCGCAGGATCACCTCCTTGTCGCCCTCGACCGTGACGAAAGTGCCGTTGGCGCTGTGGTCGGTGAGGATGAATTTGTCGAGGCGGCGCTCGATCTTGCCGTGCGCGCGGGAAGCCATGCGCTCGCGCACCACCAGGTCGGCCGAGGCATCGCGCCCCAGCGCTAGCGAGGGGCGCTCCGCCGAGAGGATGACTTCGCCCGCCGCGGATTTGATGCGCAGCTTGGCGTTCTTCGGCTTGTAGATCGATTTGTGCGAGGCGAGCGTCGTCATGTCCTCGCTCTGCTGCCACATCAGCTCGAAGACCTGGATCTCCTCGGCCTTGCCCTTCACCTGGATGGTGGTGATGCCGCGCGTGTTGGCCTTGAGCATTGGCGACATGCGCATCACGGTGTCGCGCGCGGTGATGATCTGGTCGCGCGCGGCGACGTGCGACAGGCGCGCGGCGAGGTTGACCGCGTCGCCGAACACATCGCCTTCGCGCTCGACGATCGGGCCGAAATTGAAGCCGATGCGCACGCCGATCTTGGTCTTGCCGACCATCGGCAATTCAGCGATGCCGGTCTGGATCTCGATCGCCGCGTCGGCCGCGGCATCCGCGGTGGGAAACGCCGCCATCACCTCGTCGCCGATGGTCTTGATGACCCGGCCCTTGGCGGTGACGGTTTTCTCCTTCATCAGGTTGACGCACTTCTCGATCGCCGCGTGCGCGACGGCATCGCCCTCGGTTTCGTAGAGCTTGGTGCTCCCGCTCACGTCCGCGAACATCACTGCCGCCTCGGTAGCCTGCTCCGCCATCGACCCCGCCTGCCCCCTTGTTGTGGGCGGATTGTAACCCGTTCAATCAGAAGGGGCGCCGAAGCGCCCCTCTGAACCGCCAAGCGAGAAGCCTACTTGCAGTCGCCCTGCCCCTCCCGGCTTTCGTTGAAGCACTCAGGGACTGAAATCCCCGTGTCGTCGATGCGGTGGTCCATCGGCGGCGTCGTTCCAACGTCGCCGACAAAGCCGTCGTTGATCTGCTTCGCCACGCTGTCGGTGTCGAACGCCTCGTCCAGCGCCCGGGCGGCGATCTGCGCAATGGTGCCGCCGACCGATGCGATGACCCCGCCGATGGCGCCTCCGGTGGGGCCGTTGATCGACGGGCCGTTGAAGTAAACGTCCGGCGAAGCCGTCGTGCCGTTCGGCGTGATGCCGCTGGCGAGCGACGTGGAGCCGTTGACCGACGAACTGTTGTTCAGTATCCACTGGGACGCGGATCCGGTGATGTTCAGCGTGCCGCCGATGAGCGCTTTCACCGTGACATTCGTGTTGCTGGTGAACGTCGTGGCGCCCGGCGAAGTGATCGACGTCAAGCTCCCGCCGGTAAGCGTGAACGTCGCGCCGGCCGTGGTGTTGACGACGTTCTCGAACGACGTCCAGCTGATGCCGTTAGCGTTGCCAGCGTTGGGCCCGTTCAGCGTCCAGTTCGCGCTGGCACCCGTGATCGTGTCCGATGCCGCGCTGCCGTTGACGGTAGTGATGCCGGAAATGGATCCGGTGACGCCCGTGCCGGTTCCAGCCAGGTTGAACGTCACCGGCCCAGTGCGACTCGTGTAGTTCAACGTCCCCGTGCCGCCGCCGTTGAGATTGCCGCTCAGTGTGCCGGCGTTGAGATTGAAGATTCCCGTGCCGAGATCGGCGAGGTTCGCCATGCCGGTGAACCCCGTGATCCCGGTTGCCGAGCCCGCGTTCGCGCCGGTCAATGTCCACGTGGCGCTGGTCGCCTGCAGCGTGCTGGCGCCGCCGCCGCTGAGGTTCTCAAACGAAGTCCAGAACACCGTGCCGTTGTTACCCGCTCCCGCGCCGGTGATCGTGAAGGTCTGGCCCGTACCGCTCATCGTGTCGCTGTTCGAGCTGCCGGTGACATTGGTAACACCGGATACCGTCCCGGTGATTCCGGTCGAGCCCGAGCCGCTGAGGCTATAGGTGACAGCCGACGAGTAACCGGCGTAGCTGATCGTGCCGGTACCGCCCATGTTCGCGTTGCCCGAGAGCGTGCCGTTGCCCGTGCCGTGCATGTTCAACGTGCCGGTGCCCGTGTCGGTGATATTGCCGATACCCGTGAACGTGCTCGACAGCAATGTCGAGGTGCCGGTGTTCGCGCCGTTGAGCGTATAGGTTCCGTTCGCTGCGCTCACCGTGCCGGTACCAGTGTCGTTCAATTTTCCAAACGAGGTCCAGCTGACCGTTCCATCGCTGCCCGCATCGAGCGCGCTCAGCGTATAGGTCTTGTTCGCGCCCTTGATCGTGTTAGTCGTTGTCGTCGCCGAGCCCGTCGCGGTGGTGACGCCCGTCCAGGTGCCGGTGATGCCGGTCGTCTGATTGGCCGTGCCC
>DASWEU010000078.1:0-1860 GCA_036394595.1 Burkholderiales bacterium | reverse complement strand
CGACCCGGCTCGGCGCTGAGGGCGTTCCAAGCGTGGCAGCACGCCTCGACAATGGCCTCGGTGTCGGGGAGAAACCGCAGCGAGAGGAAGCGCTCTCGCAAGTAGAGCCAGATCCGTTCGACCGGGTTGAGCTCCGGGCTGTAGGCCGGCAGTGACACGAGCGTGAGATTATCGGGGACAGTGAGTGCGCGCTGGTCGTGCCAGCCGGCACCGTCGAGCACGAGCACGGCATGGGAGTCGGCCGGCAGTGTGGCGGCGAACTGCGCCAGAAACAGGTCCATCACTGCAGCACTGACGACGGGTAACACCAGAGTGAAGTCTTCGCCAGTGGCGGGGCGGACGGCGGAGAAGATGTAGGCCCATTGATATCCCTGCTGCGCGAGGCCGGGCGCACGCTCGCCCTTCAGCCACCAGCGGTGGCACACCCGCCCTTTGTTACCGACGCGAGCCTCGTCCTGGAACCACAGCTGCAGGTGCTTGCCCGGATGCGCTGCCGCCGCCGCCTTCAGGGCTGCGCGTAGCCCCTTTTTTCGAACTGCTCCTGGGCTTTTGTGTCGCGCTGCGGGTGAGCGGGGCGCGCCTTCTGGCGCGAGAACCCCATTCGACGCAGCACCCGCGTCATGCTCGAAGGGTGGTAGGTCTTGCCGAAATGGGCGGCCATCCAGCGACACAGATCGCCGCGGGTCCAGGCGCAACACCCGTCGCGCTCAGGCTCGGGACCGCGCAGGATCACTGCCGCCAGTGCCGCTTCCTCGCCTTCGGTCAGCCGCCGCTGCGGTCGACCCTTGGCTCGATCACGCAGCCCCGCCAAATCCTCGCCGTTGTAGCGCAGCACCGCATCGCGTAGCGCCTGGCGCTCCATCCCGGCCCGCCGTGCCGCCTCGGCGCGGCTCATCCCGTCCAGCGCGTTGGCGATGGCATAAAGCCGTGCCGCAACCCGGCCGGCGCGCTCTCGCCGCGCTAGAAGGCGCAGCTCGGCAGGCGATCGATCTTCCTTGATCTTGAGCGGTGATCCCATCCCAGCCCCCAAATCTTGTGTGAGCTGAAGGAATCATGAAACCGCTCCCGAGGGAATCCCGAATCAGATCAACCGCTCAGCGGTATTACACCGAAGATCGGTGATGCGTCGTCCTCCGCTCGCCCGGCCGTGAACGGGAGCGCCGCGATGGCGCACGCGGCCGTCGCCGCCGCGAACCCAACCCTGGAGATTCGTTTCATCGGCGACTCCCGTTACCCCGATAGCTGTCAACGTCGAGGATCGCCTGGGCGAAGGCTTGCGGCGCCTCCTGGGGCAGGTTGTGGCCGATGCCGCCGCCGATCAGCCGGTGCGCGTACGGGCCCGCGAATTTCTTCGCGTAGGACGCGGGATCCGGATGCGGCGCGCCATTGGCGTCGCCTTCAAGGGTGATCGTCGGCACGGTGATGACGGGCGCCTCGGCAAGCTTCTTCTCGAGATCGTCATAGCGCGCCTCGCCCGCGGCCACACCAAGACGCCAGCGGTAGTTATGGACCACGATGGCGACGTGATCGGAATTGTCGAAGGCCGCCGCACTGCGATCGAACGTCGCGTCGTCGAACTTCCATGTCGGCGACGCGAGCTTCCAGATGAGCTTCGCAAAGTCCTGCCGGTATTTGTCATAGCCAGCCCGGCCGCGATCGGTGGCGAAATAGTACTGGTACCACCACTGCAATTCGGCCTGCGGCGGCAGCGGCTGCTTGCCGGCTTCTTGATTGCCGATCAAATAGCCGCTGACCGAGACGAGCGCGTCGGTGCGCTCCGGCCACAGCGCCGCCATGATGTTGGCCGTTCGGGCGCCCCAGTCGAAGCCGCCGATGACCGCCTTCTCGATCCTGAGCGCA
>DASWEU010000077.1:0-9677 GCA_036394595.1 Burkholderiales bacterium | reverse complement strand
GGTCCACGCCGAATTGTTGCCCGCCGCATCATAGGAGCTCACCCGGTACCGGTAGGTGGTCCCCGCGGTGAGGCCGGCGTGCTGGAACGACGTCGCGGTCGTCGTGGTGAGCGGCGCGTCATTCAGATACACGTAGTAGCCGGTGACGCCGACGTTGTCGGTGGCGGCGCTCCAGGCGAGGTTGATCTGCGTGATCGAGGCCGCGCTCCCCGTAAGGCCTGCGGGAACGGTTGGCGCCTGTGTGTCGGGTGGAGGTAGCGCGAACGGGGTCGTCACGGCGACCGGCGTCGCGGTCCACGCCGAGTGGTTGGGAACCGCGTCGAACGCGCTCACCCGGTAGTTGTAGGTGGTCCCCGCGGTGAGTCCGGTGTGCTGGAACGACGTTCCGATCGTCGTGGTGAGCGGCGCATCATTCAGATACACGTAATAGCCGGTGACAGCGACGTTGTCGGTCGAGGCGTTCCAGGTGAGATTGATCTGGGTGCTCGAGGCCGCGGCCGCCGCCAGCCCGGTCGGGACGCTGGGCGGCGTGGTATCGGCGCTCGGCAGCGTCGATTTGAGGACGATGGCTGCGGCATGCCCGCCGAGGGAAATCGAGCTGACGTCGGGCAGGTCGCTCAACGGTAGCGTGAGGTTGTCGTGGGTCAGGACCTTGACCGCCTGCGGCATGCCCACCGAGGCCACGTCGGTGGCGGTGGGGTTGACGTAGACGTAACCCTTCTCGAATTCGCGCCGGTAGACGTTGATGCCGCCGGCAGCCAAAACCGCGTAATTGCCGACCGGCTTGCCCAGGTCGATCAGCTCGTACTCGGGATACCACCAGATGCGGTCGTAGGCGCCGCCGTTGCCGGTGAAATTGAAGTACGCGTTGTTCAGCGTGCCGTTCTTGCTGAGCAGGAACGAGCCGAGTGCGTACCACAGCGTCTGCCAGTAAGTGACCGGCCGGCCCCAGTTGTCGGTGCCGCTGCCGCCTTCGGCGAGCGCGGTGTGGCTGAAGACGGCGACTTTCGAGTTGGCGATCGCGCCGATGGTGTCGACCTGCCGCTTCCAGTCGGCTTCGGCATAGAACTGCGTCGACCACGGTCCCCAGGCGACCGCGAAGGCGCCTTCTTCTCCCACCACGTCGGGCGGCGTCGCCGTGGCGTCGAGCGCGAGCCAGGCGCCGGCGCCGACGGCGAAGTTGGTCGAACCGCGATTGCACCAGAGCTTCAGGCCGTAGCCGTGCAGCCCGGCGGCGATGGCGGCGGAGAAGGCGGTCATGGCGTTGGTCCAGGCCGTGTCGGTCGGATATTTGACCGAGGTTGCCGAGTAGCCGCCGGCGGCGGAAAGCGTCAGGCAGTTGTCGGCATGCACGCCGTCGGTGACCCATGGCTGGTTGGCGATGTCGGCCCTGACGGCTTCGACCCAGTAGGCCTGGTAGGCCGCGCTGCCAAAATCCATCAGGTGCCAGAGCTGGTTGGCGCCGGTATTCGAGAACCAGGTGTTGTAGATGCGGTTGCCGGCGGCATCGAGCAGGAACAGCTCCGGATGGTTGCCGTTGAGGCTGCCCATCGAGTGCCCGCGCGAAACGTTGTAGCGTCCGAGGCCGTTGAGCGACACCGGCGCCGCCGCGTCGAGGTAGTTCGGCGCTTCGCCGCCCATTTCGTACAGGTAGAACTGCAGCGCCGGATTGAGCGCCTTCACCGCTGCCCAGGTGTTCGGGCTGATGTCGGCGTAGCGGAAGCGGTCGATGTCGATCAGGTCGAATTTCGCCAGGCGCGCCTCATCCGCGGCAACCACCGACGGGGCGCCGCCGTAATAAACAAGGAAGGTCGGGATGGTCTTGCCGGCGGGCGCCTGCGCCGCGCATGGCGTAACGACCACGAGGGAAAGCAGGGCGGCAAAGAGAAGTGGAAGTGCTTGCATGGATCTCACCTGTAGAAAAAACACTACAAAACGTAGATTCAGCATGACGAGCGTGTAGCGCTAGGACGAGGTCAAAGTCCACGCAGTCCGCGTAAATGAGCGATGGATTGAGTCACTTCGCACACGATGGTCCGAACGGACCAGTCGCCGGGGGCGGAACAAAGTCTCGCCGCGCCATCGGCTGGCGCGAGGATCAGCGCCATGAGTATTTCCCGCGCGCTCCTGTGCTGCGCCATTGCGCTCGGTGTGCAAGCCGCTGGCGCGGAGCCGCGCGACGCGCTCGGCGAAGGCGACACGGTGCGCATCACCGTGTTCCAGCATCCCGACCTCACCACCGAGGCGCGCATCTCGGCGCAGGGCAGCATCAGTTTTCCGTTGATCGGCGAGGTCGAGTTGCGCGGCTTGGAGCCGGCGGCGGCCGAGGCGCGCATCGCGCGCAAGCTGATCGACGGCGATTTCCTGCTCAAGCCGCAGGTCAACCTGAGCGTGGTGAACGTGCGCAGCCGCCAGGTTTCGGTGCTGGGGCAGGTGGTGCGCCCGGGCCGCTATCCGCTCGACGGCGCAGCCGCCAAGCTGACCGAAGTGCTGGCGCTGGCGGGCGGTATCGGCCCGGGCGGCGACGACAACGTCATCGTCATGACGCAGCGCGAGGGCGGCCCGCGGCGGCTCGACATCGACGTGCCTTACATGTATCGCACCGGCGACCTGACGCGCGACATCGAGCTGGTGAACGGCGACATCGTGTTCGTGCAGCGCGCACCGGTGTTCTACATCTACGGCGAAGTGCAGCGCGCCGGCGCCTATCGCCTCGAGCCCGGCATGACGGTAATGCAGGCGCTCTCGCTCGGCGGCGGCGTGACGCCGCGCGGCACCGAGCGCGGCATGAAGATCAGCCGCCGCACGCCGGAGGGCGAGGTGCGCCGCATCAACGCCGCGCTCACCGACCGGCTGCAGGCCGACGATGTGATCCACGTGCAGGAAAGCTGGTTCTAGAGGCGATGAGCCTGGCGCAATTCCTGCTGGCCCTGCGCGCGCGACTGCGCGCCTTCCTGCTGGTGCTGGCCGCCGCGGTGGCGGCGGCGGCCGTGGTCACGGTACTGATGCCGCGCACTTACAAGGCGACCGTCTCGCTGCTGGTGGACGCGAAAGACGAGCAGTCCCTCAGCAGCGCCTTGCGCCCCCTCGTCCTGCCGCAGGAGCGGCTGAGCTACCTGCAGACGCAAATGGATATCCTTACCAGCGCGAAGGTGGCGCGCAAGGTGGCGCAGGACCTCGAACTCTCGCAGGACCCGGCGCTGCGCGCGCAGTTCGAGCGCCTGCCGGGCCGCGCCGACACCATCGACGACTGGATCGCCGCGGACCTGCTGCGCAACCTCAAGGTCGAGACTTCGCAAAGCAACGTCATGCACGCGAGCTTCTCGGCGGGCGAGGCACGCTTCGCCGCGCGCGTCGCCAACGCCTTCGCCAAGGCCTATATCGACACCATGCTCGAGCTGCGCGTCGAGCCGACGCGCGACGCCGCGGCGTGGTTCGACGAGCAGCTGAAAAGCCTGCGCGCCAGCCTGGAGGATGCGCAGAAGAAGCTCACCCGGTACTACCAGCGCCAGGGCATCGTCTCCTCCGACGAGCGTTTCGATGTCGAGAGCTCGCGCCTCAACATCCTTTCCGAGCAGGCCGCGCGCGGCGAGGAGCAGACGTCGCAATGGAACAGCCGCGCGCAGCAGGCGCGCGCCTTCCTCGAGCAGGGCGGGGACCCGGACCGGCTGCCCGACGTGCTCGACAACCCGTTCATCCAGCGGCTCAAGGGCGACCTGCTGCGCGGCGAGGCCCGACTGCAGGAGCTTTCGACGCAATACGGTGCCCGCCATCCGCAGTACCAGCGCCAGCAGGCCGAGAACCAGAGCCTGCGCGAAAAGCTCGACGCCGAGATGCGCAAGATCGTCGCCGGCATCGAATCGAACGCCGGCCAGAGCCGCCAGCGCGAGGCGAATCTCGAGAAGGCGGTCGGCGCGCAGCGCGCGCGCGTACTGCGGCTCAAGGAGAACCGCAACGAGGCGACGGTACTGCGGCGCAACGTGGAATCGGCGGAGCGCGCCTATGACACGGCCATGCAGCGTTCGGTCGTCAGCCGCGTCGAGAGCCGCGCCAACCAGACCAACGTCGCCGTGCTCAATGCGGCGGTCGTGCCGTCGGCGCCGTTTCGTCCTCGTATCGCGGTCAACCTGGCGCTGGCGCTGGCGGTCGGCATTCTGCTGGGCCTTGGCGTCGTGATGCTGATGGAGATGATCGACCGGCGCGTGCGCTCGCCGGCGGTCCTGCTGGAGGCGGGCGACCTGCCCCTGCTCGCGACGCTCGGCGAGTGGCGCCCCGGGCCGGTGAGCGCGGTCGCGTCGCGATGAAGCCGCAGGAACTCATCCTGCCGATCGAGGGCACGGGACGCGTCCTCGCGCAGCAAGACGGCCGGCTCGGCAGCCTGCTCGCGCAGGAGGGCAAGCTTGACGACGGCGACATCGAGCGGGTGCTCGCGCTGCAGGGCCGCAACGGCTTGCGCTTCGGCGAGGCGGCGCTCGCGCTCGGCGTGATCAACGCCGACGAGTTGCGCGGCGCGATCGCCCGCCAGTTCGGCTTTCCGCAGGTGGTTCCCGGCCAGGGCGGCGTCAGCCCGGAGCTGGTTGCCGCCTACGAGCCGCTGCATCCGCGCACGGAGGAGCTGCGCTCGCTGCGCGCGCAGTTGCTGATGCGCTGGCCCGACGCCGGGCCCGGCCGCAAGCTACTCGCCGTCATCAGCCCGGCGAGCGGCGATGGGCGCAGCTATCTCGCCGCCAATCTCGCCGTGCTGTTCGCGCAACTGGGCCGGCGCACGCTGCTGATCGACGCCGACCTGCGCGCCCCGCGCCAGCACCGCATCTTCGACCTCACCGATCGCGTCGGGCTGTCGACCATCCTGTCGGGCCGCGCCGGTCCCGAGGCGGCGCTGGCGCTGCCCGAGTTCGGCCCGCTGTCGCTGCTGCCGGCCGGGGTGGCGCCCCCCAATCCCCAGGATCTGCTGCTGCGCCCGGCGCTCGGCGCGCTGCTCGAGAGCGTGCAGCGGGACTTCGACGTCGTGCTGCTCGATACGCCGCCGGCGCGGCCCTATGCGGACGCGCAATGCCTCGCCTTCCATGCCGGCCGCGCGCTGCTGCTCGCGCGGCGCGACCGCACCCGCCTGGCCGATGCCGCGAGCCTGGTGCGCTCGCTCGGCAATGCGGGAACCCGCATCATCGGCACGGTCTTCAACGACGCGCGCGGCAGCTGAGCGGGGCGGCTTGGCGCCGGCACTCGACCATCGCCTTCTCCTCACCGCGCTGGCGGCGCTCGGCGCGCTTGGCGGCGCCGCGGTGGCGCTCGGCGGTCCGAGCGCCCTCATCCTGCTCGCGACGCTGATCGGCTGCGCGTTCGTCCTGCACGACTTTCGCATTGGCGTGGTGCTGCTCATCGTCCTGATGCCGCTCGCCCCCAGCATTCTGTTCCCGCACGTCATGCTCGGCGTCATGGGTCTCAACCCGCTCAACCTGCTGCTCGCCGGCACGCTTGGCGCCTGCGTGCTGCAGGGACTGGCCGTCGGCGGACCGCGCCGCTTCCTGCCACGGCCGCTGCTCTGGCTCTATCTCGCGCCGATCCTTGCGGCGGGTGCCCTCGGCACGCAGCACCTCGGCGAGATTGCGCCGGGCCTGATGCTGCTGTCGGAGGGACACGGCTATTTCGAGCTGCTCGGCTACCTGAATGTTTTCGTGGTCAAGCCGATTTCGCTGGTGCTGTTCGCGCTGCTGGTGGCCGCGGCGACGGCCCGTTCGGCGCGGCCGGAGCGCCTGCTGGTCCCGGCGCTGGTCTCGGTGTGGGTGATGGCCGCGCTGGTTATCGGGTTCGTACTGAGTTCGGGCATCGCGCTCGATCAGCTGGCGAGCAGCGAGTCGCGCGAATTCCTCTCCCCGCTTGGGCTGCACGCCAACGATCTGGGGCGGCTGTTCGCGGTGGCCTACGCGCTGCTGCTGTTCAGCTGGACGGCGTACGCGGTGCCGGCGCTGCGCGCGGTGCTGCTCGCCTCGATGGTCCTGGTCGCCATCGCCATGATGCTGACGTTCTCGCGCGGCGCCTTCGTCGCCTTCCTGGCGATCAACCTGCTCTATGTGCTATGGCGGCGCAACGCCGGGGCGCTCGCCTTCTTCGGCCTGCTCGCGCTGGCCGGGCTGTTGCTGCTGCCCGACGTCGTCTTCGAGCGCGCCAGCATCGGCTTTGACAGCGGCGCCGACGCGGTCAGCGCCGGGCGCATCAGGAATCTGTGGTTGCCGCTGCTGCCCGAGACGCTGCGCAGCCCGCTCTACGGCAACGGCCTGGGCTCGATCCTCTGGTCCGAGCCGATGCGCCGCGGTGCGGGCGTGACGGTGCCGCCGGTCATGCACCCGCACAACGCCTACCTGCAGGCGCTGCTCGACATGGGGATTGTCGGGCTCGCGCTGCTGTGCGCCTACTTCGTGCACGTGTGGCGCCGGCTGCGCGCGCTGGCCGCCGATGCGGAGTTGAGCGCACCGCTGCGCGGCTTCTTCCTGGGTGCGGCGGCGGCCCTGGTGGCGATGCTGGTCTCCAACATCACCGACAGCAGCCTGCTGCCCAGGCCCGAGCACGTCTATCTATGGTTCGCCATCGGCATGATGTACGGGCAGGCGCATGAACGGCGGTAGCGCGATTGCCCCCACCGCAGTCGCGCCGCTCGCGCGGCGCGCGCTGTCGCTCGGCGTAGCGAACGCTTTCGACTACGCGCTGCAGTTCCTGCTGCCGGTGGTACTGGTGCGCTGCCTCGCGCCCGACGATTTCGGGCAGTACCGGCTGCTGTGGCTCGCCGCCGGCACCGCGATGGCGCTCGTGACCCAGGCGATGGCCGGCAGCCTGTACTACTTCCTGCCGCGCTCCGATGCCGCGGCCAGGCGGCTCTACATCAACCAGACGCTGACTTTCCTCGCCGCGGCCGGGCTGCTCGCCGGCTGGGCCGTCAGCGCCTGGAATCCCTGGCTGCCGGCGCAATTACGCGCGCTCGCCGCTCATGAGGCCGTAGTGCCGGCATTTGTCGCGCTGTGGGTGATCGCCTCGCCACTCGATCTGCTTGCCACTGCCGAGGAGCGGGTGGCGTGGCAGGCGAGGGCGACGATCGGCCTCTCGGCGCTGCGCACCATCGCGCTCTCGCTGGCCGCGCTGCTGACGGGGCAGCTCGAGCCGGTGCTGCTCGCGCTGGTCGGCTTCGTCGCCTTCCGGGTGGCACTGCTCCTCGGCTACGTCGCGCGCTACCACGGCCTGCGCGGCCCGCTGTTGCGCCCGCGCGTTTTTGCCAGCCAGGTGAGCTACGCGGCGCCGTTCGGCGCCGCGGGCGCGCTATACGGCCTGCGGCTGCAGGCCGACCAATGGGTGGCCGCCGCGCTCTTCACCGTTGGCCAGTTCGCCTCGTTCTCCGTCGGCGCGCTGCTCGGGCCGCTGGTGCAGCTGGTGCGCCAGCCGGTAATGCAGGCTTTCCTGCCGGGCATGAGCCGGCTCGAAGCGGCCGGCGACCTGCGCGCCATGGTCGCTCTCAACCGCCGCGCCAACGTGCTGGTCGCGGCGCTCGTTTATCCGCTGCTCGCCTTCGCGTTCGTGTTTGCCGACGACATCATCGCCGTCATCTACACCGCGGCCTACCTCGACGGCGCGATGGTGATGCGCGTGTACATCGCCGGGCTGGTCGCGCTGGCGCTCGAACTCGCCACCACCATGCAGTTGCTGCGCCAGGGCGCGTTCATGCTCGGCCTCGGCGCGGCGGTGCTGGCGCTCTCTGTTCTGCTGAGCTGGGCCGCGGCGCAGCGGTACGGCCTTGCCGGCGCCGCGCTCGGCAGCGTGGCGGCGATCTACATCGACCAGGCGGCAACGCTCGCGCGCATTTCCCGCCACACCGGCATGGCCGTGCGCCGGCTGCAGGACTGGCGTTCGCTCGGCCTGCTGCTGCTGTTCGCCGCGGTGGCGGGGTTGCTCGCCTGGGGCGTGGTGGGCCGGTATTTCGCCGAAGCAGCGCCGCTCGCTCGCGTCGCGGCGGGCGCCGCGCTCGTGGCGCTCGCTTATGGCGCGATGGCCGCTGCAGCCGGCATCGGCCGGGACCGCTGAAGGGGACCATGGCGCGGCTACTCTTCGTCACCGGATCGCTGTCGCACGGCGGCGCCGAAAAGCTGTCGGTCGCGATGATGAATCGCCTGGCGGGGCGCGGCCATGACTGCCATGCGGTCTACGTCAAGGCCGGCGCGCCCGGCCTGCTGCCGCACATTCGGCTACCGGCCGGCGCCACGGTGCACTGTCTCGACGCCGCGCGCTACCTCGACCTGCGGGCGCTTGCCGATTTCGCCGCGCTGCTCGCCCGCCTGCGGCCCTCGGCGATCATTGCCGCCAACGCCTATGCGCTGATGTACGCCTCGCTCGCGCGACTCAAGGCGCGCTGGCACGGGCCGCTGATGGTGACTTATCACTCGACGCGGCTGTTCGGCGCCAAGGAGCGGCTGCAGATGGCGCTCTATCGCCTGTTCTTCTGGAGCGCGGACTGCCTGGTCTTCGTCTGCGAGGCGCAGCGGCGCTATTGCCTGCGCCGCGGGCTGTGGTCGCGGCGCCACGAGGTGATCTACAACGGCGTCGACACCGACGCTTTTTCGGCGGCGCGCAGCCCCGCGGAGCGCGCCGCCTTCGGTTGGCGCGAATCCGACTATGTGATCGGCCTCACCGCGGTGCTGCGCCCGGAGAAGAACCCGGTGCAGCTGGTGGAGGCCGTCGGCCTGCTGCGCGCGCGCGGCATTCCGGCGCGCGCGCTGTTCATCGGCGACGGCCCGCTGCGCGGCGCGGTCCAGGCGCAGGCCCGCGCGCTCGGCATCGAGGCGTCGGTGCGCGTCACCGGCATGCAGCAGGACGTGCGTCCGTTGGTGGCCGCCTGCGACGTCGCCGCCCTGTGCAGCCGCACCGAGGCGTTTTCGCTCGCCGCCATCGAGGCGATGGCGCTCGGCAAGCCGGTGGTGCACGCCGAGGTCGGCGGCGCGGGCGAGATGGTGTTCCCGGGCAGCAACGGCTACCTGTTCCCGCCCGGCGACACGTCGTCGTTCGTCGACCGGCTGGCGCGCCTCGCCGACCGCGCCGTCAGCCGCCGCATGGGCGAGCGGGCGCGCGAAGCCGCCGTGCTGCTGTTCTCGGAGGCCAACATGATCGACCGCTACGAGCGCATCTTGCGCGAGCTGTGTAGTCAGGATGGCCCTCATCCGACCGGATCATCGGCGCCGCGCGGAGGCGACATAGAGCGCCGCAACAATCAGCGCCAGTCCACGTAGGAGTGTGACCCATGACACCGATCAGGCTACGGACGCACGCGGCGGTGCTGTTCGTCTCCGCCGCATTCGGCGCTGCGGCGCCGGCAGCGGCGGCGCGATTCGAAGAAAGCGCGGCGAGCTACAGCACCGGCTGGAGCCAGGACACGAGCCGGCCCTGGAGCGGCGGTACGGCGGCGATCTCCGCCACCGCCGGGGCGCAGGCGACGTTCGCCTTCAGCGGCAGCACCGTGACGTGGATCGGCGGTCTGCGGCCAGACACCGGAATCGCGCTCGTGTTTATCGACGGCGTGCAGGTGGCTGAGGTCGACACCTTCTCCAAAACCGAGGAAACGCGCGTGCCGGTGTTCACGGCGGCCGGACTCTCCACCGGCAGCCACACGCTGACCATCCAGGTCACCGGCCAGAGGAATC
>DASWEU010000076.1:0-11183 GCA_036394595.1 Burkholderiales bacterium | reverse complement strand
TGATGAATTCCTGGCGCAGCACGTGCAGGATCTGCTGGTCGGTCGGGATGTTGACGGCGCGCGCCGTGTCGATGGCGCGCTCGACATCGAGCGTGCTCACCTCGCGCTCCTTGACCGCCACCATGCCGGTCGAATTGAAGCTGCGGATGTGGCTGCCGGCAATGCCGACGAAGGCCGAGGCGATCTTGCAGTCGGCCATCAGCTCGGCCTCCTCGAGCGCGCGCTGGATGGCGGACACCGTCGCCTCGATATTCACCACCACGCCCTTTTTCAGGCCCTTCGACTCGTGGCCGCCCATGCCGAGGATGGCGAGCGTGCCGTCGGGTGCGAGCTCGGCCACCAGGCAGACCACCTTCGAGGTGCCGATGTCCAGCGCCACGATCAGGTTCTTGTTTTCTCGGGCCATGGCGGTCAGCTCTTGTTCTCGGGAAGGCGCAGGGCGAAGCCGTTCGGATAGCGCAGGTCCACCACGTCGTGGCGTCGCGCCATCCGCCCGAGTGTCGCCGGATAGGCATCGACGAAGCGCGCCAGCCGCGCCTCGGCCTGGTCGCCGTCGCGCCCGAGCATCAGGTGCAGCCCGTTTGACAGGCGCAGTTGCCAGGCGAGCCGCGGCGTGAGCACCACGCGCTCGAGGCCCGCGCCGAGCGGCGCGACCAACTGCGCGAAGCGAGCGTAGCGCCGCGCCACTTCGGCTTCGTTGCCGCGCGGTGCGATGAAAACGGGAAGCGTTTCACTGGTCTTGGCGACAAATCTCTCGCCCTGCGTATTGACGAGGGCGTCATCGCCCCAGCGCGCGAGCGCCACGTGCTCCTCGATCTGCGCGTCGATGCGGTCGGGCCAGACGCGGCGCAGCTCGGCGCGCCGCACCCAGGGCAGGCTCTCGAGGTTCGCGCGCAGAGCGGGCAGCGAGTAGGCGAAGAAATTACCGCCGGGCGTGGCGCGCACCGCCGACTCGACCTGCTGGCGGGTGGTTTTCTTCAGCTCGGTCGTCACGACGACTTCCCGCACCGGCGAGAGCGGCGAGCGCACCAAATAAACAAAGCCGGCGGCTGCGAAGAACAGCATGGCCACGCCGACCAGGGCACCCGCGACGATGTTGAGGAGGCGCGGGTTATCCCACATGGGCGCCCTCCAGAATTTTCACGCACAGGTCTTCGTAGGACAGGCCGACGGCTTTCGCCGCCATCGGCACCAGGCTGTGGCTGGTCATGCCGGGCGCCGTATTGATCTCGAGCAGGAATGGCCGCCCGCGCCGGTCGAGCATCAGGTCGACGCGCCCCCAGCCGCTACAGCCGAGCGCGTGGAAGGCCTGCAGGCAAAGCGCCTGGAGCTGTTTTTCCTTTTTATTTGCGACACCACAAGGAATGAGGTAGCGCGTGTCGTCGGTGAAATACTTGGCCTGGTAGTCGTAGAACTCGCGCGGCGTCTCGATCCGGATCAACGGCAGCACGCGTTCGCCGAGGATCCCGGCGGTGAGCTCGGGGCCGTCGATGAATTTTTCGGCGATCACCACCGAGTCGTGCTTCGCGGCGAGCGCGTAGGCCTGCTTCAGCGCGCTCGCGACCTTCACCTTGGTCATGCCGACGGAAGACCCCTCGGAGGCCGGCTTGACGAACAGCGGCAATCCCAGTCGCTTGGCTGCCGCGGAAAAATTTGAATTCTTTTGCAGAAGAACATGCGAGGCCGTCGGCAGGCCTTCGGCGACCCACAAGCGCTTGGTCCGCACCTTGTCGAGCGCCAGGGCCGAAGCGAGCACGCCACTGCCGGTGTAGGGAATGCCGAGGAACTCGAGGGCGCCCTGCAGCGAGCCGTCCTCGCCGCCGCGGCCGTGCAGCACGATGAAGCAGCGCGCGTAGCCTTCGCGCTTGAGCTCGCCGAGCTCGCGCTGCGCGGGATCGAAGGGATGGGCGTCCACGCCCTTGGCGCGCAATGCCTTGAGCACGCCATTGCCGCTCATCAAGGAAATCTCGCGCTCGGCGGATTTTCCTCCCATGAGGACGGCCACCTTGCCGAAGCTCATGCCACCTCCCCGACGATGCGCACTTCGGTGGCGAGCACCACGCCCTGCATCTGGTAGACGATGCGCTGGATGTGCTGGATCAGCCACTCGATGTCGGCAGCGCTCGCCGCGCCGCCCGGATTGACGATGAAATTGGCGTGCTTCTCCGACACCACGGCGCCGCCGCGTCCGAAGCCCTTCATACCGCAGGCCTCGATCAGGCGCGCGGCGTGGTCGCGCGGCGGATTGCGGAACACGCTGCCGGCGTTGGGCAAGGACAGCGGCTGCGTCGCGATGCGCCGCGCCAGCAGTTCCTTGATGATGCCGCGGGAGGTTTCGCCGTCGCCGGGCTTGAGCCGGAACCAGGCGCCGGTGAACCACTCCTCGCGCGGCTGGTTGAGCGTGCTCATGCGGTAGCCGACGTCGTACTCGTCGCGGCTGCGGTTGAAGATGCCGCCGCGGCGGTCGATGGTGGCGACGCGCTCGACGATGTCCCAGGTCTCCCCGCCGTAGCAGCCGGCGTTCATCGCCAGGGCGCCGCCGACGGTGCCGGGGATGCCGGCGAGGAACTCCGCGCCCTCGAGGTTGTGGCGCGCGGCGAAGCGCGCCACCTTGGGGCTCGCCACGCCGGCTTCCGCGTACACCAGCCCGGAGTCCATATCCGGGTGCTTGGCGGCGGCGTGCGTCAGGACCACCGTGCCGCGCCAGCCGCCATCGCGCACCAGCAGGTTCGAGCCGAGCCCGACGAACAGCAACAGCTCCTCCGGTGGCAGCTGCCGCAGGAACATCGACAGGTCGACTAGGTCCGCGGGCGCGAAGAAGCGGTCCACCGGGCCGCCGGCGCGCCAGGAGACGTGACGCGACATCGGCTCGTCGAGCTTGAGCTTGCCGCGCAGTCCCTTCAGGCGCAGGGGCGTGGCGACGGTCATACCAGCCTCGCGGACACGTTGCCGATGGAGCCCGCGCCCATGGTGAGTACCACGTCGCCGTCGCGCGCCACGCCGCGGATCGCCGCCGGCATGGCGGCGATGTCGGCGACGAACACCGGATCGGCGCGGCCGGCGGCGCGCAGCGCTTTTTCCAGGCTGCGGCCATCGGCGGCCGCGATCACCGGCTCGCCGGCCGCGTAGACCTCGGCGAGCAGCAGCACGTCCGCGGTGGACAGCACGCGCACGAAGTCGTCGAACAGGTCGCGCGTACGCGTGTAGCGGTGCGGCTGGAAGGCGAGCACGATGCGCCGCCCCGGAAAGGCGCCGCGCGCCGCTTCCAGCGTGGCGGCCATCTCGGCGGGATGGTGGCCGTAGTCGTCCACCAGCGTGAACGCGCCGCCGCCGTCGAGCGGCACTTCGCTCGCCTGGAAACGCCGGCCGACGCCGCGAAAGCGGGCGAGCGCCTTGAGGATCGCCTTGTCGGCGATGCCGACCTCGAGGCCGACGGCGATGGCCGCCAGCGCATTCAGGACATTGTGGCGGCCGGGCAGGTTGAGCGTGACCTCGAGCGCCTTGCCCTTGCGCCGCTGCACGCGGAAGCGCATGCGGCCGCGGTCGTGCTCGATCGCCTCGGCGCGCAGCGCGCAGTCCTCGGTCGTGCCGTAGGTCACCACGGGCTTCGAGACCAGCGGCAGGATTTCGCGCACGTTGGGGTCGTCGGCGCACAGCACCGCCGAGCCATAGAACGGCAGGTTCTGCAGGAATTGCGCGAAAGCGCGCCGCAGCCGCGCGAAATCGTGCTGGTAGGTGTCCATGTGATCGGCGTCGATGTTGGTCACCACCGCGATCACCGGCTGCAGCTGCAGGAAGGAGCCGTCGGACTCGTCGGCCTCGACGACGATGAAGTCGCCCGCGCCGAGGCGCGCGTTCGAGCCGGCGGCGTTCAACCGTCCGCCGATGACGAAAGTCGGGTCGAGGCCGCCTTCGGCCAGCACGCTCGCCACCAGGCTGGTGGTGGTGGTCTTGCCGTGAGTGCCGGCGATGGCGATGCCGCTCTTGAGGCGCATCAGCTCGGCCAGCATCAGGGCGCGCGGCACCACCGGGATGTGCCGCGCGTGCGCCATCGCCACCTCGGCATTGTCGGCCTGCACTGCGCTCGAAACCACAACGGCGTCGGCGCCATTGACGTGGCTCGCCGCGTGCGCGCGATACACCTTCGCCCCGAGGCGCGCCAGGCGCCGCGTGGCGGCGTTCGAGGCGAGGTCCGAGCCGCTCACCTGGTAGCCGAGGTTCACCAGCACCTCGGCGATGCCCGACATGCCGGCGCCGCCGATGCCGACAAAGTGCACGTGGCGGACCTTGTGCTTCATCGCGCGCGCGCCTCCGCCAGCTCGATACAGCGTCGCGCCACCACGCGCGCCGCGTCCGGCTTGCCCAGGGCGCGCGCCTTTCGCGCCATCGCCAGCAGCTGCGGGCGATCGAGGGCGGAAATGATCCCGGCGAGCTTCTGCGGCGAGAGGTCGCTTTGCGGGATGAGAAGCGCGGCGCCCTTCTCCGACAGAAATCGGGCATTCACCGTCTGGTGGTCGTCGGTTGCATGCGGATACGGCACCAGCAGGCTCGCCAGGCCGCCGGCGGCGAGCTCGGCCACCGTGACCGCGCCGGCGCGGCAGATGACGAGGTCGGCTTCGGCGTAGCGCCTCGCCATGTCGTCGATGAAGGTCACGAGCTCGCCTTGAACGCCCGACTTCTCGTAGTTTGATTGCAATTGTTCCAGGTGCTTTTCCCCTGCCTGATGCACGACAAAAATTTTTTCCTTGAGAAGCGACAAAGCAATTGGCAGCATCTCGTTCAGCGCCTGCGCACCGAGGCTGCCGCCCACGACGAGGAGCCGTAGCGGCCCGCTACGATCTTTGAATCTCTTTTCAGGCAAATCCAAAGAAGAAATGTCGGCGCGCACGGGATTGCCGGTCCACTCGGCGCCTTCCAAAGCGCCGGGGAAAGCCACCATCACCTTGTCGCCAAGGCGCGCGAGCACGCGATTGGCCAGGCCGGCCACCGCGTTCTGCTCGTGCAGCGCGAGCGGCCGGTCGAGCAGCGAAGCCATCATGCCGCCGGGGAAGGCGACGTAGCCGCCCAGGCCAAGCACCACATCGGGCTTGAGCCGGCGGATCAGACGCGCGCTCTCCCAGAACGAGAGCAGCAGGTTCGCCGGCAGCAGCAGCTTCTGCAGCCAACCCTTGCCGCGCGCGGCGCGCGCGCGGATCCACTCGCCGCGGTAGCCTCGCGGCGGCACCAGGCGCTCTTCCATGCCGCCGCGCGCGCCGAGCCAGGTCACGTCCCAGCCGGCGGCGCGCATCTCGTCGGCCACCGCCAGGCCCGGGAAGATATGGCCGCCGGTGCCGCCGGCCATGATCAGGACGGTCTTCAAGCGTGCAACCCTCTGGCCAATTGCCGGCTCTCCCAGTCGATGCGCAAAAGGATGGCGAGGGCGATGAAGTTGACGATCAGGCCGGAGCCGCCGTAACTCATCAGCGGCAGCGTCAGGCCCTTGGTGGGCAGCAGTCCCATGTTCACGCCCATGTTGATGAGCGCCTGGAAGCCGAGCCAGATGCCGATGCCCTGCGCGGCGAGCGCTGCGAAGTGCCGCTGGTGGGCGCCCGCCTGGCGGCCGATGGCGAAAGCGCGCGCCACCACCCACACGAAAAGGGCGATCACCGCGGCGACGCCGGCGAAGCCGAGCTCCTCGCCGATCACCGCCAGCAGGAAGTCGGTGTGCGCCTCGGGCAGGTAGTGCAGCTTCTCCACGCTCGCGCCGAGGCCGACGCCGAGCCATTCGCCGCGTCCGAAGGCGATCAGCGCATGCGACAGCTGGTAGCCCTTGCCGAAAGGATCCGACCACGGATCCATGAAGCCGAAGATGCGCTGCATGCGGTAGGGCGAGGACAGCACCAGCAGCGTGAAGCCGGCGCCGAGCATGCCCAGCAGCGCGGTGAAATGCCGGCCGTTCATGCCGCCGAGAAACAAGATGCCGAATGCCGTCACGGCGATGACGACGAAGGCGCCGAAGTCCGGCTCGCGCAGCAGCAGCCACGACACCACCAGCATCACGCCGAGCATCGGCAGCAGCCCGCGCTGGAAGCTCTTCATCACCGCGTGCTTGCGCACCGTGTAGTCGGCCGCGTACAGCACTGCGGCGAGCTTCATGAACTCCGAGGGCTGCACGCTCACCAGCGGCAGGGCGAGCCAGCGGCGCGCGCCGTTCACCTCGCGCCCGATACCGGGAATCAGCACCAGGACCAGCAGCGCGACGCCGGCGAGAAACAGCCCCGGCGCGGCCAGTTGCCACCAACGCACCGGCGCGAGGAAGACGCCGATGGCGCAACCCAGCGCGAGCGTCAGAAAAACGCCGTGACGCATCAGGAACCAGGCGGCGTTGTTGCCGGCGTAGCGGCTCGACTCGGCGGTGGCGATGGAGGCCGAATACACCATCACCAGGCCGATGCAGGCGAGCAGCAGCGCCGCCCAGGCTAGCGAGCGGTCGTACTCGGCGTTCGGCGCGTTGCGGGCGAACACGTAGGTCCTGCTCATGCGCCCAACCCCCGCACGGCGGCCGCGAAGACTTCGCCGCGGTGCCGGTAGTCGCGGAACATGTCGAAGCTCGCGCAGGCAGGCGAAAGCAGTACCGCCTCGGTCTGAATTTCGGCAGCTTTTCGCACTGCCTCTTCGAGGCTCGCGCAGCGCTCGGTGGGCAGTCCGGACAGCGCCTTTTCAATCAAGGGCGCGTCGCGACCGATCAACAGGGTTTTCAAAGCAAATTGCCTGATGGGATGGCGTAGTGGCGAAAAATCCTGTCCTTTCCCCTCACCGCCCAGAATTAGGACCGTAGGTCTCTTCAATCCTGTGAGCGCAGCCACCGTCGCACCGACATTGGTCCCCTTCGAGTCGTCGTACCAGTCGACGCCGCGGCGGCGCGCGACGAGCTCCAGCCGATGGGGCAGGCCGCGGAACGTCCGTAGTCCCTCCTTCAGCTTTGAAAGAGGCGTCTCTATTGAAAATGCCAAAGCACAGGCGGCCAGCGCGTTGGCGACGTTGTGCGCGCCGTGAATCTGCAGTTCGCCGGCGTCGAGAATCTTGTGTTTTCCGTACTTGAGGCTTCCACCCGAAAACTCGAAGTCCCCGCCCGCGCCGAAAGTGACGACCTTGCGGCCCGGCAGCGCCATGGCGAGCGAGCGCGCATCGTCGCGGTTCAGCACCTGCACGCCCGCGCCCTGGAACACGCGGGCCTTCGCCGCGCCGTAGTCGGCGAGGCCGGCGTAGCGGTCGAAATGGTCCTCGGAGAGATTCAGCATCGCCGCCGCGTGCGGCGCGAGCGACCAGGTGGTCTCGAGCTGGTAACTCGAGAGCTCCAGAACCCACGCCGCCGGCGGATGGGATCTCCTCAGCGAAGCTTCCAACACGGGGGGCGAAATGTTTCCCGCCACTTCGCAGTCGACACCCGCCACGCGCAGCAGGTGGCCGGTGAGCGCGGTGACCGTGCTCTTGCCGTTGGTCCCGGTGATCGCGAGTACCGGTTTGCGGTTTCCCCATGCGAACAGCTCCACATCGCCGACGACCGCAATGCGTTTCTGCATCGCCTCCCGCACCACCGGTTCTTCGAGGGAGAGCCCGGGGCTGATGCAAAGCAGGTCGATGCCACGCAACAGCGAGGCATCGAAGCTTCCCGCATGAAATTCACCCGCGAAGTTCTGCCGTCTCGGCGGCGCGCTGCGCGTATCGGCCACGCGCGGCGTGCCGCCTTCACGCTCGACCCAGCGCGCGACCGAAAGGCCGGTGTCGCCGAGGCCGAGCACCAGGACTCTTTTCCCCTTGAGGGGAAAAGGAACCGGTGTTGAAAGGCGCGAGAAGGCGGGCTCGCGCATCATCTGAGCTTGAGCGTCGACAAGCCGAACAGCACCAGCATCATGGTGATGATCCAGAAGCGCACCACCACTTGCGATTCCTTCCAGCCCTCCAGCTCGTAGTGGTGATGCAGCGGCGCCATGCGGAAGATGCGCTTGCCGCCGGTCCACTTGAAGTACAGCACCTGGATCATCACCGACAGCGTCTCGGCGACGAACACGCCGCCCATGATGAACAGCACGATTTCCTGGCGCACGATCACCGCGATGGTGCCGAGCGCCGCGCCGAGCGCGAGGGCGCCGACGTCGCCCATGAACACCTCGGCCGGGTAGGCGTTGAACCACAGGAAGCCGAGGCCGGCGCCGGCGAGCGCGCCGCAGATTACCGTCAGCTCGCCCGCGCCCGGAATGAAAGGCAGCCCGAGGTACTTGGAGAACACGGCGTGGCCGGCAACGTAGGCGAAGATGCCGAGCGCGCTGCCGACCATCACCGTCGGCATGATGGCAAGGCCATCGAGGCCATCGGTCAGGTTGACGGCGTTGGAAGTGCCGACGATGACGAAGTAAGTGAGCACGATGAAACCGATCGGGCCGAGCGGATAGGCGACGAACTTGAAGAACGGCACGATCAGGTCGTTCAACGCCGGCATGCCCGGCGTCAGCGTCACCAGGTAGCCGGCAGCCGCGAATCCGACCACCGATTGCCAGAAGAACTTCGAGCGCGCGCTCAGGCCCTTCGGGTTGCGGTGCACGACCTTGCGGTAGTCGTCGACCCAGCCGATGGTGCCGAAGGCGAGCGTGACCAGCAGCACCACCCACACCAGGCGGTTGCGCAGATCGCCCCACAGCAGCGTCGTCAGAACGATCGAGACCAGGATCAGCGCCCCGCCCATGGTCGGCGTGCCGGCCTTGGTCAGGTGCGAGCGCGGCCCGTCATCGCGCACTGCCTGCCCGATCTTGTAGGCCGTGAGCTTGCGGATCATCGCCGGCCCCAGGATCAGCGACACGGCAAGCGCCGTGAGGCAGGCGAGCACTGCGCGCAGCGTGATGTAGTTGAAGACGTTGAAGATCCGCAGGTCCTTGGCCAGCCACTGCGCGAGCTCGAGCAGCATATTCAGTGGCCTCCTGCGCCGTTACCCGTGAGCGCGGAGACGACGCGCTCCATCTGCATGAAGCGCGAGCCCTTCACCAGGATGCTCTGGCCTTCGACGCTGGCGACGAGCGACTCGACGCTGTCGAAATGCTGCCCGCCCGGGCCGAAAGCGTCCACCGCGTGCCGGGTCGCGTCGCCGATAGCATAAAGATGGGAAATTTTTCTCAAACAAGCATAGGAACCCACCTCGCGGTGATATTCGGCGCTGCGCTCGCCGACTTCGCCCATGTCACCCAGCACCAGCGCGGTCGGCGCCGGGCAGGCAGCAAGGACATCGATCGCCGCGCGCACCGAATCGGGGTTGGCGTTGTAGCTGTCGTCGATCACCGTGGCGCCGCCGCGCGCGCGCTTCACCTGCAGGCGGCCGGCGTACGGTCGGAACGCGGCGAGCCCGGCGCCGATGGCCGCCGCGGGAATGCCGGCGGCATGGGCGCAGGCGGCGGCGGCGAGCGCATTGCGCACGTTGTGCAGGCCCGGAATGGCGAGCGTGGCGCGCGCCTCGCCGCCGGGTAGTCGCAGCGTGAGTTCGCTCGACAGCGCCGCGGGCGTGAAGCGGGCGCTGACCGCCGCGTCGGCCTCCAGGCCGAAGTCCACCACGCGGCGCGCGCCGGCGGCGCGTCGGAAGGTTTTCGCCTGCGGGTCGTCGGCGTTGACCACCGCCACACCGCCCGCCGGCAGCGCGTCGTAGACGCTGGCGTTTTCCGCCGCCACGTCCTCGACCGAGCGCATGAACTCCAGGTGCTCGCGCTGCGCATTGTTCACCAGCGCCACCGCCGGCCGCGCGATGCCGGCAAGATAGGCGATCTCGCCCTTGTGGTTCATGCCGAGCTCGAGCGCGCACCAGCGGTGCGCATGCCGCAGGCGCAGCAGCGTGAGCGGCAGGCCGATGTCGTTGTTGAGGTTGCCGGCGGTGGCGAGCACTGCCCCGTCCCCGGCGTGGCTGCGCAGGATGGCCGCCAGCATTTCCTTGACCGTGGTCTTGCCGTTCGAGCCGGTCACCGCGATTAGCATCGGCGAGAAACGCGAGCGCCAGTGGCGCGCCAGGTCGCCGAGCGCCCGCCGGCTGTCCTCCACCACCACGACCGGCAGCGGGTAGGCGCCGGTGTGGCGCTGATCGACAATTGCGCCGGCCGCGCCGGCCGCCGCGGCAGCGGCGAGAAACTCGTGCCCGTCATAGCGCTCGCCGCGCAGGGCGACAAACAACTCGCCGCGCCCGATGCGGCGGCTGTCGGTGGACACGGCGGAAAAGCGCGCCTCCGCGCCGCTGGCGCGACCTTGCAACACGGCGGCGGCCTCGGCGAGGCTCATCATCGCGCTCCCCTTGCCGCCAGGGCGGCGCGCGCCGCCGATTCGTCGGAGAACGCGGTGCGCTTGCCGGCGATCTCCTGATAGCTCTCATGGCCCTTGCCGGCGATCAGCACGACGTCGACCGGCGCCGCCTCGGCCACCGCCCGGGAAATGGCGCGCGCGCGATCGGCCTCCACTTCATGCCCTTTCTCGATGCCGCTTGCGATCTGCCCGATGATTGCCAGGGGATCCTCGCTGCGCGGATTGTCGGAGGTGAGCAGCACGCGGTCGGCGAGGCGCGCTGCAGCCGCGCCCATGGCCGGCCGCTTGGCCGCGTCGCGGTCGCCCCCGGCGCCGAACACGGCGACCAGGCGCCCGCCGCGGCCGTCGGCGACCGGGCGCAGCGCGAGCAGCACCTTTTCCAGCGCGTCGGGGCTGTGTGCGAAATCGATGACGACCAGCGGCTGCTCGCCGAGCGCCTGCATGCGGCCGGGGACCGGCGGCAGGTTCTCGATCAGCCCCACCGCCTCGCGGAACGACACGCCGTGGGCGAGCACGCAGCCCAGCACGCCGAGCGCGTTGGCGGCGTTGAAGCGCCCGACCTGCCCGGTCGCGACGCGCGCCTTGCCCCAGGTCGATTCGATCTCGAGCTGCGCGCCCTGCACGTGCGCCCAGAGGGCTTCGCCGCGCCCGCTCAAGGGCCCGTGCAGGCTGTAGCCGATGGTGCGCACCCCGCGCCGCGCGAGCTTCTGCGAGAGCTGCACGCCCACCACGTCGTCGAGGTTGAGCACGGCGGCGGCAAGGCCCGGCGTGTCGAACAGGCGCGCCTTGGCCTCGGCATAAGCCTTCATCGAGCCGTGGTAGTCGAGGTGGTCGTGCGACAGGTTGGTGAACAGGGCACAAGCGAAGTGGAC
>DASWEU010000075.1:0-21258 GCA_036394595.1 Burkholderiales bacterium | reverse complement strand
CTAGAGCTTCTTCTGCCGCTCGCGCTCAAGTGGGGCCAGGACGCAGGCGTGCCGCTGCCCAAGGCGCTCGCCCGCATCACCTCGGATCCGGCGCGCATCCTCGGCGTCGCCTCGGGCCGCCTCGCGCCCGGCGCGCCGGCCGATATCGTGCTGTTCGATCCGGTGGCGCCGCTGCGCGTGCTGCCCGAAAACCTGAAGAGCCAGGGAAAAAACACGCCGTTCCTCGGCCATGAGCTCGCCGGACGCGTGCGCTACACCGTGCTTGCCGGAAATGTGGTGTACGAGGGATGAAGAGGCTCTGTCTTTTAATTCTGATTTCGCTTTTGGCGGGATGTGGTTCTTCACCGCGGAAATCTGATGGCCCGGGACCGACCTCGGCAAAAGGCGGCTACTACATGGACGACGGGCCGGGCGACCGCCACCCGCCGGACCTCGACAAGATCCCCGATGCAATGCCGAGGAGCGAGCCGCTGAACCGATTTGCCAACCGGCCCTACCAGCAATTCGGCAAGGAATTCGTCCCGCTCGCCTCGGTGCAGCCGTTCCGCCAGCGCGGCATGGCGAGCTGGTACGGCCGGCGCTACCACGGGCAGAAAACCTCGGTCGGCGAGGTCTACGACATGTACAAGATGAGCGCCGCGCACCCGACGCTGCCGATCCCGAGCTACGCGCGCGTCACCAACGTGAAGAACGGCAGGAGCGTGGTGGTGCGCATCAACGACCGCGGGCCGTTCCTCGGCGGGCGCATCATGGACTTGTCCTACGCGGCGGCCAATCGACTCGGCTACATCCAGGCCGGCAGCGCCGAAGTGGAGGTGGAAGCCATTGTTCCTGGTGCAGCCCCACAAACAAAGATTCCTGTCGAAACCCCACAGGCGAAAAGCGAAGGCGTCTATGTACAACTCGGGGCATTTTCATCGAAGGAAAACGCCGAATCTCTGCGCGACCGGGTGGTGAGGGAAATCGCCGCGTTGAAGGAAAGCTCGCAAGTCCTGATGAGTGGAAACCTATGGCGGTTGCAAGTGGGGCCTTACCGCTCGCCGGACGACGCGCGGCCCGTCGCCGAGCGCATCGAGCGATTGCTGGACCTGAAGGCGCTGCTCGTCGTTCGCTAGATGCGCCTGCCGGTCCTGATCCTGTGCTGGCTTTGCAGTGGCGCGCTCGCTGCCGCGCCCAAGCCGCCGTCGGTCGTCGGCAAGGCGTGGATCGTCGCCGACCTGACCAGCGGCCAGGTGCTCGGCGCCGAGAAACCCGACGAGCGCATCGAGCCGGCGTCGCTCACCAAGTTGATGACGGCCTACGTGGTGTTTGCGGCGCTGCGCGATCGCAAACTCTCGGCGGGCCGGCAAGTGAGCGTGTCGGAGCGCGCGGCGCGGGCGCCGGGCTCGCGCATGTTCATCGAGCCGGGGCGGCCGGTGACGGTGGACGAGTTGGTGCGCGGCATGGTGGTGCAATCGGGCAACGATGCCTGCATCGCGCTCGCCGAAGCGATCGCGGGGTCGGAGGAGGGCCTGGTCGCCGTGATGAACCGCGAGGCGGCGCGGCTCGGCATGAAGGACTCGCGCTTCATGAACGTCACCGGGCTGCCGCACCCGCAGCACTACAGCACGGCGCGCGACCTCTACCTGCTCGCGGCGGCGCTGATCCGTGATTTCCCGGCGGACTACGCGCAGTACTACGCGCAGAAGGAATTCACCTACAACAGCGTGGCGCAGCCCAACCGCAACCGGCTGCTGTGGCTCGACCCGAGCGTCGACGGCGTGAAGACCGGCTACACCGAGGCCGCGGGCTACTGCATGGTCGCCTCTTCGCGCCGCCGCGGCCGCCGCCTGCTCTCGGTATTGCTCGGCGCGACTTCCGAGGCCGCGCGCACGCAGGAATCGCAGAAGCTCCTCAACTGGGGCTTCCAGTTCTTCGACAGCGTCAAGCTCTACGCCGCGGGCGAAACGGTGAAGTCGCTGGAAGTGTGGAAAGGCGCCGCGCCGGCGGTGAAGATCGGGCTTGCCGAGGACCTGTTCGTCGCCGTGCCCAAGGGCGAGGCCGGGCACCTCAAGGCGGAGCTCGTCTCGGCCCAGCCGCTGGTCGCGCCGCTCGCGCGCGGCCAGCGCGTCGGCGCGGTGCGCGTGAGCCTCGACGGAAAACCCTACGGCGAACATCCCGTCGTCGCGCTCGAAGCGGTGGCCGCGGCGGGTTTGCTCGGACGAGCGTGGGATACACTGCGGCTATGGCTGAAATGACGGTTTTCCTCAATGGAAAATTCCTCCCGTCCGGCGAGGCCAGGGTCTCGGTGCTCGACCGCGGCTTCATCTTCGGCGACGGCGTCTACGAGCTGGTGCCGGTCTACTCGCGCGTGCCGTTCCGCCTGCGCGAGCACCTGGAGCGACTGGAGCGCAGCCTCGCCGCGGTCTCGATCCGCAACCCGTATTCGCGCGAAGAGTGGCGCAGCCACATCTTCCGGCTGATCGACGCCCAGTCCTTCGCGGACCAGGGCGTTTATTTCCAGGTCACGCGCGGCGTGGCGAAGCGCGACCACGCCTTCCCGAAGAACGTCGAGCCGACCGTATTCATGATGTCCAACCCGCTGGTGAATCCGCCCGCGGCGCAGGTGGAGCGCGGCGGCGCCGCGCTGAGCGCGCCCGACAACCGCTGGCTGCGCTGCGACATCAAGTCCACTTCGCTCATCGGCAACGTTCTGCTGCGTCAGCTCTCGGCCGAGAGCGGCGCGGCCGAAACCATCCTGTTCCGCGACGGCCGCCTCACCGAGGCCTCGGCCTCGAACGTCTTCATCGTCAAGGGCGGCGTGATCCAGTCGCCGCCCAAGAGCCACCTGATCCTGGCGGGCATCACCTACGACGTCGTGGTGGAGCTGGCGCGCGAGAACCAGCTGCCGTTCGAATTCAAGTCGATCACGGAGGCCGAGGTCCGCGCGGCCGACGAGATCTGGATCACCTCCTCGTCGCGCGAAGTGTTCGCCATCGTTTCGCTGGATGGCGCCAGGGTCGGCGACGGGCGTCCCGGGCCGGTGTTCCGGCGCATGTACCGGCTCTACCAGGAGTTCAAGCAGAAAGTGATGCGCGCCGGCAAGCGAGAGGCTGTCTCTGTCTGATCTGCAAGCCGTGTCCGAATCGCCGCTCGACTATCCCTGCGACTTTCCGCTGAAGATCATGGGACGGAAAGAGGGCAGCTTTGCGAAATCGGTGCTGGCGATCGTGCGGCGCCATGTGCCCGACTTCGACCTGTCCACTGTCGAGACGCGGCCGAGCCGCCAGGGCACCTACCTCAGCCTCACCTGCGTCGTGCGCGCCACCTCGCGCGAGCAGCTCGACTCGCTGTACCGCGACCTCTGCGACGATCCGACCGTGGTGATGGTCCTATGACGCTGGTCGAAGACTTGGTTTTGAAATCCTTGGGAACTTTGCCTTACGCCGAGACATTTCAGGCAATGAAGGATTTTACTGACAACAGAGAAGAATCAACTGCGGATGAGCTCTGGATCGTCGAGCACCCGCCGGTGTACACGCTGGGGCAGGGCGCGGCGGTTCCCGAGATCGCGAACGGCATTCCGCTGGTGCAGTCCGACCGCGGCGGCGAGATCACCTACCACGGGCCCGGCCAGGCGGTGGTCTACACGCTGGTGGACCTCGCGCGCCGGCGCATCCTGGTGCGGCAGTTCGTGCGGCTGCTCGAGCAGTCGGTGATCGACCTTCTCGGCGCCAACGTGATTACGGGCGAGCGCAAGGCCGGCGCGCCGGGCGTCTACGTCGACGGCGCCAAGATCGCCGCGCTCGGCATCCGCGTGCGGCGCGGGCGCGCGTACCACGGCGTGGCGCTCAACGTGGACATGGACCTCTCGCCGTTCTCCGCTATAGATCCCTGTGGTTATCCGGGACTGCCGGTCACACAGATGAAGGATTTGGGTTTTACCGAATCAACGGAATTTCTTGGTCAGGAAATCGCAAAGCTCATTGTGAGAAATCTCGGCGATGCGTGAAGCCGGCGTCAAGGAAAAGGGCCAGGCGAAGACGATCAGGATCGTCCCGCAGGCGGCACGCACGCCGCTGCCCAAGCCCGCCTGGATCCGCGTGCGCGCGCCGAGCCCGAACTCGCGCTTCCATGAGATCAAGCAGATCCTGCGCGAGCAGAAGCTGCACACGGTGTGCGAGGAGGCCTCGTGCCCGAACATCGCCGAGTGCTTCGGCAAGGGCACCGCGACCTTCATGATCCTCGGCGACATCTGCACGCGCCGCTGCCCGTTCTGCGACGTGGCGCACGGCCGGCCGCTCGCGCCCGACGCGGAGGAGCCGCAGCATCTGGCTTCTACGATCTTTAAATTAAATCTCTCTTATGTGGTGATTACGAGCGTTGATCGGGATGATCTGAAGGACGGCGGCGCGAAACACTTCGTCGATTGCATTACTGCAGTACGAAAAGCTTCACCGAAGACCACCATCGAGGTGCTGGTACCGGATTTCCGCGGGCGCATGGAGCGCGCGCTGGAAATCCTCGCCGCCGCGCCGCCCGACGTCATGAACCACAACCTCGAGACCGTGCCGCGGCTCTACAAGCAGGCGCGACCGGGAGGAAATTATCAACATTCCTTGGGGTTGTTTTCTTTGTTTAAGAAGCACTGCACTTCGGTTCCGACCAAATCCGGCCTGATGGTCGGCCTGGGCGAGACCGACGAGGAAATCCTCGCCGTGATGCGCGACCTGCGCGCGCATGACGTCGACATGCTCACCATCGGCCAGTACCTGCAGCCTTCGCCGCACCACCTGGTAGTAGAGAGATATGTGCCTCTTGAAACATTTTCGATGTTCGAGAAGGAGGCAAAGCAGATGAAATTCAAGCACGCCGCCATCGGACCGCTCGTCCGTTCCTCCTACCATGCCGACCAGCAAGCCCATGAAGCCGGTATCGATCAAGGCGCTTGACGCGCCGCCGAACGCGAAGCTTTCGAACTACCCGGAGCCCTTTTATTCGCGCGTCAAGGGGCGGGAGAAGCGCAAGCTGGGCGACTTGTTCGGGCTCACGAACTTCGGCGTCAACCTGACGCGCCTCGCGCCGGGCGCAATTTCGGCGCTGCGGCACGTGCATACCCGGCAGGACGAGTTCATCTACGTGCTGGAAGGCCATCCCACCCTGGTGACGAATGCGGGCGAATCGCGCCTCGAGCCGGGCATGTGCGCCGGCTTCAAGGCGGCCAACGGCGACGCGCACCACCTCGTCAACCGGACCAAGTCCGACGTGCTCTACCTCGAGATCGGCGACCGCATCCCCGGCGACGGGGCGAGCTATCCCGACGACGACCTGGTGGCCGAGGCCGCCGGCGCCGGCCAGTGGCGCTTTTTCCGCAAGGACGGCACGCCCTACTGATGAGAGCCCTCGTGCTTGTTGGTTTTCTTGTTCTTGCGGTAAGCGCAATGGCAAGCCTTGACGACATCACGAACAAGGACGCCGTCGCCGGCCTCAAGGCGGCGCTGGAGAAAGGCTCCCATGCGGCGGTGGCCTCGCTCGGCAAGAGCGACGGCTTCCTGCGCAATCCGAAGGTGCGCATCGACCTGCCCGATTCGCTCGAGCGCGCCGAGAAGGCGATGCACCGCCTCGGCATGGGCAAGTACGCGGACGAGCTGATCGTCGCCATGAACCGCGCCGCCGAGCAGGCGGTGCCCGAGGCGAAGCAGCTCTTCGTCGATTCGGTGAAGAAAATGAGCGTGCAGGACGCCAAGGGCATCCTCACCGGCGGCGACACCGCCGGCACCGCCTACTTCAAGCGCACCACCTCGAAGCAGCTGCACGAGCGCTTCCTGCCGATCGTGAAGAAATCCACCGCCAAGGTGGGCGTGGCGCAGAAGTACAACGACTACGCGGAGAAGGGCGCCTCGCTCGGCGTCATCGACAAGGCCGACGCCAACCTCGACGAATACGTGACGCAGAAAGCCCTCGACGGCCTCTACCTGATGGTGGCCGAAGAGGAGAAGAAAATCCGCAAGGACCCGGTCGGCACCGGGACCGCCATCATCAAGAAGGTGTTCGGCGCATTGCGAAAGTAGGGCTCGCGATGACCAGGCTCGTCCTCAGGAGGTAAGCCAGCCGACGGCGGCGGCTTCTTCGTGGAATAGCCGCATTTGCGGCCCGTAGTTCTGGGCCGCGAACACGAGGAACGCCCAGCGCACGCTGTCGACGTTCTCCTGGGACAGGATCGCGATCCTGCAGGTGGAGCGGCTGGCGCGCTCGTGGCTCTGCTCCCGGTCGTGGGCGAAGCGGTAAAGGCTTGGGTAGCTGCAGCGGTTCCTGGCGCGCCTTGCGTCGTACAGCACGCCGCGGCCCTGCTCGAACGCGAGGCTGCTCGCCTTGCGCCAGGCCAGCTTCGCGGCGCCGAGGTCCAGCTCTCCCTCGAAGACGCAACGGACGAAGCCGCCGGGGTCAACCGCAATTCGGAATTCCAACGCCGGGCCCTGCCCTAGAGCGAGGGTTTGCGCATCACGCCGACGCCGGCGAGCGCCAGCGCCAGGAACAAGGCCGCCAATCCGAGGATCGAGAGGTCCGCGCCCGGCCAGGGCACGCCCAGGCCCTCTCCGGCCCAGAACACGCCGAACGCGGTCAGCATGACGCCGACGCAGAACTTGAGCGTGTTCTCGGGCACGCGCGCGAGCGGTCGATGGATCAGGCAACCCGCGGCGGCGACGAGTGCGCAGGCCCCGAGCGCGCCGACGCTCGCGGGCAGGAGAAGGTCGCCGCCCGCGCCGACCGCGATGACGACGAACACCACCTCGAGCCCCTCGAGAAGCATCGCCTTGTAGCTGGCGAGCCCGGCGAGCCAGTCCAGGCGCGCGGCCTGGCGCAGCGCCTGCGCGCGCAGCTCCGCCGTGGCGGCCGCGAAAACGGCGGTCTCGTCATGCAGCGGCACCCGGCCCGCCGCGCGCAGCATCGCCTTGCGCAGCCAGCGCAGCCCGAAGAGGAGCAGCAAGACCCCGATCACCAGTTGCAGCGCCTGCAACGGCACGCGGCCGAGGAACGAGCCGAATGCGACGACGATCAGCGCGAGGGAGGCGAAGCCGGCGAGCGCGCCGAGCCCGGCCGGCCGCCAGCCGCGCACGGCGGCGACCGACAGCACGATCGTCAGCGCTTCCACCGCCTCGACCAGCGAGCTGAGGAATGCCGCCAGCACCGCCGGCGCGGCCTGCGCGATGCTGAGGGTCGGCATGGCGAAGTTCATTGCGGCGCCGATTCTCGGCCTGCGCGCGGTATAGCGAAAGTGAATTAAAGTAATACAATCCATGCCATATGCGAATAGACCTCAGCCTGCGCCGGCTGAAGATGTTCGTCGAGGTGGTGCGGCAGGGCGGTTTCTCGCGCGCCGCCGAGGCCAGCTTCGCGTCGCAGCCGACCGTCAGCAAGGCGGTCCGGCAGCTGGAAAGCGAGCTGGGCGCGCCTCTCCTCCACCGCATCGGCCAGCGCGCCGAACTGACCGCCGCCGGGGAGATCGTCTACCGCCGCGCGCTGGGCCTGCTCGCCGAGAGCGAGAACCTGGTCGCGGAGCTCGACGACCTGCGCGGCCTGAAGCGCGGCCGCCTGCGCCTCGGCTTCGCGCGCATGGGTACCAGCGCCCTCTTCGCCCCGCAGCTCACCTCGTTCCGGCGGCGCTACCCTGGCGTCGAGGTGGACCTGAGCGTGCATAACCGGAAAGGCCTGGAGGAGGCGCTGCGCGCGGGAGAGGTGGACCTCGCCGCCCTCGTGCACCCGATCGCGCGCGAATTCGAATGGCAGGACGTCAGCAGCGACTCGCTGGTGGCGCTGCTGCCGCGCGAGCACCGCTTCGCCGGCCGCAATACGGTGCGCGTGGCGAAGCTCGCGGCCTCGCCCTTCATCCTGGGCGAGGAGGGCGGCGCGCTCGCCGAGCTGATCCTCGGCGCCTGCCGCGAGGCGGGAATCACGCCGAAGATTTCCGCGCGCAGCAGCCAGGTCGACTTCATCTTCGAGCTGGTGGCCGCCGGGGTCGGGATCGGCTTCGTGCCGCGCGCCGTGACCGAGCAGCGTCCCCATCGCTCCGTGCGCGCCGTGCGGCTCGACGAGCCGAAATGCACCTGGCGGGTCGCGCTCGCCTGGCGGCGCGGCGGGCACCTTTCGCACACCGCGCGCGCGTGGCTCGCGCACGCAGGCGGGAAGCAGCCCAGGACGGCCTAGTCGGCCTGCGCCGAAAGGACTAGGGCGGCGCGCAGCGGTTCCTCACTGCCGCAATACGGCGCGAGGACAGTGGCCGGCAGGAGGTGACCATGAAGGCACTACTTGCCGCGCTCCTCGCGCTCGCGGCCGTGACCGGCGCACGAGCCGCCGACTGCGCGTTCCTGATGAGCTTTCATTACCCGGATGCGACCGTCACCTCGGCGACTCCCGTTCCCGGCCCCTCGTTCACCGCGCCGGACGGCCAGCGCTACGATTCGGTGCCGCCCTTCTGCCGCGTGAGCGCGACCCTCACGCCGACCAGCGACTCGCTCATCAACATGGAGCTGTGGCTGCCCGATCCCGGCTGGAGCGGGCGTTTCCTCGGCCTGGGCAACGGCGGCTACGGCGGCAACATCGCCATCGCGGTGCCGGCGATGGTCGCCGCGCTCAAGCTCGGCATCGCGAGCGGCACCACCGACATGGGCACCACGCCCTCGAGCAACACCGACGCCGACGCGCTGGTCGGCCACCCGCAGAAGTGGGTCGACTTCGGCCACCGCGCGACGCACCTGATGACGGTGGTGTCGAAGGAGATCGCGCGCGCCTTCTATGGCAGCGCGCCGCACTATGCCTACTTCCACGGCTGCTCGACCGGCGGCCAGCAGGCGCTGATGGAAGCGCAGCGCTACCCGGACGACTACCACGGCATCATCGCGGGCTCGCCGGCGAACAATCGCACCCACCTGCATACCAACGTGCTGTGGTTCTACCGCGCCAGCCGCGCATTGCCCGACGGCTACATCACCTCCGACAAGGTGAACCTGATCACGAGCTCGGTGGTCGCCGCGTGCAACGTGAAGAGCGGCGGGCTTGCCACCGACGCCTTCCTCACCGACCCGCGCGCCTGCGACTGGGATCCGGCGAGCATCCAGTGCACGGCGCTCGACGGCCCCGGCTGCCTCCTGCCCGGGCAGGTGCAGACGGCACGTGCAGGCTACGAAGGTCCGCGCAACCCTGGCAACGGCCACCTGATCTACCCGGGCTGGATGCGCGGCAGCGAGAACGCCTCGGAGCTCGGCTGGAACTCGCAGCAATCCAATGCCGAGCCGCCGTTCGGCTCACTCTTCAAGTGGGTGTTCGGCCCGGCGTGGCTATGGCCGACTTACGACTTCGGCTTCGACATGACCGCGGTCGACCAGCTGCTCGCGCCGATCCTCAACGCGAACAACGCCGACCTCGGCGCGTTCCAGTCGCTCGGCGGCAAGCTCCTCGCCTACCACGGCACGGCAGACCCGATCATCAATCCGCAGGACACGGTGAACTACTACAACCGCGTGCTCGCGCTGCAGTCGAAGAGCGCGCCGCTCGCGCTGAAGCGCACGCAGCAGTTCTTCCGGCTGTTCCTGGTGCCGGGGATGGGCCACTGCTCGCGCGGCGCCGGGCCCAACGCCTTCGGCAACCTGTTCAGCTCGAGCATCGTCGCGCCGCCGCCGGCCGCGATCGACGCCGCCCACGACGTGCTGCTCGCGCTCATCGACTGGGTCGAGCGCGGCAATGCGCCCGAGAGCATCGTCGCCACCAAGTACGCGGGCGACTCCGCGTCGTCGGGGGTGCAGATGATGCGGCCGCTGTGCCCGTTTCCGCTCTTCCCGCGCTACACCGGGAGCGGCGACCCCAACGCCGCGGAGAGCTTTGCCTGCGCGAGCGGCCCGTCGGTCACCGACCGGACCGCGGCGCCCGAATACCTGCAGTAACAGCCGTCTCCCGCACCGCCGGTTGGATACACTGCCGGCGGTGCGATGAATTCTGTCCTCTCCATTTCCGGGCTGACCAAGACCTACGCCTCCGGGCTGAAGGCGCTCGACGCGGTCGACCTCGAGATCCGCAAGGGCGAGATCTTCGCGCTGCTCGGCCCCAACGGCGCGGGCAAGACCACCCTGATCAGCATTGTCTGCGGCATCGTCACGCCGGGCTCGGGCAGCGTGCGGGTCGACGGCCACGACATCGTTCGCGACTACCGCGCGGCGCGCTCGAAGATCGGCCTGGTGCCGCAGGAGCTGCACACCGACATGTTCGAGACGGTGTGGGGCACCATCAATTTCAGCCGCGGCCTGTTCGGCAAGGCGCCCGACCCGGCGCACCTCGAAAGAGTGCTGCGCGACCTGTCGCTGTGGGACAAGCGCGACGCCAGGATCATGACGCTGTCGGGCGGGATGAAGCGCCGGGTGCTGATCGCCAAGGCGCTCGCGCACGAGCCCGAGATCCTGTTCCTCGACGAGCCGACGGCGGGCGTCGACGTCGAGCTGCGCCGCGACATGTGGGAGCTGGTGCGCGCCATGCGCGCGCGCGGCGTCACCGTGATCCTCACCACGCACTACATCGAGGAGGCGGAGGAGATGGCCGACCGCATCGGCGTCATCAGCAAGGGCCGCCTGATCGTGGTCGAGGAGAAGGCCACGCTGATGAAGAAGCTCGGCAAGAAGAAGCTCACGCTGCACCTGGCGGCGCCGCTCGCCGCCATTCCCGCGGGCTTGGGCGGGTGGCGCCTGGCGATCCAGAACGGCGGCAGCGACCTCGAATACACCTACGACGCCGAGGACAAGCAGGGTATCGCCTCGCTGCTCGGCCGCCTCGCCGAGCTCGGCATCGGCATCAAGGACCTGCAGACCAGCCAGAGCTCGCTGGAAGACATTTTTGTCGACCTGATCAACGCATGAATATCCACGCCGTCCGCGCCATTTACCGCTTCGAATTTGCCCGCTTCCGGCGCACGCTGTGGCAGAGCCTGGCGACGCCGGTGATCACCACTTCGCTTTACTTTGTCGTCTTTGGCGCCGCCATCGGCTCGCGCGTGACCGAGGTGGACGGCGTGCCCTACGGCGCCTTCATCGTGCCGGGGCTGGTGCTGCTGTCGGTGTTCACCGAGAGCCTCAACAACGCGAGCTTCGGCATCTACCTGCCGAAGTTCACCGGCACCATCTACGAGCTGCTGTCGGCGCCGGTGTCGCCCTTCGAGACCGTGCTCGCCTACGTCGGCGCGGCGGCCACCAAGTCGATCATCCTCGGCCTGGTGATCCTTTCGACCGCCAACCTGTTCGTGCCGGTGCAGGTGCTGCACCCGGCCTGGATGGCCGCCTTCCTGGTGCTCACCGCGGTCTCCTTCTGCCTGTTCGGCTTCATCCTCGGCATCTGGGCCAACAGCTTCGAGCAGCTCAACTTCATCCCGATGCTGGTCATGACGCCGCTCACCTTCCTCGGCGGCGCCTTCTACTCGATCGACATGCTGCCGCCGGCCTGGCGCACCTTCAGCCTGTTCAACCCGGTGGTGTACCTGGTCAGCGGCTTCCGCTGGAGCTTCTACGGAGCCGCCGACGTGGCGGTGGGGATAAGCCTGGCGGCCACGCTCGCCTTCCTCCTCCTGTGCCTGGCCGTGGTGTGGTGGATCTTCCGGACCGGCTACCGGCTGAAAAGCTAGTCGCCGCGCCGCTGTTGCGGCCGGCGACCTTCTCCGTTAGCTTGGGCGAGGGGATGGACTCGAATCGCAAAACCACCGTGATGTTCGCCGGCTTCAACGGCGCTTCCGCAGGCGTCGGGGCGGCGATCGACGCCGCGGGCCAGGAAGCCGTCGCGCGCTGCCTGGACCGTATCGGCGGCGCCGCGGCGTCCTGCGGCGGCCGGGTCGCGACGACCAAGCGCGACCGGGCCATGATCCTCATCGCCACCCCCGATGCCGCCGCCGACGCGGCGGTCGCCATCCACACGGCGCTGAAGGACATTCCGGCGATCGCCACGGGCAAGCTCGGCCTCGGCATCGGCTTTCACCACGGGCCGGTGATCCAGAAGGCAACCGACGTCTTCGGCGATACCGTCAACCTCGCTTCGCGCCTCGGCGAGAAGGCGGCGAAGGGGCAGATCATCACCACGCAGGAGACGGCGGCGCTGTTCTCGCCGCTCTACCGGCCGTGGGTGCGCAAGCTCGCCACCGTTGAGATCAAGGGCCGCTCCGACCCGGTCGAGCTCTGCGAGCTCGTCTGGCAGGCCGACGACAACGCCACGCTGGTGGCGCGGCGGCGCACCGAGCACGTGCAGGGCATGCGGAAGATCAAGCTCAAGTACCGCGGCGGCGAGGTCGAGCGCCGGCGCGAGAAGGACGCGGTGATCATCGGCCGCGACGCGGACTCGGGCCTGGTGGTCGACGACGACCAGGTGTCGCGCCACCACTGCACCATCGAGCGGCGCGGCGACAACTTCGTCATCGCCGACACCAGCTCGAACGGTACCTACGTCACGATCCAGGGCGAAGAAGAAGTGCTGCTAGAGCGCGAGGAGCTGACACTGCGCAAGCGCGGCTGGCTCGCCTTCGGCCAGCCTCGCGCCGCGTCCAAGGTGGCGGTCGAGTTCATCAGCTATACCTAATTGCGGAGACAAGCTTGGTTGTGGATGAGCGCGATCGGCGCAATTACCCGCAGTAGGCGCGGAGCGGCCTAGAATGACCCGACCTTCCGAGGGAGGAGGTCAGCATGAATACAAAAGAGGCGGCGAGGCCCGCTCTCGAATCCTATGTTTGATCCTGCGAGCCAAGCACAGCTCAAGCAGGCAATCGCCGAATGCCTAGTCAATGACCAAGGTATTTTGCAGGAACTGCGAGACGAGATCCGGCCCCTCAAGCAGCAGACGAAACGCATACAACCGCGGGCTACGACGTCTATTTCCCTTGTAGGAACGGATGGGGGGAACAATCAGCTTCAATTCGATCCGTTCCTCGTTCAGCTAATCCGCGTAGTCGACTCGAGCAACAACGAGTACTGCTTAGAGGCGATATCCCCTACTACCCCGATCGAAGTACTCGGCCGCCGGCACCTTGACGCGCAGGGTGTGCCGAACTCGGCGCTCGGCGAGATGATGAAATACGTGAACGCCGACACTTTGCCGCGCCTTTCGCACATGATCCGTCCCAAGGACAAAGGCGTTCCTGTTTCGCCGAGCTGGGTTCAGGTCTATCGCGAGCTCTTCGAGTGGGCGATTCTGTTTTCCATCCTGAAGAAGGATTTCGGCACAGACACGCTCATCATTTGCGATGGGCTCCTTCGAAGCAAAGTGTTCGCTGGGGATAACTTTGCGCGTCTGATCGCGGGAATCAAGGAGAGGATCGATCAGCAATGGACGCGCAATCGCCGCCGAATCTACATCGCTGGTGTGGCGAAGCATAGTAAGGTACTTGCGCGCTATCGCCTCGCAATGGCACTTGAGCACGTTCTGCAAACGGACTATCCAGCGTTCGTAGAGGTCCCGAGAGATGTCGAGGAGAAGGCCTACGTGTGGTCGGAATTTGCGCGTGGTGACGATCGCGAAAGCGAAGGCCGTGAGATCAATAAGTTCGTCGGCGGAAAGATGTTTCTGGTGAAATTCGGATCCCACCCGCGTGATCACGTGTGGCCGGTGGACATTTTCACCGCGCAGAAGGACGACGCTCAGGTCATTCTCGGCTCGATGCTTGCAGACGCCATCAACGGTTTCCCGGTACCTCACTATCCTCGCTGCCTGCAGAAGGCGCACGAGAACGCGGCATTGGTCGACTTCGACTTCGACATCCTTCAGGACTACATCTATGAAGGAATCCGCCGAACGCTCGGCGACCAGTCACGGACGCTCGATGTCTTTCAATTGCAGGATGCCGATCCTGCGCAGAAGCGATACGGGTAGGAGATCGCGAAATGGCCGATCTAGAATTGTTTCCCCGACAGCAGATCGTCGGTATCTTTCGCGGATTCCAGCAGGGCGGGCTCGAGTTTCATGCCGACCTCGTGCTCCCATACCGCAACGACTTTCAGAACATTCCGATGCACGGGCAATTCGTGCTGGTCCAGCTCGAAACTCCAGACGAGGCGGTGCTCGGCCGCATTGCCTCGTTTTCTTCGGAAGGGAAGCTGTCTTTCGGGTCAGGCGAAGAATTCAACATCCGCGCGGTCCGTGAGGATAGGCCCGTTCCGGAAGACCTGCGTGAGCAATATCTCAAGTACCGGGTGAATATCCGTGTCCTAGGCGTCGAGCGGCGCTCGGGCGCGAAGTTGACTTTCGTGCCGTCGCACAGGCGATTGCCTCATGTAGGAAGCCCGGTTGCTTTTCCTTCTCCGGACGTGTTACGCGAGATCGCTGGTCACAACATTCGTGGCGCGGCCGTCGGGCACCTTGCATTCGGCGAATATGTTTACGCCGGGGACAACAAAAGCGTTGAAATTCACGACTGGATGCAAGTCGTAAAGCCCGAGACGCAGGTTTGCTTCCCTATCGAATCGCTGGTTTCACGGCGCAGCTTTGTGTTCGCGCGCGCTGGCTTCGGAAAATCGAACCTCAACAAGCTCCTTTTCAGCACCTTGTACCGCCAGACGCCGATGGTAGAAAAGCGAGCCGGAAAGAAGGTGCCGGTCGGGACGGTAATCTTCGATCCGGATGGCGAATATTTCTGGCCTGACGACAAAGGTCGGCCGGGCTTCTGCGACGTGCCCGACCTAGTCGACAAGCTCGTGGTGTTCACCTCACGCCAGAACCCAAGCCCCTACTACCAGTCGTTCGTCGCCGGCGGCATCCGGCTCGACATACGGCGCCTGCGTCCAGGAGACGTGATCGCGATCGCCCTGTCCCCCGAGCGGCAAGACCAGCAGAACGTAAGGAAGCTTAGATCCCTGTCCCAGGAGCGCTGGGAGCGTCTGGTCAACCTGATCGACCAGAACGGAAACGCCGCTCCGCTCGAGGACATCTGCGATCTGCTGGATCTCGACTCGGAGCGTCAGGAGGCCGAGGCGCTGGCGGCCCGGGCGAACATGACCGGGATCGTGAAGATGCTCCACGACCGCAGCAGCCAGCTCATGGACATGCTGGTACATGCGCTCTCGCAGGGGAAGCTCTGCGTCATCGACGTTTCGCAGATGCGAGGCGGTCAGGCCATGGTGCTGTCGGGCCTCATCCTGCGCCGCATCTTTGACCGCAATCAGCAGGAGTTCACCAGCGCCGATCCGAAAACGATCCCCACGATAGCAGTCGTGGAAGAGGCGCAATCGGTTCTCAACGAGAACGCAAGCGCGTCGGAACCGTATGTGGCCTGGGTGAAGGAGGGACGGAAGTACGACCTCGGCGCCGTGCTCATCACGCAGCAACCAGGAAGTATTCCAGTCGAAATCCTCAGCCAGGGCGACAACTGGTTCATCTTTCACTTGTTATCAGCAGCCGATCTGGTCACTCTGAAGAAAGCGAACTCCCACTTCAGCGATGACCTCCTTAGCTCGTTGTTGAACGAACCCATTCCGGGGCAGGGTGTGTTCTGGAGCTCGGTCGGAGGCAAGCCCTACCCGGTGAGCCTGAGAGTGCTTTCCTTCGAGCGTATGCACGCCATGGCCGATCCCGGCTACAAGAAACCACAAGCGGCAACCTATGCGCTCGAGCTGCGCAAACTTTTTGGTGCCGCTGGCCCCGCTGCGAAACCTGCAGCGGCACAGCCATCATTCGCGCTAGAACCTACCGAAGCAGATGCGGCCGAAGACCGGCCCGTCGACGTTCTGGGGCAGATCGAGGCGCAGGCCATTGCGTCGCTTCGCGAAGACGCTGGCCTGATGGGGCGAGTCCGCTCTGAAATGGGCGCGGCGTGGGGAAGTTTGAAAGCATACCTTCTCGAGAGGCTCCCGAAGGAGCTGGATGATCGAGACACGATTGCTTATCACCTCGTGCGAAAGGCAATGGACGAGATCCTCGGGGAGCAGAACAAAGCTTGGGAGTCCTATAGGAATTCCCAACGAGGGAACAAGACATACGTGCGCCTTAAGCGATGACGTCGTCCGCGAATGTAGGGTCGCTGAACGCGATATGCCCTTATTTCACGATGTTCCCTCTTGAGTTTCCGAGGAACATCCTCGACACGTATGCGCGCAAAGGCCAACGAGTATTCGACCCCTTTTGCGGGAGAGGTACCACCAACTTTGCGGCGCGTCTTGCTGGCCTTGACAGTGTTGGTGTCGATAGCAATCCCGTCGCAACTGCAATCACTTCCGCGAAACTCGCCACTACTACTCCGGGGGCCGTAGTCGATGCTGCCCGCCGAATACTCGGCGAAGGTGCAAGAGTAAAACTCCCCTCGGGGGAGTTCTGGAATCTGGCGTACCGGCCTGAAGTATTGCTCTTGATTTGCCGACTGCGGGAAGCATTGCTAGCGAATTGTTCTTCGCAGGCGCGGCGAGTGCTTCGCGCGATTGTCCTTGGCGCCTTGCATGGCCCGCGAGCGAAGGGTGGTGCGACGTACTTCTCCAACCAGTGCACGCGGACCTATGCTCCAAAGCCAGGATACGCGGCAAGATTCTGGAAGCATCGCAAGCTGCTGCCGCCACAAGCTGATGTGCTAAAGATCATTCGGACCAGGGCAGAGCGCTACCTGAGCGAACACCTTCCCGCGGTCAAAGGCATTGCTCTGCTTGGCGATAGTCGGAGGGTGGGAGGGCTCCTGGCAATTTCTCAAGAGCGGACCTTTGACTGGGTCATCACCTCTCCGCCGTATTACGGCATGCGAACCTACGTGCAAGACCAATGGCTGCGTTACTGGTTCATGGGCGGCCCGGACCACGTCGATTATGTGGCTAGTGGTCAACTGAACCACATGAGTCCGGAAATCTTTGCTACTCAACTCAAGCAAGTTTGGAACAACGCAGCGCTCGCATCCAGTAAGAACGCACGCTTGGTCGTTCGCTTTGGAGGAATTCGCGATCGGAAAGCCGATCCTCTCGAGCTCATTGGAGAATCCTTTCGGCATAGTGCCTGGCACCTCCAGCATGTGCACAAGGCCGGAAGCGCGGCTTTAGGGAAGCGCCAAGCGGATGCGTTTCTCAAAATGAAAACGAAGCCCATGATGGAGTACGACTGCTGGGCGCGTCTGCACTAACCAATTTCGGATTTAGGTACGGAGCGAAGCATTTTTGAGGGGCATACATGCGAATATCCGAGCGAGCATTACAAATCTGGGCAGTACTAGCGCTTGCGTCCAGAAATCGCCAAGTTCTCACCTATCCACTTGTCTCGCGCCTTATCGGCGTACCGCAAGCGGGTTTGGGACAATTACTCGAACCGATTCAGTCATATTGCCTACTACACAGCCTACCGCCGCTGACTATTCTGGTCGTTAGTTCCGATACTGGGATGCCCGGATCGGGATTCATTGCGGCAAGTGATATTCCCCGAGTGCAGCAAGAAGTATTTACCTTTGATTGGCTTGGACACGGCGCTCCTTCGCCCCAGACATTCGCTGATGCCGTAACCAAGAGTCCATCTAACGGCGTGCCACAGAGTTAACGTGGCTTCGCCATTTGAAAAGCTAAATCTGCCGAGAGATCTCGCTTGCGAGTTCTTGGGCACATTTGCACGTTTTGAATATGCACTAAAAGCACGAGGCTTCGCTCGTGGTGACGATGCGAAGGTTGAGGCGGATTGGGACACGTTCGCTCGTAGGATTGATGCGCTCTTCAATATGCGGCAAGACCAGACGGTCGCTGAGGCCGTCGAATACCTATTGCTTAAACCACCTAAGAAACAGGTTCTAGTGGGCGAGCGTATCCAGTTTGTGGATGTGCCACCGGATGGCAATCTCCCTCGCGCAGAACGAGTTCTACTTATGGTTAGACGCGTACGAAATAACTTGTTCCACGGAGGGAAGTTTCTGCAAGTAGAAGATGCTAATAGCGATCGCGACGGATTGCTTGTTGAGTACGCTCTGGTTGTCTTGCTAGCGTGCATACCATTGCACGCGGACGTGTCCCTTGCGTATGAACACTAATATTTAAGAATAGGTGCAATCAAACATGCCAAGCCTCAGTGGCCTGTTCTACACAACTTACAAAGCGGCTAACCCTTCATTCAGTCCCGCTACTTTTCGTTGCGCTGAGGAAACAGTTGGCGAACTTCTTTCCACGGCTACGACGTCTGAAAAGCCTGGGATGTTGCTTGGCAAGGTTCAGAGTGGAAAGACGCGAACGTTCATTAGCATTCTTGCGCTCGCATTTGACAATGGTTTTGACGTCGCGGTCGTATTAAGCAAAAACTCACGCGCCCTAATTGAGCAGACTGCGAAGCGGTTAGGCAGTGAATTCAAGATGTTTATCGATGATGGTGAGCTTGAGATTTACGACATCATGCACGCGCCCGCATCGTTTGGAGCATTCGAATTGGACTCGAAGCTGGTATTCGTAGCGAAAAAGCAAACTGATAATCTTGATCGTCTAATCGAGCTTTTTGCGACGAATCCAGGGATGGCCAGCAAGCGGACGATCGTCATCGATGATGAGGCCGACAATGCGTCGGTTGGGTATTCCCAGAAGGCGGGGTTGATTGAGGCTAGAAAAATCGCTACCCAAGTAAGTAATTTGCGCTCGACTATTAAGTCTTCATCGTTCCTGCAGGTGACGGCGACGCCGTACTCTCTTTATTTGCAGCCCTCAGAGGTAATTGTCGCCAACGTCGTTGAGTTCAAACCCACGCGACCCGCGTTCACCAAGCTCGTTCCGGTTCCTTCCGACTACGTAGGTGGGGAAACGTATTTCGGGGAGTCGGCACGAAGCCAGACGGACACGTTAGAAAGCTTGATACATCACACTGTTGACCATCGGGAATTCGACCGTCTAAAACGTCCCGATGGCCGGTCGTTCAAATTGGATGACGTCTTAGTTTCGCCGCAAATTAGAGGTTACAGGACGGCGATCGTGAATTTCATTGTCGGTGCTTGCGTACAGCGAATAAATGGAACAAATGCGGGCGGCAAACCGAAGAAATTGCGATATTCCTTCTTGCTGCATTCTGAGGCTAGTAAGGATGCTCATGAATGGCAAGAGAGATTGACTTCAACAATCATCTCAAAACTTGGTATTGCTGCGGAAACGAAGAGCGCTTTGTTCTCCGATCTGGTCAAGACCTCCCATGACGATCTATCGCAGTCCCTGCGGCTGGCGTCTCAACCGGTGTCGGCTCTGAAGGATGTTCTTGCCTCTGTAACCATAGCGCTGACTAGCGGGCATGTCACGATCGTAAAAGTGAATTCAGATGATGATGTTGCCGCGTTGTTGGATAGCACAGGGCAATTGAAGCTACGTAGTCCACTTAACATTTTCCTCGGTGGCCAGGTGCTTGACCGCGGCGTCACGTTGGCAAACCTAATTGGGTTCTACTATGGCCGGAGGCCAAACAGATTCCAGCAGGACACAGTGCTTCAGCATTCACGAATGTATGGCTACCGACGAGCCGATTTGGCGGTAACACGATTTTCCACGTCTAGAGCGATTCGTCATGCAATGTCCCAAATGGAAGAGTTCGATGCGGCGCTGCGGGCCGCGATTGAGGACGGTGGCGACAAGGCAGTCCAATTCATTAGAAAAGCCGCGGACGGATCGGTTGTACCGTGCAGCCCGAATAAGATACTTGTCGCAACTACCCAGACTATTCGCCCCCACAAGCGAATACTTCCGATCGGGTTCCAGACGGGACACCGCACAGGGGCCAACGGAATTGGCAAAGTCGTCGAAGCAATTGACTCGCAGGTGGTTCAATTATGCGGGTATGGCGCGGCGAAACCCGTGCTTGTGCCGCTCGCGACTGCGCTTGACCTACTTAAGCTAATTGAAAGAACAATGGATTTCCCAGAGGACGACGCGCCGCCCTTTGATTGGGACGGCGCCAGCGCGGCTCTGACACATTTAAGCCAACAGCATGCCAAACCTTCCGAGCGCGGAAAGGTACTGCTTTGGGCGGCCAAAGATAGAAATTCCGCGCGAATGGCTAGCGAAAGTTCGCACGCTACCTATATAGAAACGCCCGACTCCGAAAGAACCGAAGGACAGCTCGCGAAGACCTATGCTACGGATCACCCCATTCTCTTCTTGCTTGGGCAGAACGGTAGCGAGGACAAGGGCTGGCGTGGAACTCCGTTCTATTGGCCTGTAATTCGCGCCCAAACTAGGGCTCCGACGGCCATCTACACCGCAGAGACAATCGGGTAAAGCTAACTAATGGCGCGCAAGAAGAAGACAGACTCAGCCGCTCCGGGAAATGTCGGCGACGCCGTCGTTTCGATCAAATATCCGGCAAAGCGCAAGAACATTCCGCCCGCTGGTCTGGAGGCGCACGGGGTTGTGCAGGAAGCAAAGAAGATTCGTTACGAATATAACCCGCATTTACCGCCGGTACTGCGGTCGGCCACTGAGGCGACTGAGGCGGACAAATTGCCCGAGCTACTGGCGATTGCCCGGCAGCGAGCGCTTTCGGCGGCGGAGGCGAAGGTGCTAACGGAGGCGCTGCGACGGCATGAGCCGTGGTTAGAGTGGAGCGGCAAGAAGGAGAAACCGTGGTTTGAGGTAGAGCCAGTCGCGCTGCATATGCATGAGCGCATCTCCACCCAGGCCATCCTGCGCGTGCTGGCTCGGGAAGATATAGATCGCGATCTCTTTGCTGATCCGCAGCATGACTATGCGAAGGCGGTGCAGTTCTACCAGCATGACGTGGACTGGGCGAACCGCATGATCCTAGGCGACTCGCTCCAGATCATGGCAAGTCTCGCCCGGCGTGAAGATCTCGCGGGCAGGGTGCAAATGATTTACCTTGATCCGCCCTATGGAATTAAATTTTCCTCGAACTTCCAGCCGGAACTGGGGCAAACAAAGGTAAACGACAAGGAGCAAGATCTCACCCGCGAACCCGAGATGGTGAAAGCCTATCGTGATACCTGGACGCTCGGTATTCATTCTTATCTTACGTACCTGCGTGACCGATTGGCCATGGCCCGTGAGCTTTTAACGGACTCCGGCAGCATCTTCGTGCAAATCAGTGATGAAAATTTGCACCGAGTCCGATGCGTGATGGACGAAGTGTTTGGGCAAAGCAATTTCTGCGGCCTAATTTGCTTTCAGAAGACCACTGGGGCATCTGGTGATTTGCTCGGAACCGTAAGCGATTATCTACTTTGGTATTCTCGAGACATTGAGCGTTTGAAATATAGGCAGCTTTTCTTCGAGAAGCACGTCCTCGGGGCCGGCGGGCGAGGCTACTCGAACATACAACATCCATCGGGCGCGA